>NZ_RJAD01000001.1:1533998-1840798 GCF_003999995.1 Microbacterium sulfonylureivorans
TGCTCGGAAGAGGTGATTACGGCCAGCTGTGGAGAAACCGGAGGGAACCCGGCGGACGGCGCGGGCGATGTCGGGGAGGAGGAGTCCCGTTCCCGGTCAGCCCGGCGCGGTCGCCGAAGCGATGCCGTCGTTCGGATGGCGGGCGTATGCCATGACCCTCGCGGTCGAGCCGCGCAGTCCCGCGAGGGCGATGCCGGTGGCAGCCCACATGTCTCCCTCGGCGACCCGGGTGGACGGACGGAGCGTGACATGCGGGCGGTAGCCGTCACGCCAATAGCCGGGCGCGTCGGCGACGAATCCCGGCAATGACTCGATCCGGTCGGCGAGGCCGTGGTGCAGAGCAACGATCGCGGTGGATCGAACGAGCTGCACGGGGATGTTCCGATCGGGCCCGAAGAGGGCGCCGCCGGCGAACTCCACGAGGAGCGGTCCCGCGGGCCGGCACGCGCGCAGCACGGCGTCGATGAGGCACGCGACGGGCACGTCCAGGGCGAAGTTCGACGCGAGCGTCACGTGCTCGGGCCACGCGCTCCGATCGAATGTCGTCCCGACCGCAAGGGGCTCGAACAGAGCGACGACGACCCACCGGGCGCCGGCCGACGGTCGAGTATCGCCGGCCCCCGGCGCCGAGTCGGAGTCGCGGGTCACTGCACTCTGCGGCGTCGCCGGGCGATCGCGATGCCGATCAGAACGAGCCCCACCACGAGGACGATCGGACCGACGATCGCCCACAGGGGCGAGCCGCTCATCACCGAACCCCGAAGCACATCGAGACCTTGCAGCGTCCACACCAGACCGACGGCGCTCAGAATGATGCCGGGCACGAGGAACGGCCAGATTCGCTTCACGGGCCTCACCCTAGTTCGACGTCTCGTCGTCCGTCATCTGGGCGAGCCGCTGAACCTGCCAGTCGTGCACGTCGGTCAGCCACTCGAGCGGCGCCGACGGACCGATGCGCGGGTCGTCGGGTTCGTCGCCGTCGCGGAGGGCCTCCACATACGCGCGATCCAGGTCGATGCGTGAGCGCAGCTGCGCGCCGTCGCCGACGGAGCCGTGACCGGGGATGACGGCATCCACATCGCCGGCCACCCCGTCGAACAGCCGCAGCGCCGCCAGGTAGTCGTCGATCGGGTTCTCGGCCCGAAGGTCGAGGAACGGCATCAGGATGTCGGAGAGCATGTCGCCGGCGACGAGGACGCCGCTCTCCTCGACCAGCAGCGCCGCATGGCCCGGCGCGTGGGCCCGATGCTCGAGGATCCGGACCCGGGGCCCGTCCCACGGCACCTGCACCGCTCCGGCCGGCAGGCCGGTGATCTGGCCGAGCAGCTCCATGGGGATCTCGTCGGCGTGCTCCGGCGGCAGCCCGTCGGCGACGAGGTCCCTCCAGTCCGCGTGCGAGAACAGCTCGTCCATCGCGGCCGCACAGGGGGCCGTGCCGTAACGGGGCGCGTCGCCGAACCTCGCGTGCCACAGCACGTGGTCCCAATCGGGATGCGTCGAGAAGCCGGCGACGACGGTCAGGTTCCGCTCGCGCAGGTCGTCGGCAAGGTCCGCCAGCTCGTCGCGGGTGATCCCAGGGTCGATGAGCAGGACGCCGGTGCGGCCCTCCACGACCACGGAATTGCTCTGGATGAACGCGCTCTCGTGGACGAGAACGCCCTCCGCGACCTGCTTCAGCATGTGACGTCCCTCCGTCGACGAGCCAGCGCGGCGCACGTCAGCAGGTACGCCGTCGTGACGCGGCTCATGCGCGGGCCTCCGCGGTCGCCTGCGACTTCGGGGTGGGGGACGCCGCCCCCACACGCCAGTAGCCGCAGAAGCTGACGAGATCCTTCGAGACGCCGCGCTCGGCGACGAGGTGGCGCCGCGCCTCGGTCGGGAGCGCCTGCTCGCCCACGATGTAGGCGTGGAACGGGTCATCCGGCAGCGACGCCTCGCGCAGCGCCTGCAGCGCGAGAGCTCCCGGCTTGACGTCGGGGTCGCGGACGATCCAGCGCACGGTGATGCCGGCGGGATGCTCGAACTCGAGGGCGTCCTCGGCCGACGGCACCTCGACGATCGCGAGACCCGAGGTGTGCGACGGAAGCGAGGCGCACACCGCGGCGACCGCGGGGAGCCCGGTCTCGTCGGCGACGAGCACGACCCGGTCGGTGCCGCGCTCCGGATTGAACGCGAGCCCCTCGTCGATGAGCACGACGCTCTCGCCCGAGGCGCACGTCTCTGCCCACCGGGACGCCGGACCCGCTGTGCCGTCTTCGGCCGAGCCGTGGAGGACGAAGTCCACGTCGAGCTCGGCATCCGACTCCGCCGTCGCCGGACGGAACGCGCGCACCGAGTAGTTGCGCATCACGGGACGGACGCCGTCGGGGATCCGCAGGTACTTCAGGTAGCCGAACAGCTTGTTCGCCTTCGCGGGCAGCCGGTCGAGCCCCTCGTCGCCGCCCAGTGGCAGGAAGATGCGGAACCACTGGTCGAATCCCATCGGACGGAACGCGTCGATCTCACCTCCGCCGAGGGTGACGCGCATCCAGTGAGGCGCGATCCGCTCGCGGCGCAGGACGGTCAGGTGCACGAGTCCCTGGGTCTCGGGCTTCACGAGTCTGCTGGCGAGGGCCATCGATTTCTCCGTCGGTCGATCGGTTCGGGGCGCGGACTAGGCAAGGCCCCACGGGAAGAAGATCCAGAAGACGACGGCCGAGACCGTCAGAAACAGCACGATGAACACCACGTCGCGCACCCGGAACGGCACGATGTGCCGCTCGGTGCGGTCGGGGTGGGCGCCGAACGCGCGGGCGTCCATCGCGAGGGCGACGCGCTCGGCGTGACGGATCGCGCCGGCCATGAGCGGCACGATGTAGCCGAACCAGCGCGCGATCGCCGCGAAGGGACCGCGTCCGCCGTGGGCGCCGCGCACGCGGTGCGCCTGACGGATGACCTCGAGCTCGTGCCCGAACCGCGGCACGAACCGGAACGCCGCGAGGGCGGTGTAGCCGATGCGGTACGGCACGCGCAGCTGCTGCACGGTCGACCGCACGAGGTCGGGGCCGGTCGTCGACAGGCCCACGATGAGCGTCAGGGCGACGATCGCGGCGATGCGCAGGCCGGTGGCGAGACCGATCGCGAGGGCTCCGCCGTACAGGGTCCACGAGCCGATCTGCCACACGATCACGGACTGGTCGACGCGCGAGGCATCCGTCCACAGCGAGAAGCCGATGCCGATGATCGCCGCCGCGATCGGCAGCGCGACCAGGATCGCGATGAGGCGCCGCGTGAAGCTCACGCCGATCAGCAGGACGACGTAGCTCAGCAGGAGGAACGCGAGCGGGGTCGCGGCATCCCGCACGAACACCAGCAGCACCATCGCGGGAAGCGGCGCGGCGAGCTTCGCGAGCGGGTTGATCCCGTAAAGGAACCGCATCGGCGACGCCGGGACGCGCGGGGCGTACGGGTCGGCCGTCGAATGCAGGCCCTGTGCCGCCGTGATGGGGCCGGTCGCGGTCATGCCGATCCTCCGACGCCGTCGGGAAGATCGGCGAGGCGCGCGACACCCGAGAGCTCGGGATGCCCCTCCATGCCGTGCAGCGCTCGCCGGAGCGGCGGCAGCCGCAGGCCGGCGCGCTCGATCAGCTCGGTGTCGCCGAACACCTCGGGAGTCGGTCCGGCGGCGAGCACGCGTCCGTCCGCGAGGACGATCGTGCGATGCGTGTACTCGGTCACGAGCTGCATGTCGTGGGTGACGACGACGACGGTGGTGCCCTCGGCGTTCAGCTCGCCCAGCAGCTTCAGCAGCTCGTCGGCGCGGGCGCGATCCTGCCCGAACGTCGGCTCGTCGAGCACCAGCACCGGTGCGCCGGCGACGAGAGCGGTGCCTACCGAGAGGCGCCGCTTCTGCCCGCCCGACAGCAGGAACGGATGGGCGCCGGCCCTGCTGTCGA
Source organism: Microbacterium sulfonylureivorans (assembly GCF_003999995.1). Classification (NCBI taxonomy): domain Bacteria; kingdom Bacillati; phylum Actinomycetota; class Actinomycetes; order Micrococcales; family Microbacteriaceae; genus Microbacterium; species Microbacterium sulfonylureivorans. The sequence goes on from NZ_RJAD01000001.1 coordinate 1,537,934, forward strand.
GCCCGAAGCGCTCGAGCAGGGCGACGGTGCGGATTCGGACTTCATCGTCGGACAGGTGCTGCCGCCGAAGGCCGTGCGCGATCTCGTCGAACACCGTGTGCGCGATGAACTGGTGCTCGGGGTTCTGGAACACGAAACCGATCCGCGACGACAGCGTGCGGGCGTCGGAGCGTCCGACGTCGAGTCCCCCGACGTGCACGCTGCCCTTCGGCGGCGGCACGACGCCCGCGAGCGCCTGGATGAGGGTCGTCTTGCCTGCGCCGTTGGCGCCGACGACCGCGACGAACTCGCCCTCGGCGATGTCGAGGTCGATGCCGTGCAGCACCTCGGTCCGCCCGCGGCGGAGGGTGAGGCCGCGCACCGTGATGAGGGGAGCGGATGCCTCGGCCCGGGAGGATGCGTCGCGCGGCGCTCGCTCGACCACTGAAGGGGGCGCGGCAGGGAGCCCCTCGAGGGCCGCGCGCAGTTCGTCGGGCGTGAGGGGCAGCGGATCGAGGGCGTACCCGGCGCGGCGGAGGCGCAGCGCGGCGATCGCCGAGACCGGCAGCCACACGCCCATCGCGTGGAGCTCGTCGGCGCGGCGGCGCAGCACGTCGTCGACGGTGCCGTCGGCGGCCAGCCGGCCGTCCTGGTCGAGCACCACGACGCGGTCGACGAAGCCGACGGCGGCGTCGAGATTGTGCTCGACGAGCAGGATCGCACGGTCGCCCGACGAGACGAGCTCGGCGAGGGCGGCGTACACCTCCTCGATCCCGCGCGGGTCGAGGTTCGCGGTCGGCTCGTCGAGCACGAGCAGCGGCGAGCCCATCGCGAGGGCGCACGCGATGGCGAGACGCTGTCGCCCGCCGCCCGACAGCCGGTCGGGATTCTCGGAGCGACGCTCCCACAGCCCGACGCGGCGCAGCGCGGCCTCGGCGCGCGCGAGCACCTCGGCCACCGGCATCCGGAGGTTCTCGGGGCCGAAGGCCACCTCGTCGAGCAGGGTTCCCGTCACGAGCTGTGCGTCGGGATCCTGGAACACCATCGCGACCCGCGTGCTGAGCTCGGCGACCGTCGTCGCGACGGTGTCGACTCCGGCGACCTCGACCGTGCCGTCGACGTCAGCGGGGACCGCGTGCGGGATCAGCCCGTTCAGCGCGAGCGTGAGCGTGGACTTGCCCGACCCGCTCGGCCCGAGCAGCAGCACGACCTCGCCCGCGGCGATGTCGAAGGTGACGGATGCCGGAGCCGCCGTCGTCTCGCCGTCATGCGTGATCGCCAGATCGCGGACCCTCACCAGGGGCACGCCGGCTTCCGCCGCGAGCGCGGCGGAAGGGTCGCGCTCGGGTGCGGTCACGGGGCTTCCTGGCTGGAGTGAGCTAAGTGTCTCCTAACTTAGCCGACCCTAACCGAGGCCGCGCTCAGTGCGCTCGACGCCGCGGGACGCCGGCCCGACGCAGAGCACGGCCGATTGCGAGACCGACGGCCGTCCACAGCACCGGGCCGATGACGAACAGCGCGACGTAGACGATCTGCGCCCACAGCGGGAATCGCGCTGCGTCGGCGGCGAACCAGATCGCCGCCGCGATGACGACGCCGATGATCACCGCCGAGAGGAAGAACCGCCACGGCTCCCATCTGCGGTAGCGGGATGCCGCGGCGATGAGCTCCTGCAGGCCGCCGATGAGCAGTGCGGTTCCGACGTAGCGGCCGATCCACACCGGAACGACGGCGCTCGCGACGAGGGCCGCGATGAGGTGGGTGATCAGCGCGACCCAGGGCGCGCGCAGCAGCTCCTGCGCGATGACGCCGGGGAGGACGTGGACGCCGAGCACGAGTCCGTACAGGATCGGCACCGCGGCGGAGACAGGCGCGCTGATCGCGCCGGCACCGGCCTGAAGCACGCCCGCGGCGACGCCGATCGCCGCGCACGTGAGCAGAACGCTCGTCGAGAGTCGGGAAGCGGCAGCCACCTGCCAAGAGTACTGTCCGCGCGGACGCGTCCCGCCCGTGGTCCGGGTCGTCAGAGCCGCCGGCGACGCCGTGTGAGGCGTACCGCAGGCAGTGGCGGCGCCGGGATCCGCTCGTCGCCGTGATCCACGACCCGGCCGAACCTCTCGCCGCCCGCTTCCCACGCGTCGCGCGCCTCGACGATGTCCTCGTGCGTGCGGCCCACGAAGTTCCACCACATCACGATGTCGTCCTCGAAGGGCTCGCCACCGAGGAGGAACAGTGTCGCGCCGGATTCGCTGGAGACCTCCACGCCCTCTCGGCCGATCCCGAGGTACAGCAGATGCTCACTGTCCACGGCGGTCGCGGCATCCGGCCCCGTGTGAACGGCCAGATCGCCATCGATCCCGACGACGGCGTGCTCCCACGCCGGATCGAGCGGCAGGCGCAATCGCGATCCGGCGGACACGCGGATCTCGGCACCCACGATCGGGGTGTAGGTCGTGGCGGGCGATGAGACGCCGGCGAAGTCGCCGAGCACGACGGCCGCCGCCCCCGGTGGACCAGACACGGAGGGCAGCTCCACCACCGGCAGCTCCGGATGCTGCTCGAACGCCGGAGCGCCGTGCCGACGCGACTCGGGCAGGGCGACCCACAGCTGCAGGGCGTCGAGGGGCGCGGCATCCTCGCCCACCGAGTACTCGGAGTGCGAGATGCCCGCGCCGCTCGTCATGAGGTTGAGCGCACCGCGGCGCACCGTGACGTCGCTGCCGACCGAGTCGCGGTGGCGCACGTCTCCGGCGAACGGCCAGGTCACTGTCTGCAGCCCGATGTGCGGATGCGGCTCGACGCGCATGCGCGCGACCTGCGGCCCGAACCGGTCGAGGAAGCACCAGGCCCCGACGAGCGGAAGGTCGCGCTGGGGCAGAGCGCGCCGCACCGACATCGCCCGGACGCCGCCCAGGGGAACCTCGCGGGCCTCGAGCAGCAGAGCGCGAGGTCCGTCGCAGTCGGCGGATGCCTCGGTCGCGACCGCGTCGTCGGTGTCGAGCCTCGTCATCGCGGACCCGTCACTCGGGGCGGGCGTGAGACGGCCACTCGACCGTCAGGCCGGGCACGTCGTTCTCGTGGAGGTACTTCGCCACCACCGGGCAGTGCGGCACGACGGTCTCGCCCCGGCGGGCCGAGTCCGCCATCGCCTCGGCCACGACCTTCTGGGCGAGGCCGCGGCCGCGGAAGGCCGGGTCGACCTCGGTGTGGGGATAGAGGTAGCGCCCGAGCCGATCCACCCTGAACTGGGTGAATCCTGCGAGGATGTCGCCCACGTGGATCTCGTAGCGGCGGTCCTCGTCGTTGCGCACGACGGTGATCTCATCTGTGGAGGCGGGCATCGGCATCCTTTCGTCGTCATTGTCAACGTAGGCGCCGGTGCAGGTGTTCCGCCAGCGCGGGTCCGGCGAGGCTCACGGCCTGGGTGAACGACATCGAAGGCGGGGCCGCTCGCCGTCGGCCTGGCAGACTCGGGGCATGCCCCTCTCCCTCCTCGACGCCGTGCCGCGCGGCGCCGACGACGACACCGCCTATCTCGGGTTCGTCGAGTGGGCGGAGGATCGCGGGCTGACGCTGTATCCCGCGCAGGACGAGGCGGTCATCGAGATCGTCTCGGGGTCGAACGTCGTCCTGTCCACCCCGACCGGCACGGGCAAGTCGCTCGTCGCCGTCGCGGCCCACGCCGCCGCGCTCTCGCGAGGGGGGCGTTCCTACTACACGGCGCCGATCAAAGCCCTCGTGAGCGAGAAGTTCTTCGCCCTCGTCGACATCTTCGGGGCGGCGAACGTGGGCATGGTCACCGGCGACTCGTCGGTCAACCCCGAGGCCCCCATCATCTGCTGCACGGCCGAGATCCTGGCGAACCTCGCGCTGCGCCAGGGAGCCGATGCGGCCGTCGACCAGGTCGTGATGGACGAGTTCCACTACTACGGCGACCCCGACCGCGGCTGGGCCTGGCAGGTCCCGCTGCTGCTGCTCCCGCGTGCGCAGTTCATCCTGATGTCGGCGACCCTGGGCGACGTCACCGCGATCGCCGACGACCTGTCCCGGCGCACCGGCCGCCCGACGGCGCGCATCACCGGCGTCGAGCGCCCGGTGCCGCTGCACTTCTCCTACGCGCGCACGCCCGTGCACGAGACCGTCGAGGACCTCCTGCACACCGGGCAGTCCCCGGTGTACATCGTGCACTTCTCCCAGGCGGCCGCGATGGAGCGGGCGCAGGCGCTGTCGAGCACCCGCGTCGTCAGCCGCGAGCAGCGCGACGCCATCGCCGAGGCGATCGGCGGATTCCGGTTCACGACCGCCTTCGGCAAGACCCTGTCGCGCTATGTGCGCGCCGGGATCGGCGTGCACCACGCCGGCATGCTCCCCCGCTACCGGCGTCTCGTGGAGACCCTCGCGCAGCGCGGGCTGCTGCGGGTGATCTGCGGCACCGACACACTCGGCGTGGGGATCAACGTGCCGATCCGCACGGTCATGGTCACCGCGCTCGCCAAGTACGACGGACAGCGGATGCGGCAGCTCAGCGCCCGCGAGTTCCACCAGGTAGCCGGCCGCGCAGGCCGGGCCGGCTACGACACCGCGGGGACGGTCGTCGTGATGGCGCCGGACCACGAGATCGAGAACACCGCCGCGGTCGCCAAGGCCGGAGACGACCCGAAGAAGCTCAAGAAGGTCGTGCGCAAGAAGGCGCCGCAGGGCTTCGTCAACTGGAGCGAGTCCACCTTCGAGAGGCTCGTGGATGCCGAGCCCGAGCCGCTCGTGCCGCAGCTGCAGCTCACCGCGGCGATGCTCATCAACGTCATCGCGCGCGGCGGCGACGTGTTCGCCAACGTGCGCTCGCTGGTGCGCGACAACCACGAGCCCCGCGCCCGGCAGTTCGAGCTCGCCCGGCGGGCGCTCGCCATCTTCCGCACGCTGCTCGCCGCCGACGTGGTCGAGATCCTGCCCGGCGGCGGCATCCGGCTCACCGTCGATCTGCAGCCGAACTTCGCGCTCAACCAGCCCCTGTCGCCGTTCGCGCTCGCCGCGATCGGCCTCTTCGACCCCGAGGTCGAGCTGCGCCACGGTGCGGCGGCCGCCGGAGCGCCCGGAACCGCCGGCACCGGCCACTACGCGCTCGACGTCGTCAGCGTGATCGAGGCGACGCTAGACGACCCGCGCCCCGTGCTGTCGCAGCAGCAGTTCCTCGCCCGCGGCGAGGCCGTCGCCGCGATGAAGCGCGACGGAATCGAGTACGACGAGCGCATGGAGCTGCTCGAGGGCGTCACGTATCCGAAGCCTCTGGAGGAGCTGCTCGCGCAGTCGTACGAGGTGTTCGCGTCGAGCCAGCCGTGGATCCGCGACTTCGAGCTGTCGCCCAAATCGGTCGTGCGCGACATGTTCGAGCGCGCCCTGTCGTTCGCCGAGCTCATCAACCACTACCAGCTCGCCCGCAGCGAGGGACTGGTGCTGCGCTACCTCAGCGACGCCTACCGCGCGATCCGCCAGACCGTGCCGACCGAGGCGCAGACCCCGGACCTGCTCGACCTCGTCGCATGGCTCGGCGAGCTCGTGCGCCAGGTCGACTCGAGCCTCGTCGACGAGTGGGAGGCGCTGATCAACCCGGTCGACGACCCCACGGCGCCCGTGGTGCCGCCCGCGCCGCCGTCGGTGCTCACGAACCGCCGGGCGTTCCTCGTGCTCGTGCGCAACGAGCTCTTCCGCCGCGTGCAGCTGGCGGCCCTGCAGCGCGACGACGACCTCGTCGCCCTGGATCCGGACGTCGACTGGCCGGCCGCCCTCGACGCGTACTTCGACGAGCACGACGAGCTCCGCACGGGCGGACCGGCGAGGTCGCCGCGGCTCGTGACGATCGACGAGACGGATGCCGAGGCATCCGGTCTCTGGAAGGTGGAGCAGACGATCGACGATCCCGCGGGCGACCACGACTGGCGCATCCGCGGGGTCGTCGACCTCGCCGCGTCCGAGGAGGAGGGCACCGCCGTGGTGCGGATCACCGAGGTCGTGCGGCTGTAGCCGCGTGCCCGGCGGCGAGCGCCGGGGTTGCGCGGGCCGGGCGGCGAGCGGGCGCCATGTGCGATGACTCCGCCTGGTTTCCCCCGGGCCGGCGGGCCCGTGCGGAAACACGCCGATTGTCCCCACCGGGGCGCGGCGCAGGCGGAGTCATGGCACAGGGGTGCGGCGGCGACGCCGGAGCCGGTCCGCTGGACCCGGGGCCGCGGCATCCGATCACCGCAGGGACGACCCGGGGCTGCGGCATCCGATCACCGCAGGGACGACCCGGGGCTGCGGCATCCGATCACCGCAGGGACGACCCGGGGCTGCGGCATCCCGCTCACCGCAGGGACACCTCGGGCCGGGGCAACCGGTCAGGCGAGCCCGAGCCCTCCGTCGCTGCTGAGGACCTGCCCGACGACCCAGGCGCCGTCCGGCGTCGACAGCCACGCGATGAGCCGCGCGGGGTCGTCGGGGTGGCCGAATCGTCCGAACGGCGTCGCGCGCACGAGTTCGGTGAGCTCCTCGAGCGGCCGGTCGGTCGTCTCCGGGTCGAGGTAGCCCGTGTTGACCGGCCCGGGGTCGATCGTGTTGAGGATGATGCCGAGGTCGAGCAGCTCGGCGGCGACCGTCTTGGTGATGCCGGCGAGCGCGGCCTTGCTCGTGGCGTAGGCGACCTCGCCGCGCATCGGGCCGTGGATCTGGCCGGAGGTCATCCAGAACACGCGCCCGACCGGCTCGGCGAAGGGCTCGGTGCGCCCGGTGCGCTCGCCCGGCCGTGCGCCGGGAGCGGGCGAGCCGTGCAACGCGGCGAACTCCCGGGTCAGCAGCAGGGTCGACCGCGTGTTCGCCGCCCAGAAGCCGTCGAGCCGCTCGGCCGTCATGTCGAGGATCGACCCGTCTCCGCCGCTCTGCGCGTGGTTGCAGACGAGGATGTCCAGTCGGCCGGTGAGTCCGCGAGCGGCATCGACCAGGCGCGAGATCTCGGCGGCGTCGCGGAGGTCGGCGCTCAGATCGCCGAGGGATGCCTCGGGCGTCAGCGCTTCGCGCAGCCCCGCGCGGACTGCGTCGAGATCGTCTCCGCCCCACGGCTGATCGGCATCGTGGGGACTGTAGTGGTGGATGAACACGCTCGCACCGAGGCGGGCGAGCTTCGAGGCGACGGCGAAGCCGATGCCGCGGCGGCGGGAGACGCCGGTGACGAGGGCGGTCTTCCCGTGAAAAGGGAGGGGAGCCGAGGAGAACATGCAGGGCCTTTCGGATGCCTCGTCCCGCGCCGACGGCAGTGCATCGAGCGGCGGGGCCGAGCGGGCGCGCGACGGCGCCGGTTGACAGGGTGGCGGAGGCGGGTCAACGGCATTGCATGACCCCGACAATACCTCGGGGGCACCGCGGTGACCGGTGGGGCGCCCCGAACCCCGACAGCGGTCGGCGGTTCCTCCCCAGACGGCGGGGTCGCGCGGACGTCCGAGAGTCGGTCGGCGCCGCCTGCGCCGTCGGACGCCCGGGCTACCCTGGGAGCGATGAGCATTCCGCAGGGCGACCCGTACGCCGACCTCGTGTGGGACCCCGACGAGCTCGCTCCGCCGCCCGAGTTCGACGAGCCGCCCTACGTCGAGCCGTCGCGCGGGTTCGCGCCACCCGCGCCGAGCCTCGGGGCGCCCGAGCCGGCGTTCGCAGCGGCGCCGCGCCGCGACTTCGCCGGCGCCGATCCGCGCGCCGTGCTCCACGAGGTCTACGGCTACGACACGTTCCGCGGCGAGCAGGGGGCCATCGTCGAGCACGTGATCGCCGGTGGCGACGCCGTCGTGCTGATGCCGACCGGCGGAGGCAAGAGCGTCTGCTACCAGGTGCCCGCTCTGGTGCGTGCGGGAACGGGCCTCGTGGTGAGCCCGCTCATCGCGCTCATGCACGACCAGGTCGATGCGCTCGTCGCCAACGGCGTGCGCGCCGCGTACCTCAACTCGACCCAGTCGCCGCCCGAGCGCGCTGCGGTCGAGCAGGCCTACCTCGCCGGCGACCTCGACCTGCTGTACGTCGCGCCTGAGCGGCTCAACACCGAGGCCACGCTGCGCTTCCTCGCGCGGGGTCGCCTCAGCGTCATCGCGATCGACGAGGCGCACTGCGTATCGCAGTGGGGCCACGACTTCCGTCCCGACTACCTCGCGCTCGGCGACCTGGCCGAGCGCTTCCCCGGCGTGCCCCGCCTCGCACTGACGGCCACCGCGACGCCGGCCACGCACCGCGAGATGACCGAGCGGCTCCGGCTGCCCGGCGCCCGGCACTTCGTGTCGAGCTTCGACCGGCCGAACATCCAGTACCGCATCGACGCCAAGACCGATCCGCGACGCCAGCTCGCCGCGTTCATCCGTTCGCAGCCCGAGGGGTCGGCCGGCATCGTCTATGCCCTGAGTCGCAAGTCGGTCGAGCAGACGGCCGAGTTCCTCCGCACGCAGGGCTTCGACGCCCTGCCGTACCACGCGGGCCTCGACTCCTCCATCCGCTCCGCGAACCAGTCGCGGTTCCTGCGCGACGACGGGGTCGTGATGGTCGCGACCATCGCCTTCGGCATGGGCATCGACAAGCCCGACGTGCGGTTCGTCGCGCACATCGACCTGCCGAAGTCGGTCGAGGGCTACTACCAGGAGACGGGCCGCGCCGGCCGCGACGGCGACCCGTCCGTGGTGTGGATGGCGTACGGCCTCGGCGACGTCGTGCAGCAGCGCCGCATGATCGACCAGAGCCCCGGCGATCGCGCCTACAAGACCCGCCTGGGGCAGCACCTCGACGCGATGCTGGGTCTCTGCGAGACGATCGGATGCCGCCGCCAGAACCTCCTCGCCTACTTCGGCCAGGACTCGGCTCCCTGCGGCAACTGCGACACCTGCCTCGAGGCCCCCGAGACGTGGGACGGCCTCGTCCCCGCCCAGAAGCTGCTGTCGACGATCGTGCGACTGCAGCGCGAGCGCAACCAGGCGTTCGGCGCCGGCCACCTGATCGACATCCTGCGCGGATCGTCGACCGAGCGCATCCGCCAGCAGGGTCACGACGCGCTGTCGACCTACGGTCTCGGCTCCGACCTCAGCGAGCAGGACTGGCGCAGCGTGATCCGGCAGCTGCTGGCGCGCGGCATCCTCGTCTCCCGCGGCGAGTACGGCACGCTCGCCCTCGGTGAGCCGGCCGGGGGCGTGCTGCGCGGCGAGACGCCAGTGCCGCTGCGGCGCGATGTGCTCGGGCGCACCACGACCACGCGGGTGCGCAAGACGTCGGCCTCCGACACGCTCGCCGAAGGCGACCGGAGCCTGTTCGAGGCGCTGCGCGAGTGGCGCGCGGGTATCGCGAAGGAGCTCGGCGTGCCTGCCTACATCGTGTTCGGCGATGCCACGCTTCGCGCCCTGGCGGAGATCCGCCCGGCGAGCCTCGCCGACCTCGACGGAGTCACCGGCATCGGCGCGAAGAAGCGCGAGGCCTACGGCGACGCCGTGCTCGAGGTCATCCGCGCGGCCTGACCGCGGGTGCGGCCACCGGCCGGTGCCGCGGGCTGCGGCATCCGTCGGCGATGTATCTCCTCCTCAGCGGAGCCCCTCCTCATCAGGGGGCGCCCGCCCCCGGTCATCCGAGGAGGAGACATGACCATCATCGACAACGAGTCCGGCATCGACGCCGCGCTCTTCGATCGGATTCCGATCCCGACCGACGACCTGGACTTCTTCCCGCGGCGGTTCGCGTCCGCGAGCGGAACCTACGTCATCCGACGGCTGCCCCTGCCGTTCACCCGCACCACGTCCGAGTCCGACGGCGCCGCCGATACCGCCGATGCCGCCGACGCGGTCGAGGGGCCGCCGATCGCGTTCTCGCCTCTCGTGCTCCGCGAGGAGCTCCGGCTCGACGTCGATCGTCACTTCCCGCAGATGACGGCGAGCGGCACGACGATCTCGCTGCTGTCGAAGCAGAAGTCGTGGATCGCGAAGGTCGCCAAGACGGGCAAGTGGCGGTACGCCGGACCCATCTGGTACACCGACGGCTTCGGTGCCGGAGGCTTCGCGTACGACCGCGTCGACATCAAGGTGACACCGTCGTTCTTCGGCCTCGGCGGTCATGCGACCGTCGTGTTCACCGGTCCCGGGGGGAAGTCGCTCACCCGCAAGTATCCGTTCGAGACCGCGTCGTTCCACCCGGTGCAGTTCGAGTTCGACTCGACCAGCGACTCCGAGCCGGTCACGCAGATCGGCACGCACGACCACCCGAACCGGCCGGCCTCGCTCGCCTCCGAGACGCTGTCGATCGAGACCGTGTTCCGGCGGGCGGGCTTCGACGTCAGCACGGCGGCCGCGGGCAGCGTGCCCATCAGCGGCGCCGGTGCGAACACGACGTGGAGCGACGCCGAGATGCACGACGCGATGCAGACGTACTGGTCGCGTTTCGCCGACGCCCCGCAGTGGGCGCTCTGGACCTTCTGGGCGCGCCAGCACGATCAGGGTCACAGCCTCGGCGGCATCATGTTCGACGACATCGGGCCGAACCATCGTCAGGGCACGGCGATCTTCACGGACTCGTTCATCAGGGACGTGCCGGCGGGGGATGCCGCGCCCGCGGCGTGGGACAGCCGCATGAGGTTCTGGACGGCCGTGCACGAGATGGGCCACGCGTTCAATCTCGCCCACGCATGGCAGAAGTCTCTGGGGACGCCATGGATCCCGATGGCCGACCAGCCGGAGGCGCGCTCGTTCATGAACTACCCGTACTTCGTGTCGGGCGGTCAGGCCGCGTTCTTCTCCGACTTCGCGTACCGCTTCTCGGACGAGGAGCTGCTGTTCATGCGGCACGCGCCGTCGCGCTTCGTGCAGATGGGCAACGCGGACTGGTTCGACAACCACTCGTTCGAGCAGGCGTTCAGCGAGCTCCCGCCGGCCGAGTATCGGCTCGAGGTGCGCGCGAACCGTGAGACGGCCGTGTTCGACTTCCTGGAGCCGGTCGTGCTCGAGCTGAAGCTCACGAACACGAGCGGCGAGCCGAAGATCGTGCACGCCGACCTCCTCGACCCGCAGCACGTGCTCACGATCGTGTCGTCGCCGGGCAAGGAGCCGCGGCAGTGGATGCCGTACGCCCGCACCTGCGCCGACGCGGCGGCGAGCGTGCTGCCCGCGGGCGGCGCGGTCTACGCGTCGCTGCCGGTGTTCGCGGGCCTCAACGGCTGGGACGTCTCCGAGCCCGGCTCGTACGACGTGATCGCCGTGGTCGAGATCGACGGACGGCCGCTGCGCAGCGAGCCGTTCTCGCTGCGCGTCGCGTCGCCGCGGTCGTACGAGGAGGCCGGGCTCGCGGGTGCGGTGTTCACCGAGAGGGTCGGTCGTGCGCTGGCGTTCGACGGCACGGCAGTCGACACCGTCGCGAACGACACGCTCCTCGAGGCGATCGACCGGCTGCCCGACTCACGCATCGCGATCCACGCGGCTGCGGCGATCGCCCGACCGCTCGCGCGGGACTTCAAGGTGCTGCAGATCCCCGAGGGGGCCGACGCGCAGAGCTCGGTGGCCGACGCCGGCGGTGCGATCCGCACGCGAGCGGCTCACCTCGACGAGGCCCTGGCGCTGTCGGAGCGCGCGCTCGTCACACCGGCGGCCGCCGAGTCGCTCGGCCACATCCGCATGCACGGCCTGGTCGATTCGATCACCGCCGACGCGGCGCGGGAGGGGGCGGATGCCTCGGCCGCGGCGATGCAGCGCGAGATGCACGACGTGTTCGCAGCGCGCGGGGTCCTCCCTCGAGTGCTCGAGGAGGTCGAGCAGAAGGCCGAGTCGTTCGAGCCGGCGCGGACACGGTCGGCAGGGACGAGGTCGACGTCGTCGGCTGCGAAGGCGACGCCGAAGCGCCCGGCGGCGAAGTCGACCACCGCGCGGAAGGGCACGGCGAAGAAGTGATCCCGATCCACATCGAGTTCCAGGAAGGCTGGGAGGGCACCCGCGTCCTCGTCCGCGTCGACGACGCCCTCCCGGCCGAGCTGGAGCCCCGCACGCGGATGCAGACCGGGTTCGCCGCGGCCCTCGTCGTCGAGGTGGACCCCGGTCCCCACGTGATCGCGGTCGAGCTGGTCGACGCCGCGGTCAGCGCCGAGCACGCGCTCGACGTCGTGGCCGAGACATGGCTCGGGGTCTCGCGGAGCGCCCCCGACGCCGTCTCGTTCCGCGAGCAGCCGACGCTGTTCGGCTACGTCTAGACGGACGCGACGCGGGGCAGCAGGCTCGCCGTCGGCCACTGCCGCAGGCCCGGCCGCGGGCTGAGCATGTAGGCCGCACCGGTGAGGGCGTCAATCCGGATCGGGTCGGCGCCCTCCGGTGTCAGCGGGCTGCGGCCTCGAGCGTGCCGGTGACCTCGCCGGCTGGGTCGAAGATCACGCACTGGACCTCGCGGTCGTCCTCGGTGGTCCAGCTCTCCTCGGTCGGGCTGATGGTCCACCAGTCGAGCGCGGACTCGTCGTAGCCGATCCCGACGAACTTCTCGAACAGAGCGTCGCACTCGGCGATGCTCCCCTCTCCGATGCTCTCGTCGCCGGGCCAGTCCCCGTCGGGGAGCGCGTAGGAGCCGAAGACTTGATTGGTGTGCGGCTCGTCGCACGGGATGACAGGCAGACTCGCGAACTCCGCGGCTTCTACGTCGTCGAAGCAGTCGCCAACACGGAGGGCGAAGACGTCTTCGTTGCCGGCTTCGACGACCTCTTGTGTCGTGTCGTCGCGCGAGGCGTCGGGCCCGTTCACGACGTCGTTGACCACGAGGCCGCCGATTCCCACACCGAGGAAGACCGCGCCCGCGGCGAGACCCTTCTTCAACCTGTCCGACATTGCCATCCGCTGTCTCCGCTCGACCGCCACCACCGACGGTCGGTTTCGACTCGCCTCAGAGAGGCTAAGGCAACGGGGTCGCGGCGCTCGCCACCTGTGGACAGCGAGAGTCAGGCGGGCGGGAACGAACGCACCCGCTCGACCCGGAGCACGTGCGGCAGCGCAGCGGTGTCGCGAATGCCGTCGGGCCGCGGGAACTCGTAGACGTCGAGCATGAACTGCACCGGATAGTCGATCGACTGCACCACCGTCTTCACCCAGGTGCCGTCGATGAAGAAGCGCACCCGCTCGGGCGTCCACTCGACGGCGTAGTCGTGCATCGCGGTCAGGTCGCCGTCGATCCGGATCTTCTCGAAGTCCTCGCGGAGTCGAGGATCGTTCTGCGGCTTGACGCCGACGCCCACCCAGCCTCCGTCGTCGTCGAGCTCGCCGCCGAAGATCTCGGCGATGCACAGCTCTCCGCAGTCGTCGGGACGCTCCTCGAAGCCGATCGGCCAGAACGCGACCATCACATCGCGGTGCTTGACGGCGGCCAGGCGTACCTCGATCACACCGTGGCGCACGAGCCAGCCCCGCTGCTCGGGCTGCTCCTCGCGCACGACGAGCCCGTCGCGGAATCGGTGCTGGCCGACGTCGCTGCTGACCGGCCCGGAGAACTGACCGGTCTGCAGGTGCGACACCCGGAGGTCGCCGTCGAGCTCGGGCGCCCAGGGCGGGGTGTCTTCGCCGACGCGCAGCTCGAGCCCACCGCCGCCGAGGCTCCAGCGCGCCCGCGTCGCCTCGCGGGACGCCCAGTGCGGCGTGTAGAACGGCCACCACCTCGCCTCATCGAGCAGGTCGCCGTCGAACTGCTCGTCGACCCCGGGCTGCCGCCCAGCGAGATCGAGCGGCGACACGTCGAGCAGCCAGTTGTTGAACGTGAGCTCGCCGCCGCGCCAGGGCGCGGTCGCCGATCCGCGATGCTCGAACCCGGCTCCGCGGCACAGCGCATTCGACCCCGCGTTGTCGACGCCCGGATATGCGACGAGCAGCCCGCGGCGACCGTCGGCGACGACCAGCCGGATGAGCTGCCGCAGCGCCTCTCTCGCGACCCCGCGCCCCTGCCAGTCCGGCTCGACGCTCCACCCGGTCTCGAAGGCGGGCACGCCGTCGTGCTCGGCCTGCCAGTACCCGATGCCGCCGGCGGGCACGCCGTCGACGTCGATGCGCAGCATGCACGCCTCGCGGCTCGCGTTGAGCCGCAGATACCGCGCATGCCGTTCGCGCAGCTGCTCGTCGGTCTCGGGACCGCCGAGGTGCGCGGTCATCTCGGGGGTGTTGGCGCGCTCGAGCACCGGGAGGTCGTCGGGACCCCATCGTGTGAGCGTGACCTGCATCGCACCGCCGTCCTTCGTTCACCATTGTGCGAAGGGCCTCTGACACCGACGCGGCTGCGGGCGAGGCATCCGTCCGCCGTTCACCCCCGAGGGCGGATCACCCAGACGTTCACGGTCGTCGGCTCGCCGCCGTCGGCCGCGGGGAACACGCCGGTCCCCTCGAGCGTGAATCCGACGCGACGGCAGAGCGCATGGGATGCCTCGTTCCCGACGTGCCCGTAGCCCACGATGGGGCGCCCGCCGCCGGCGTCGGCGGCCCGCCGCACGACCTCGGCCAGGACGGTCGACGCGACGCCGCGCCCTTGCCACGCGGGCTCGATCACGCACCCCACCTCGTAGGCGGGAGCCCCGTCATGCTCCTGCTCCCACCAGCCCGCGTACCCGGCCGCCGCACCGTCGACCTCGACGCGGAACATGCGGACGGCCTCGCCGCCGTCCGTATATTCGGCGTGCCGCTCGGCCAGAGCGTCCTCGGTCTCGGGCCCGCCGAGGTAGCGCGTGAGTTCCGGCGTGTTCGCGCGGCGGAGCAGCTCGAGGTCGCCCTCGCCCCACGGCTCGAGCGTGATCTGCATGCCCCCATCCTCCCCTCCCTCCGTCTCCGTACGCGTCCGTTTGTGTGGAGAAGGTTCCGCTTTCCGAGCGTCGAAGCGTGATCTTCTCCACACAAACCGACGGGGGACGGGGACGGGGCACGGGGGACGCGAACGGGGAACGGGCGACGGGGAATGGGCGACGGGGAACGGGCGACGGGGGAGGGAGGGGCGGGTGTGGGGAGGGCACAACGTGGGGGCGACCCGTGACGCGGTCGCGTTGTCGTAGTGCTCCAACCGGTTTGGGCGGTCATTGTGGGAGTCCTACCGTCGGAGATGACTTTTCCGCCCACCGACACCGAGAGGTGACGCACATGGCCGACGCCGCCGTCCGCTCACACAAGCCCGCCACCAGCAAGCGCACGCCTGCCGGCGGAGCTCCCACCGCCCCGCACACCGCGGAAGAGGCATCCGATCCCCGCATCGATGTCGCCGCCGTCACCGACCTGCTGCTCGGCACGTGGGCAGACACCCGCCGCGAGGCGCGCGAGATGATCAAGGACCCGGCGTTCTGGCGCATCGACGGTCAGCCGATGGCCGAGCACCGGGAGCGCACGCTCACGCAGCTCCACCTCCTCGTCGAGCACGGCGGCTCGCGTCGCGCATTCCCCGCCGAGTACGGCGGCCTCGGCGACAACGGCGCGAACCTCGCCGGCTTCCAGGAGCTCGTGCTGGCCGATCCCAGCCTGCAGATCAAGTCGGGCGTGCAGTGGGGCCTGTTCGGCTCGGCGATCTTCCAACTCGGCACCAAGGAGCACCACGACAGGTGGCTCTCCGGCGTGATCGACATGAGCCTTCCGGGCGCGTTCGCGATGACCGAGACGGGGCACGGATCGGATGTCGCGGCCATCGGCACCACGGCGACGTACGACGCCGAGACCGAGGAGTTCGTCATCCACACGCCGTTCCGCGGCGCATGGAAGGACTACCTCGGCAACGCGGCGCTCCACGGCAAGGCGGCGACCGTGTTCGCGCAGCTCATCACGGGCGGCGTGAACTACGGCGTGCACTGCTTCTTCGTGCCGCTGCGCGACGAGGAGGGGAACTTCCTCCCCGGCATCGGCGGCGAGGACGACGGGGTCAAGGGCGGGCTGAACGGCATCGACAACGGCCGCCTCCACTTCGACCACG
This sequence comes from Microbacterium sulfonylureivorans, assembly GCF_003999995.1. Lineage (NCBI taxonomy): Bacteria > Bacillati > Actinomycetota > Actinomycetes > Micrococcales > Microbacteriaceae > Microbacterium > Microbacterium sulfonylureivorans. Next base: position 1,553,846 of record NZ_RJAD01000001.1, read on the forward strand.
TCCGCATCCCCCGCACGAACCTGCTCAACCGCTACGGCGACGTCGCCGCCGACGGCACGTACTCGAGCGACATCCCGACCCCTGGTCGCCGGTTCTTCACCATGCTCGGCGCGCTCGTGCAGGGACGTGTGTCGCTCGACGGCGCCGCGACCACGGGCACCGCGCTCTCGCTCTACATCGCGCTGACCTACGCGAACCAGCGTCGCCAGTTCGACTCCGGCGCCGGGACGGCCGAGGTCGTGCTGCTCGACTACGGCAAGCACCAGCGGCGCCTTCTGCCCCTGCTCGCGCAGAACTACGCCCAGTTCTTCGCGCACGACGAGCTGCTGCGCGCGTTCGACGGCGTGTTCTCGGGACGCAACGACACGTCCACCGAGCGCGAGAACCTCGAGACCCTCGCGGCCGCGCTCAAGCCCCTGTCGACCTGGAACGCCCTCGACACGATCCAGGAGGCGCGCGAGGCCTGCGGCGGCTCGGGCTTCCTGGCCGAGAACCGCATGGTCGGCCTCCACCAGGACCTCGACGTGTACGTCACCTTCGAGGGCGACAACAACGTCCTCCTGCAGCTGGTCGGCAAGCGGCTGCTGTCCGACTTCGCGCAGCAGTTCAAGGGGAAGGATGCCGCGGCCCTCGCCCGCTACGCCGCGAAGCAGACCGCCGGCAAGCTCTTCCACGGCGCGGGGCTGCGTCAGCTCGGCCAGTCGGTCGCCGACCTCGGCTCGACCGCCCGCTCGGTCGAGCTCGGGCTCCGCGAGGACCAGCAGCACGAGCTGCTCGCCGGGCGCGTGCAGCAGATGGTCTCCGATATCGCGGGAGCGCTGCGGCCGGCGTCGAAGCTCTCGCCCGCCGACGCGGCTGCGCTGTTCAACGGCCACCAGGCCGAACTCATCGAGGCGGCGCGCGCACACGCCGAGCTGCTGCAGTGGGAGGCGTTCACCGACGGCGTCAACAAGGTCGACGACGACGGCACGAAGCAGGTCCTGACCTGGCTGCGCGACCTCTTCGGCCTGCACCTCATCGAGAAGCACCTCGCCTGGTACCTCATCAACGGGCGTCTGTCGGCGCAGCGCGCGGCATCCGTCTCCCGGTACATCGACCGCCTCGCCGCCCGCCTGCGTCCGCACGCGCAGGACCTCGTCGACGCCTACGGCTTCGCGCCCGAGCACGTGCGCGCGCCGATCGCGTCGGGGGCGGAGCTCGAGCGTCAGAACGAGGCGCGCGACTACTACGCCGCGCTCGCCGCGTCGGGCGACGCTCCCGTGTCGGAGAAGTCGCTCAAGAAGAAGTGAGGGTGCCGGCGTCCTCGATTAACTGGGGATTTGTGTCCGGATAGGAACTCCGCTAGCTTCGCCCCGGGGACAACCGACGCGGAGCCCGACCGTGCCGATGCCTCGGCACGGCGCCACGCGGACGTGTGGGACGTCGTCGGCCTCTGGGGATCCAGGCCGACCGCGGTGACCGGGCTTCGCGTCGTCCCCCGGGCCGCCCCGCGTGAACGTATCGTTGGGTCCGTGGAGGGTGCAGGACGGGTCCGCGCGGAGCGCGTCGAGGTTCAGCGCAGCCGCGAGCAGATCCTCGCCGCGGCCGAGCGTCACTTCGCGCGCAACGAGCCCGACCTGTCGATGAGCGAGCTCGCCCGCCTCGCCGGCGTCGGCAATGCGACGCTCTACCGGAGGTTCGCGTCGGTCGACGACGTCGTGCGCGCGCTCTACGATCGCCACACCGTGGAGCAGCAGCGAGTCATCGACGACATGGTGAGCCAGGACACCGGCTGGGACGGCGTCGTCGCGCTCGTGACCGGCCTGGCTCTCCTCACGCTGTCGCGGCCGGCCGTGCCGAGAGTCATCCGGCGGATGGCCGAGCTCGATCCCGACATCCGTCACGGCGCGGACTGGGACGCCTCGCTCCGCGAGGTGACGCGCCGGGCGCAGGACGAGGGGATGCTCCGCCCCGACGTCGAGGCGAACGACATCTCGCTCGCCGCCTTCGGGCTGGGCGACTACGGCTACCTGCCCGACGTCGCGCGCCAGCGGATCGTCGCCCGACAGATCGTCGTGTTCCTCGACGGGCTCCGCGCCGACGGCGAACGCACTCCGCTTCCGGGCGAGGCCGTCGCGACGGACGAGATCCAGGCGTACCTGCGCGAACCGCGCGCGTGACCGTCGGCGGCCGGTCCTAGGGTGAACGGGTGACCACCGACACCCGCCCCGGACCCGACCACGTCGCGCGGTGCGCGTGGGTCGGCGACGACCCCGAGTACCGCCGGTACCACGACGAGGAGTGGGGCATCCCCCTCCACGGCGACCGCGCGCTGTTCGAGAAGATGAGCCTCGAGGGCTTCCAGGCCGGGCTGTCGTGGATCACGATCCTGCGCAAGCGGCCGCGCTTCCGCGAGGTGTTCGCCGGGTTCGACCCGGTGGCGGTCGCAGGGTTCGGCGAGGCGGATGTCGAGCGGCTCATGGCCGACGCCGGGATCATCCGCAACCGGGCGAAGATCCTCGCGACGATCTCGAACGCCCGACTGGTGCTCGACATGGAGCCGGGCGAGCTCGATGCCTTCATGTGGTCGTTCGCTCCGGCATCCCACGCGCGTCCCGCGTCTTTCGGCGACGTGCCGGCGACCACCGCCGAGTCCGACGCCCTGAGCAAGGCTCTCCGCAAGCGCGGGTTCCGCTTCGTCGGCTCCACGACGATGTACGCGCTCATGCAGTCGTCGGGCATGGTCGACGATCACGTGGCGGGGTGCTGGCGCGCGGCCTGACCGCATGGGGGATTGTCCCCATCGGATGCCTCGGCCCGCCGCCCTAGGCTCGCGATGACGGCGCATTCGATCACCGAGGGGGGCCGATGGGCGACATCCAGCTCGATCTGGAGGGGATCCGCGCCGCACGGGGGCGGGTGGCCGGCGCGCTCTCGACCTTCCGCAGCGCGGATCGCGTCGGCGACGATCTCGCCGACCTCACCGGGGAGCACCGTCTGGCGGGCAAGGTGCGCGACTTCGCCGGCAACTGGGACTACAACCGCGGCAAGCTCGAGGAGCAGCTCGTCACGGTGCGCGACTGGCTCGAGGCGATCGACGAGACGATGACCGAGCTCGACGAATCCATGGGCCACGGGACGACCCCGTGACCTCGGGCCTGGAGGGGGAGTTCGAGGACGTGTTCGCCGGACGTCCGTCCGAGCTCGAGACGCGCGCCCGACGCCTGCAGAGCACCGCCGAGGCGATCGAGCGCGCGGCCGACGCCCTGCGCGACCTGGTCGACGCCCAGCGCAGCGAGGCGACCGACGCGCTCGAGGAGTCGGCCACGGAGGCGGCCGCCGGGCTTCGCCGCGCCCGCAAGCGGTACGGGGGGACCGCGACGGCGCTCACCACGTACGCCGTCGAGCTCGGGCCGATCCAGTCGACCGCGCGGGCCGCGGTCGACGACGCCGACTTCCACCAGGCGCGCAGCTACCGGCTGCAGGGCGACCTCGACGATCTGCGCAACGATATCACCCTCGCCGAGGCCGAGGGAGCGCCGACCGACGCGCTGTATGAGGAGCTCTGGTCGACGAGCGACGGCGCCGCCTATTCCGCGGGCCGGGTCGAGGACGCTCGCCGCACGCTGAACCAGGCGAGGCAGGACATCTGGGATGCCGCGAACCGGGCCATCGACGCCATCGAGACGGCCGTCGAGCACGGCGCGGACTCGTTCGGCGACAACTGGAATCAGTTCTGGGATCCGATCGGCGACTTCTTCGAGATGGTCGGCGAGTGGGCGTCGCAGGTGCTGGCCGCGGTGGTCGAGATGCTGCAGGAGCTACTGAGCGCGCTGATCTCGGCGCTCGTCGTGATCGCCATCCTGCTGGCGGCGGCGCTCGTGATCGGGCTGGTCTTCGTCATCTTCGGCGTCGTCGGGCTGCTCGTGCTCGGCGCGTTCCTCGCCGCCGCGCTGCTGACGCTGGCCATCGCCGAGATGGTCGGGAGTCCCCAGCGCATCGGCTCGCAGACCGATGACACGGCGCCGACGGGTGATGCCGAGAAGGATGCCGCGCTCGACGATCTGGAGGCGCGCGACTACCAGGGGCTCATGGTCGACCTCGCGCAGCAGGACGCCAACGGCCTCGACGCCGAGACCGAGATCCGCGTCGTGGCGATCCGCGACGCGGCGGGCAACGTGGTGTCGTGGCGGATCCAGCTGCCGAGCACGCAGAACTGGAGCGTCACGAACACCGACGGCGCGCTCAACGACGTCCGTGCCGACGTGATGCTGTCGATGTTCCCCGGCGTGCCCACGCAGTATGAAGAGGCGGTGTGGGACGCGATGACCGACGCCGGGGTGTTCGAGAGCGACGCGCCCATCATGTTCACGGGCTGGTCGCTCGGCGGGATGATGGCGGGGGAGCTCGCGACGAACCCGCGCGTCGCCGATCGGGTGGAGTCGGTCTTCACGGCCGGCTCGGCGATCGACAAGCACTACAGCGACATGCCGCCCGACGTGCGCGTCACGCAGATCAACAACGGCATCGATCCGGTGCACACCCTGGAGCTGCTGGGCCTCGACCCCGTCGACTACGTGCGCTTCGACGAAGACTGGCAGACCTACCGTCCGCTCACCACGCCCATGCACGATGCGACCATGTATGGTGCTGAGGCGGAGCGCTACCTCCCCGAACCGCGGCCCGGCGACGAGATCTTCTTCGCCTCCGAAGGCGGCTCGAGCTACGAGGAAGTGCACACCTACACGTACACGAGAGGGTCGTAGAGGCGCGATGAGACTGCTGCGGACGACACTCGCCCTGACGATCGCGATCGGTGCGCTGGCCCTCGCGGGGTGCACCTCCGACCCCGATCTGAGCGGGCTCGAGTCGGAGCTCGCCGGGGTCGACGGGATCAACGGCGCGATCGCGGATACGCAGCACTCCGGCGCCCCGTGGAACACCGCGACGGTCATCCTGCTGTTCCTCGACGACTCCTCCGACGAGGGCATCATCGCGTCCGTCCGCGGCGCCGCGCCGGTGCTCGCCGACGATGCGGCCGTGTCCCGCAACCCCGTGAGCCTCATCTTCATCGACGGCGACCGCGATGACTACGACACCCGTTCGTCGGCCCTGGCCGACGATGTGATCGTGACGTCGGAGGTCGCCGACAGCCTCGGGATCGCGGCGGGCGCCGGCGAGTCTCTTCGGCTGACGCCCGAAGACCTCCGCCGGCTCACGGGCGAGTGACGACCGACGCCCCGACGGCGGCCGCGCCGCAGCTGACGTTCCAGCTGCCCGGGCGGTGGCTGGCCGTCGATCCCCGGGACGAGGCGGTCGCCGCCGCACAGGTCGATGCCGCGGTGCGCGAGCTCGTCGGAACCGCCGACGATGCGGCGACAGCCCGGCGGCGCCTGCGCGACCACCTCCGCCGTGCCGTCGACGCCGGGAGGGATGCCGGTGCCCACGCGATCTTCCTGTGCCTCGAGATCGTGCCCGACCTCGCCACCCCGGCGTCGCTCACCGTGCACTCCCCGGCCGGCATGCGCATGACGCCGGCGGTCGGCACGTCGGCCGACGCGGTGCTCGGGGTGCTGCGCGAGAGCTTCCGGGTGCTCGGCGTCGAGGGCATCGACACTGCACGCCGCCTCGACGGCCCGCGCGCGAGCATGCTGCGCATCGACCGCGTGCGCGAGGAGACGGTCGCCGAGGACGGCGTCGAAGCCGTGGCATCCCGCCTCGAGGCGGAGTACTGGTTCGCCGTGCCCGGCTCGAAGCACGTCGCGCTCGCGAGCTTCGCGACGCCGCTCGGCGAGATCCGCCACGCGATGCTCAGCCTGTTCGACTCGATCGCGCTCGCGGCATCCTTCGGCCCGGAATGATCCGGCCGGCCGAGGCGTTCCGGGACTCGGAGGATCTACATGGACTACGGCCACGTGCTCGAATTCGGCGCGTTCATCACCCCATCCGCAGCGAACCCCGACGCCCCCGTCCTGCTCGCGCAGGCCGCCGAGGCATCCGGGCTCGATCTCGTCACCTTCCAGGATCACCCGTACCAGCCCGCGTTCCTCGACACATGGACCCTCATGTCGTTCGTCGCCGCGCGGACCGACACCATCCGCATCGCACCGAACGTGCTCAACGTGCCCCTGCGCCCGCCGGCCGTCGTCGCGCGGAGCGCGGCGAGCCTCGACCTGCTCTCGGGCGGCCGGTTCGACCTCGGCCTCGGCGCCGGCGGCTTCTGGGACGCCATCGAGGCCATGGGCGGTGGACGCCTGACCCCCGGTCAGGCGGTGACCGCGCTCGAGGAGGCGATCGACGTCATCCGCGAGCTGTGGAACACCAGCGAGCGCCGCGGCGCCTTCACCGACGGCGCGTACCACCGCGTCCATGGAGCGAAGCGCGGGCCGCGCCCTGCCCACGACATCCCGATCCTGATCGGCGCCTACAAGCCCCGCATGCTCGCCCTCACCGGACGCAAGGGCGACGGCTGGCTGCCCTCGCTCGGCTACATGAAGCCCGGCGACCTCGGCCGCGGCAACACCGCGATCGACGAGGCCGCCGCATCGGTCGGCCGTGATCCGCGCGAGATCCGCCGCCTGCTCAACGTCGGGCAGCTCGCCGCCGATCCGCGCGAGTTCGCCGAGCGCCTCGTCCGGCTCGCGATCGAGGACGGCATCGGCACGTTCATCCTCGCGGGCGACGACCCGCGCCTGCTGCAGACCTTCGGCGCGGACGTGGCTCCCGCCGTGCGCGAGCTCGTCGCGCGCGAGCGCGGCGAGCGCGGCACGACGACGGCATCCGCCCGCTCATCCGCGGCCCTCGCCGCCCGACGTCACGGCATCGCCTACGACGACGTGCCCGCGGGGGTGAGAGCGATCGAGCCCGGAGACTTCGAATACGCCGACGTGCGCTCGACGTACATGCGCGGCGGCTCGCCCGGTCTCGTCCTGCAGCCGGATTCGCCGGCGCAGGTCGCCGAGTCGATCGCCTTCGCGAGGCGCCATCCGGATGCCTCGCTCTCGGTCCGCAGCGGCGGCCATGGCATCAGCGGCCGCAGCACGAACGACGGCGGGATCGTGATCGACCTCCGCCGACTCGACGCGATCGAGGTGCTCGACGTGGATCGCCGGCTCGTGCGCATCGGGCCGGGCGCGCGATGGATGGAGGTCGCGGCGGCACTCGCCGAGCACGGCTGGGCACTGTCGTCGGGCGACTACGGCGGCGTGGGCGTGGGAGGCCTCGCGACGGCTGGCGGCATCGGGTTCCTCGCCCGCGAGCACGGCCTGACGATCGACCACCTCCGCGCCGCCGAGATCGTGCTGGCGGATGGCTCGATCGTGCGCGCCGACGCCGGCACCCATGCCGACCTGTTCTGGGCGATCCGCGGCGCCGGAGGCAACGTCGGCGTCGTGACGTCGTTCGAGTTCGAGGTCGACGAGGTCGGCGAGGTCGGCTGGGCGCAGCTCGCGTTCCAGGTCGACGACCTGCCCGGCTTCCTCGAGGGGTACGGGCGGATCGTGGAGGACGCGCCGCGCGACCTCACCGTCTTCCTCCTCGCCGGCGGCCCGCGCCCCGGACAGCCGCAGGTCGTGCAGCTTTACGGCGTGGTCGACTCCGACGATCCCGACACGATCATCGCCCGGCTGCAGCCCTTCGCCGAGCTCGCGCCGCTCGTGCAGCAGTCCGTCCAGGTCGCCCCGTACGCCCAGGTCATGGCGAACGCCGACCTGGGTCCGCAGCACGGCTCGGGCGAGCCGCACTCGAGGTCGGGACTCATCGAGCACGTGACGCCCGCATTCGCCGAGGCGGCGGCCCGGATGCTGGCATCCGGCGCCGTTCCCTTCTTCCAGCTGCGCGCGGTCGGCGGCGCGGTGGCCGACGTGCCCGAGGACGCGACGGCCTACGCCCACCGGTCGGCGAACTTCTCCGTCGTCGCGCTGGGATCGAACCCGGCGAGCCTCGACGCGCAGTGGCGGGCGCTCGCCGAGCACATCGCCGGCATGTACCTGAGCTTCGACTCGTCGGAGCGGCCCGAGCGCATCGGCGAGGCGTTCCCGCCCGCGACGCTCGCGCGGCTGCGCGCGATCAAGGCGCGGGTCGATCCGACGTGCGTCTTCCGCGACAACTTCGCGATCGAGCCGGCGGTCGACGCGGCCTGACCGTGCCGCCGGCGGTTCGGGGCGCGCTGCGTCGATGGGGGCGGCCGTCATGCGCCCCGAACGACAAGATCCGCCCCGAACCCGGGTCCTGACCGGATTCAGGAAGCGCGGTGTCCGCGATCGCGGCCAGAATGTAGGGTCGCATTCGATCGAGAGGACCCCATGGCCGAGGCATCCGTCCCCCACATCGCCGACTCGCACGAGCAGATCCGTGTCGTCGGAGCCCGAGAGAACAACCTCAAGAACGTCGACGTCGACATCCCCAAGCGGCGCCTCACGGTGTTCACCGGTGTGAGCGGGTCGGGCAAGTCGTCGCTCGTCTTCGCCACGATCGCGAACGAGTCGCAGCGGCTCATCAACGAGACCTACCCCACGTTCGTGCAGCAGTTCATGGGCCAGCTCAACCGCCCCGAGGTCGATGCCCTCGAGAACGTGAGCCCGGCGATCATCGTCGACCAGGAGCGGATGGGGGCCAACTCGCGCTCGACGGTCGGCACGGCCACCGACGCCCACGCGATGCTGCGCATCCTGTTCAGCCGCATCGGCCAGCCGCACGTCGGGTCGCCGCAGGCGTTCTCGTTCAACATCCCGTCCGTGTCGGGCGCCGGTGCGGTGACCTTCGAGAAGGGCGGCAAGACCGTCAAGGAGCGCCGCTCGTTCGAGGTCACCGGCGGCATGTGCCCCCGCTGCGAGGGCCTCGGCGAGGCGAGCGACATCGACCTCGACGAGCTGTTCGACAGCTCGAAGTCGCTGGCGGGCGGCGCCATCACGATCCCGGGCTACAACGTCGACGGCTGGATGGTGCGCGGGTTCACCGAGTCCGGGTTCTTCGACCCCGACAAGCCGATCAAGGACTTCACGGCGCAGGAGCGCGAGGACTTCCTCTACAAGGAGCCCACGAAGGTCAAGATCCAGAACATCAACATGACCTACGAGGGACTCATCCCCAAGCTCACGAAGTCCGTGCTGCAGAAGGACCGCGACGCCCTGCAGCCGCACATCCGGGCGTTCGTCGACCGGGCCGTCAAGTTCACCGCGTGCCCCGACTGCGGGGGCTCCCGTCTGAACGAGGGCGCGCGCTCGTCGAAGATCAAGGGCGTGAACATCGCGGATGCCGCGGCCATGCAGATCACCGACCTGGCGGAGTGGCTCGGCACGATCGACGACGCCGAGGTCGCCCCGCTGATGGCCAGCCTGCGCGCGACGATCGACTCCTTCGTCGACATCGGCCTCGGGTACCTCTCGCTCGACCGCTCGTCGGGCACCCTCTCGGGCGGTGAGGCGCAGCGCACCAAGATGATCCGCCACCTCGGATCGGCGCTCACCGACATCAGCTACGTGTTCGACGAGCCGACGGCGGGGCTCCACCCCCACGACATCCAGCGGATGAACGCGCTCCTCAAGCTCCTGCGCGACAAGGGCAACACCGTGCTCGTCGTCGAGCACAAGCCCGAGGTCATCGAGATCGCCGACCACATCGTCGACCTCGGGCCGGGCGCGGGCCGCGCCGGCGGCGAGATCCAGTACACGGGGGATGTCGCGGGCCTGCGTGCGTCGGGCACCATCACCGGCCGGCACCTCGACGACCGCGCGCGGCTGAAGGAGTCGACCCGCGCCGCGAAGGGCGTGCTCGAGATCCGAGGCGCGCAGCAGCACAACCTCAAGAAGGTCGATGTCGACATCCCGCTGGGCATCCTCACCGTGGTGACGGGCGTGGCGGGCTCGGGCAAGTCGTCGCTCATCCACGGCAACGTCCCCGCGTTCGACGACGTGGTCGTGGTCGACCAGGCGCCCATCAAGGGGTCGCGACGCAGCAGCCCGGCGACCTACACGGGCATCCTGGACGCGATCCGCTCGGCGTTCGCCAAGGCGAACGGCGTCAAGCCGGGTCTTTTCAGCGCGAACTCCGAGGGCGCGTGCCCGGCGTGCAAGGGCCTGGGCGTCATCATCACCACGCTCGGATTCACGCAGACCGTCGAGACGCTGTGCGAACTGTGCGACGGGTCCGGCTTCAGCGACGAGGTGCTCGAGTACCGCCTCGACGGCAAGAACATCGCCGAGGTCCTCGCGATGTCGGCGGGCGAGGCATCCGAGTTCTTCACCAAGGGGCCGGCGCACACCACCCTGATGCGCATGATCGACGTCGGGCTCGGCTACATCACCCTCGGACAGGCGCTCAACACCCTGTCGGGGGGTGAGCGGCAGCGTCTCAAGCTCGCGATCTCGATGGCGAAGAAGGGGGCGATCTACGTTCTCGACGAGCCCACCACTGGGCTGCACCTCGCCGACGTGGACAACATGCTCGGGATGCTCGACCGCCTGGTCGACGCCGGCAACAGCGTCATCGTGATCGAGCACCACCAGGCCGTGATGGCCCACGCCGACTGGATCATCGACCTCGGACCGGGAGCGGGCCACGACGGCGGCCTCGTGGTGTTCGAGGGCAGGCCGGAAGATCTCGTCGCCTCGGGTGAGAGCCTCACGGCGCACCACCTCCGCGAGTACGTCGCCCGCTGAGTCCCGGCGCCCATGGGTGAATCTCCCCATGGGCGTCGGGGCCGGTCCCGGAATACGATCTCCGAGGCGACGCGCGCCGGGGAGGGTGTCCGGGTCGCCGGGTTAGGCTGAGACGTCTTGCCGCTGCGCTCGCCACGCATGCCCCGACCGACGGAGGAGGCCGAAGGTCCGATGAAGTCATTCGCGTGGCTCCGCTCGCGTCCGCGCGCTGTGGCGTCGGTCAGCGTCCTCACGGCCGCCGCCGTGGCCATCACGACCATGGCCTTCGTCTACGAGGGCAATCCCACGACCGAGGTCGACCTCCATGACGGCGGCGTCTGGGTGACGAAGCAGTCCGCGCTCCTCGTCGGACACTTCAACCACGAGTCGCAGGTGCTCGACGGGGGTCTGCGCACCACCGGTGGGAAGTACGACATCCTCCAGTCCGGGGCGGACATCCTCGTCGTCGACGAGACCGACTCGAGCATCACCTCGATCGACCCCGCGATGGTGGCTCTGACCGAGTCGGCCGATGTCCCCGGTGGCGCGAAGGTCGTGCTCGGCGGGTCCACCGTCGCCATCCTCGACCCGTCGGCGGGCGATCTGTGGGTCGTGCCTGCGGCAGCCGTGGGCTCGTTCGAGGTCGAAGGCGCCGAGCCGATCGCGACCCTCGGCGAGGGAGCGGATGTCGCGGCCGGCGTCGACGGCACCGTCTACGCCGTCTCGGCGGAGGACGCGGAGCTCGTGACGATCCGCACCGACGCGGAGGGGTCCCCGGCCGAGCCGTCCCGCTCCGCGGTCGAGGGCCTCGACCCGAAGTCGGCCGTCACGGTCTCCGCGGTCGGCGACCGTGCCGCCATCCTCGACGCCGACGGCGGCGCGCTGTTCGTCGACGGCCGGCGCACCGAGATCGACGGCGGCCGCACCGCCGTCCTGCAGCAGCCGTCCGCGCAGAGCGACGCTGTGACCCTGGCGACGGACTCCGCTCTCGTCCGAGTACCCCTCGACGGCTCCGACCCGGTGGTCCAGGCCGCCGGGGCGCAGGGCGATCCGGCGGCCCCCGTCTTCCTCGAGGGATGCGCGTACGCCGCCTGGAACGGGTCGGCCAAGTTCGTCCGCGACTGCGTCGGCGACGCCGACGACCTCGCGACCGATGTCGAGGGCGTCCGGGCCTCGTCCGTGCTCCGCTTCCGCGTCAACCGCGATGTCGTCGTGCTCAACGACATCGTCGGCGGCGCGGCCTGGATGGCCAGCGACAGCATGCAGCGCGTCGACAACTGGAACGAGATCACCCCGCCCGAGGGTGAGGCCGAAGAGGACGAGCAGACCACCGAGGAGACCGTCGAGACGACGCTCCCCGAGCGCTCCGAGGTCAACACCCCGCCGGTCGCCACGAACGACAAGTTCGGAGTGCGTCCCGGCCGCACCACCCTGCTGCCGGTGCTCGACAACGACAGCGATCCCGACGGCGACGTGCTGATCGCCGCGGTGGCCGACGACGGGCCGTCGTTCGGAGAGGTCTCGACCATCGACGACGGGGCCGCGCTGCAGGTGTCGGTTCCCGAGGACGCCTCCGGGTCGACCTCGTTCACCTACGAGATCGACGACGGTCGCGGCGGCACCGACACGGCCAAGGTGACGCTGAACGTGCACGACTGGAGCGAGAACTCGCCCCCGAAGCAGAAGCGCGTCACGACCGTCGTGGTCGAGGCCGGCGGCGTCGCGTCGTACAACGTGCTGCCCGACTGGATCGACCCAGACGGCGACGACGTGTTCCTGCTGTCGGTGGCCCCTGCGGAGGGCGACGAGGCCGACTTCACCGCCGACGGACGCATCACCTACCGGGCCGTCGGCGGCACCCAGGGACGCAAGGACGTGCCGATCGTCGTGTCGGACGGCACAGAGCCGTCATCCGGCACCGTTCGCTTCGATGTGCGGCCGGTGGGTTCGACCGACCCGGTCACGAACGCCGACCGCGTCGTCGTTCAGGCCGGACAGGTCGCCACGGTGGCGCCGGTGGCCAACGACACCAGCTCCGGCCGCGAACCGCTTCGGCTCGTCCGGGTCGACGAGGTGCCGGGTGCCACCATCACCCCCGACTTCGCCAACAAGACCTTCGCGTTCGTCTCGGACGTCCCGGGCGACTACTACGTCCAGTACCTCGTCGCCGCCGGTTCGAAGAACGCCGAGGGGCTGGTCCGCGTCCAGGTGCTCCCCGACAAGGACTCGACGGCGCCCCCGGTGGCGGTGCGCGACGTCGCGCTGCTGCCGAGCGGCGGCGAGGTGCTCGTCAACGTGCTCGTGAACGATTCGGACCCGGCAGGCGGAATCCTCGTCGTCCAGTCCGTCACGGTCGAGCCGAACTCCGGCATCTCGGTCGCCGTGATCAACCACGAGACGCTGCGCATCAGCGACCAGGCCGCTCTCGGGGCGCAGGTGCGGATCACCTATCGCGTGTCCAACGGCTCGAAGTCCGCCGAGGGCGAGGTGATCGTCATCCCGATCCCCGCCCCCACCAAGCTTCAGCCACCCGTCGCGAACGACGACCAGATCGTGGTGCGGGCGGGCGACGTCGTGAACATCCCCGTGCTCGACAACGACTACCACCCGAACGGCGACGCGATCCACGTCGCCCCCGACCTCGTCGCTCCGCTGGTCGACCCGCAGGACGGCGAGATCTTCGTCTCTCAGGACGTCCTGCGCTTCCGCGCGTCCGATGAGCCGGGCACCGTCTACGCCACCTACGAGGTGATCGACAGCACCGGCCAGAAGGACGCCGGGTACGTGACGATCCAGGTGCTCCCCGTCAACGAGGAGACGAACGCCGCACCCCGCCCGCACGACATCGTGGCGCGGACGCTCGACGGCAGCCAGGTGCGCATCGCGATCCCGCTCGACGGCATCGACGCCGACGGAGACTCCGTCCGGCTGGAGGGCATCGCGTCGCCTCCCGGCAAGGGCCGCGTGGTCGAGGTGGGGTCCAACTACGTCGTGTACGAGGCCTTCGACGGGGTCGGCGGGGTCGACGCGTTCACGTACCGCGTGCGCGATCGGCTCGGCGCCGAAGCCACCGGGAGCATCCGCGTCGGCATCGCCCCCGCCGAGAGCGCCAACCAGGCGCCGTACGCCGCGAAGGATGCGGTCGTCATGCGCCCGGGCCGCACGGTCGCGGTGCCCGTGCGGGCGAACGACTCCGACCCGGACGGCGATGAGATCGCACTGGTGAGCAGCGGGCTGATCGTTCCCGACGTCGACGGGCTCGAGGCGGAGGTCCTCGGCGACCGCGTGATCGTCACCGCGCCGGACGAAGAGGTCGAGACCTCGCTCCAGTACACGATCCGCGATGCGCGGGGGGCGACGGCGAAGGCGGTGCTGCAGATCACCGTGGCCGACGATGTTCCTCTGCTCCGGCCGATCGCCCGCGACGACTACGTGCGCGCCGCGGACGTCGACGGCGACAGTGTCGACCTGGAGGTGCTCGTCAACGACGAGGACCCCGACGGAACCGTCGACGACCTCTCGGTGTCGGTCGACGACGCGTCGGCGCGCGCGCTCTCCGACGGCCGGATCCGCGTGACGCTCGACGACACCGACCGCCTGGTGACGTACAAGATCACCGACCGCGACGGGTTCGAGGCATCCGCCTTCATCCACGTCCCCTCGCTCTCGTCGCTGCCGCCCACGCTCATCTCGACCGAGGCGATCGAGGTCAAGAGCGGCGAGACGATCGAGATCCCGCTCAGCGAGTACGTACAGGCCGCGGGCGATGCACGCGTGGTGATCACCGAGGCGGCCAAGGTCAGCGCCGTCAACGCCGACGGAGCGCCTCTCGTCAAGGACCAGACGACGCTCGAGTACACGTCGAAGAAGGGCTACTTCGGTCAGGACGCGCTCACTTTCGAGGTCACCGACGGCACCGGCCCCGATGACCCGAAGGGCCGGAAGGCGACGCTCACGCTCCCGATCACCGTGCTCCCGCCCGACAACCAGCAGCCCGAGTTCACCGACGGCTCGGTGGAGGTCGCGCCCGGCGAGGACCCGACCTCGCTCGACCTGCGCGCGCTCACCACCGACCCCGACCCCGAAGACCTCGACGGCATGCGCTACGAGATCGTCGGAGGCGCGCCCGACGGGCTGTCGGCGTCGATCGACAGTCAGGACCTGCGCGTCGGCGCCGATTCCGCGACGCCGAAGGGCACGATCGAGCGACTGACCGTCCGGGTGTCGGACGGCGAGACCGACCCCGTCGAGGGCACTGTCACGGTGCGCGTGACCGCGTCGACGCGTGAGCTCGCGACGGCCAACGACGACATCGTCGACGAGGCCCACCAGGGCGACACCGTGTCCGTGCCGGTGCTGGGCAACGACGTCAACCCGTTCCCCGAGACGCCATTGAAGATCATCGACGTCCAGACCGAGACGGGCGACGGCGCCTCGGAGATCGCCGGCGACGAGGTGCGCGTCACCCCGGACGCCGACTTCTTCGGGACCATGGTCGTGCGCTACCGCGTGGAGGATGCCACCGGAGACCCCGACCGGCAGGTCGAAGGCCGGATCCGTCTGACCGTGCAGGGCAGGCCCGATGCTCCGGGCACGCCGAGCGTGTCGAGCGTGCAGGACCGCACGGTGGTGCTGTCGTGGACGCCTCCCGCGAACAACGGCGCCGAGATCACGCACTACGAGGTGTCGTCGACGGCTGGCACGTACACGAAGGAGTGCGCGTCGACGACGTGCACCCTCGACGGCCTGACGAACAACGTCGAGTACAACTTCGTCGTAATAGCCGTCAACCGCGTCGGCTCGTCCGACCCCTCGGCCGCGTCGCCGCCCGCACGTCCCGACGCGCGCCCCGATACGCCGCAGCCGCCGGCGCTCGTCTTCGGCGACCAGAGTCTCACCGTGTCGTGGGTGACGCCGACGACCCCGGGTTCGCCCGTCGAGAAGTTCACACTCGAGATCTCGCCGGCCCCGCCGTCGGGCATCGTGCAGAAGAGCGAGCTCACGGGCAACTCCGTCGTGTGGGACGGCCTCGAGAACGGCGTGGCCTACCAGGTGCGCGTACGGGCGCACAACCGCGCGCCCGACCCCTCGAGCTGGAGCGGGTGGTCGGCTTCCGAGATCCCCGCGCGGGCACCGGATGCCGCAGCCGCCCCGACCACGGAGCGCCTCGACCCCGTCGGCGCCCAGGCGCAGATGCGCGTGTCGTGGAGCGCTCCCGCCAACAACGGCGATGCCATCGCCGAGTACCGCCTGAACGTGATCCGCGGCGGCGCGGTGGTGAACACGATTGCCGGCATCCCCGGCGGCCAGACGTCGCAGGCTCTCGCGATCGACGCCTCGACGACGGACTACACCTTCACCGTCGCGGCCCGCAACAAGGCGGGCTGGGGCGCCGACAGCGCGCCGTCCGCACCGCGCCGGGCCTTCACGCCGCCGGGAGCGCCGACGAACGTCCAGGCCTCGACGCCCAGCGGCGACAGCGCCATCGTGGTGACCTACGACCCGGCGCCGGGCAACGGCGCGAACGCCAGCGAACTCGGGTACGAGTACTCGCTCAACGGCGGCGGCTGGCAGGCGAACTGGGACGGCCGCACGATCGGCGGCCTGAACAACGGCACCGACTACACGGTCCGCGTCCGCGCGTACACGGCCCTGGACGGCGTCCGCTACGACGGTGCCGAGTCGGCGCCGTCGGGCGTCGCACGACCCTACGGTCCGGTGCGCAACCCGACGGTGACGGCGGCGCGCAGCGGGGACGGGCGCGACATCACGTTCACCTGGCGGGCTCCCGATCCGAACGGCCGCGCCATCTCGCAGATGCAGATCCGCATCGACGGCGGCAACTGGCAGAACGTGAACAACAACGGGTCACGCGACAACCGGTACGGCTACAGCGAGACCCACAGGATCGAGGCTCGCGCGCAGGATGCCGCGGGCCAGTGGTCCAACGTCGTGGCGGACCAGGCGACCACGGTCGCGGCGCCCGTGCCGAAAGCCGTGACCGGCAAGGGGCAGTCCGGGGACTGGCCCGGCGAGTGCACGACGTACTCCTGCGCCTACATGAAGGTGACCGTGTCGGACTTCCCGGCGGGCAACTACGTCATGCGGTGCAATGACGACGCCTCGGGGACGTGGGGCACCAGAACGTACGCGGTGCCGGAGAACGGCACGGTGCAGCTCACGTGCTACTACGGCAACCCCGGCCGCAAGGCGTGGGTGTCGATCGACGGCTGGGGTGCCGCCGATCCGATCACCTGGTACTAGCGGCCAGACGATGAGAACGAGAACGGACAGGACGACACGATGACCATGACCCCCGAACAGGCCGCCTGGTTCCAGGGGACCTTCGCCCGGCTCGTCGACAACGTCGACCGCGCGCTCCTCGGCAAGCGCGAGGTGGTCGGCCTGGCGCTCAGCGCGATGCTCGCCGAGGGTCACGTGCTCCTCGAAGACGCCCCGGGCACCGGCAAGACGAGCCTCGCCAAGGCGCTCGCCGCGACAGTGCAGGGCACGAGCAGCCGCATCCAGTTCACCCCCGACCTGCTGCCCTCCGACGTGACCGGCGTGACGATCTACGACCAGACCTCGCACCGATTCGAGTTCCACAAGGGTCCGGTGTTCGCGTCGATCGTCCTCGCGGACGAGATCAACCGCGCCTCGCCGAAGACGCAGTCGGCGCTCCTCGAGGTGATGGAGGAGTCCCGTGTCACGGTCGACGGCGTCACGCACGAGGCGGGCCGTCCGTTCCTCGTGATCGCGACGCAGAACCCGATCGAGCAGGCCGGCACCTACAAGCTCCCCGAGGCGCAGCTCGACCGCTTCCTCATCCGCACGTCGATCGGCTACCCCGACCTCGCGGCCGCCGAGCGCATCCTCGCCGGGGCGGCCGACCGCAACCCGTCGGCGAGCCTGTCCGCGATCATCACGACGGGAGCCGTCGCCGACATGGCCGACCTGGCCTCGACGGTGCACGTCGAGGCAGCGGTGCTGCGCTACACGGCGCAGCTCGCCGAGGCGACCCGAGCGGATGCCGCGACCCGCCTGGGGGTGTCGGTCCGAGGCTCGCTCGCCATGATCCGCATCGCGAAGGTCTGGGCTGCGGCGCAGGGCCGTCACTTCGTCACTCCCGACGACATCAAGGCGCTCGCCGCGGCGGTGTGGACGCACCGTTTGGTGCTCGACCCCGAGGCCGAGTTCGCCGGAACGTCCGCCGAGACCGTGATCTCGCGCGTGATGGAGGACGTCGCAGCGCCGCAGGCGAGGTCCGCGGCCTGATGACGACGGAAGCACTCGGCTCGGCGGTCCGCTCGCAGGACCGCCGGGAGTGGTGGGGCGAGATCGCCGCCCGCGTCGCGCGACGGCTGCGCGGCGTGCTCGGCGTCGTCCGCCCTGCCGCCTGGGTGCTGATCGCCGGTGCAGCGGTGCTGTGGATCGCGGGGCCTTCGCTCGGCTGGTGGGAGCTCACCGTCGCCGCGGTCGTCCTCACCGTGCTTCTCGCGCTGTGCGCGCTGTTCCTCATCGGCCGGACCGCCTACGACGTGACCCTCGACCTCACGCGCACCCGCGTCATCGTGGGGGAGCGGGCGGTCGGGGCGCTGACGCTGTCGAACTCCGGAGGTCGCGCCATCCTCCCGTCCCGCGTGGTGCTGCCGGTCGGCGCCGGGCGCGGCGAGTTCGAGGTGAACCGCCTCGCCCCGGGTGCGTCGGCCGAGGAGCTCTTCGCCATCCCGACGACACGGCGGGCGGTCGTCGCCGTCGGTCCGGTGAGCGTCGTGCGCGGCGACCCCCTCGGGCTGTTCGAGCGCGTGCACCGCAAGGACGAGCCGGTCGACCTCTTCGTCCACCCGCGCACGGTGCGCTTCGACGGGCAGTCGCTCGGCTTCCTCCGCGACCTGGAGGGGCTCCCGGCCACCGATCTGTCGCGCGACGACGTGTCGTTCCACGCCCTGCGCGAGTACCAGCCGGGCGACGACCTGCGCCACGTGCACTGGAAGTCGACGGCCCGCACCGGAACCGTGATGGTCCGCCAGTACGAGGAGACACGCCGATCGCACTTCGTGATCGGCCTGTCGACGCATCCGGGCGAGTACCGCGACGACGAGGAGTTCGAGCTCGCGGTGTCGGCGGCCGGGTCGCTGGGCCTGCGCGCCCTGCGCGACTCGCAGCGGGTCGAGGTGCGGGTGCAGGAGCGCGCGCTGCCGTCGGGCACCGGCAAGCAGTTCCTCGACTCGCTGTCGGGGGTCGTGCACTCGCGGCCCCGCGCCGGCGGTGTCGTCGACCTCGCCGGCAACGTGGCGGCGACCCTGCCCCTGGCGAGCGTGGTCGTGCTGGTGTGCGGCAGCGGCGTCGACGCCAACAGCCTCCGCGCGGCCTGCGCGCGACTGCCCTTCGGGGCCCGCACCCTCGCGGTCGTGGCCGAGGCGGGGTCGACCCCGGCGCTGCGCCGGATCGGCGACGCGGACGTCGTGACCGTCGGCTCGCTCGAGCAGCTTCCCGCGGCGCTGCGGAAGGTGCTCTCGTGACCGCCCGAGCGATGCTCCCGACGCGGCGGTGGGTGCTCGATCTCAGCGCCGTCGCCGCCCTCCTCGCCGTGCCGCTCATCGGCTTCTGGCCCACATTCGGCGGACCGACCTACCTGCCCGCCGCCGTCGGCGGCGCGCTGATCGGCGTGGGGCTCGCCGCTCTGTGCACGTGGCTTCGCTGGGGCATCCTCCCCCTCGCGGGGCTCACCCTGCTGACGTACTTCGTCTTCGGCGGAGCGCTCGCCCTCCCACACACGACGGTGCTCGGCGTCGTGCCCACCCTCGACACCCTGCGACAGCTGGGCCTCGGGATCGTGACGTCATGGAAGCAGCTGCTCACGACCGTGGCGCCGGTCGCGGCATCCGACGGCCATCTCGTCGTGCCGTTCCTCCTGGCCCTCGTCGCCGCGGTGCTGACGACGTCGTTCGCGCTGCGTCTGCATTCGCCGGCGTGGGCGCTGCTCCCCGCCGGGGCGTTCCTCGGCGTGCAGATCGCACTCGGCACCTCGCAGCCTGCGGCGCCGGTCGTGCAGGGCGTCGTGTTCGCGCTCGTCGCCACCGTGTGGCTCGCCGTGCGTCAGAGCTGGGAGCACGGCACCGGTGCGGTCCCGCTCGGTGAGGACGCTGTCCCGGTGCGCGGTGTGGCGGCGCGCCGGCTGCTCCTCGGCGGTGCCGTGGTGGTGGTGGCGACGCTCATCGGTGTGGCCACGAGCGCGCTGGCCGCGCCGCAGAGTCCGCGATACGTGCTGCGCGACGTCGTGATCCCGCCGTTCGACGTGCGTGAGTACCCGAGCCCGATGCAGTCCTTCCGGGCGTTCGTGCGCGACTTCCCCGACGAGCCGCTGTTCACCGTCTCCGGCATGCCCAAGGAGGCGCGCGTGCGCCTCGCCACGATGGACGCGTACGACGGCACCGTGTACAACGTGTCGGACGACGGCGCCGGCACCTCGAGCGCGTTCAGCCCGGTGCGCGGCAACATGTCGGCCGACGCCGAGGGCACGCCCGCGACGGTGCGCGTCGAGGTCGCCGCCCTGGACGGGGTCTGGATGCCCGAGGTCGGCGCCGTGCGCACCATCGCGTTCGACGGCGATCGGGCCGACGATCTGCGGCGCTCGGCCTACTACAACGAGGGCACCGAGACGGCCGTCGTCACCCAGCAGCTGGGTGCGGGCGACGCGTACACGCTCGAGACCGTCGTCCCGGGGTCGCCGAGCGACGACGCGCTCGCCGACGACGACTTCGCTCCGGTGTCGCTCCCCGACCAGCACGGCGTGCCGCAGGACTTCGCCGAGATCGCCTCGGAGGCCGTCGCCGAGGCGACGACGCCGGTCGAGCAGGTGCGGGCGCTGCAGACGATGCTCGCCGAGGGCGGGTTCTTCAGCCACGGGCTCGAGGGCGAGGTGCTCTCGCGCGCAGGGCACGGCGCCGAGCGCATCTCGACGCTGCTCGGATCGGATCAGATGGTCGGCGACGACGAGCAGTACGCCACCGCCATGGCGCTCCTCGCCCGCGAGATCGGCATCCCGGCGCGGGTGGTCATGGGGTTCTATCCCGAGGAGGATGCCTCGGGCGACCCGGTGTTCACGGCGACCGGCGACACGCTCCACGCGTGGGTCGAGGTGGCGTTCGAGGATCACGGCTGGGTGACCTTCGACCCGACGCCGCCCGAGGACCAGGTGCCGAACGACCAGACGACGAAGCCGCGGGCCGACCCCAAGCCGCAGGTGCTGCAGCCGCCGCCTCCGCCGCAGGAGCCGGTCGATCTGCCGCCGACGGTGCCCGACGATCGCGAGTCCGAGGACGAGAGCGGGTTCGATGCCGCCCTCCTCGCGCTGATCGCGGCGATCGGGGTCGGCGTGCTCGGACTCCTGGCCCTGCTCGCGGCGCCCTTCGTCGTGATCGGCGCCCTCAAGGCGGCCCGCCGCCGCCGTCGCCGCGAGGCGGAGCGCGCGGCCGACCGCATCAGCGGCGGGTGGGACGAGCTCGTCGATCGCGCCACCGACTACGGCACTGCGGTCCGCCCCGGCGGCACGCGTGCGGAGGACGCCGGCGCGGTCGGCACGGCGTTCGCCGAGCCGCGTGTGGTCACGCTCGCGGCGCGGGCGGATCTCGAGGTCTTCGGCCCCGCCGATCCCACCCCCGAGGACGTCGCGGAGTTCTGGCGCCAGGTCGACGACATCGTCGGCGACATGGGCGAAGGACGCTCGGTGTGGAACCGCGTGACCGCCCGCCTCAACGTGCGGTCGCTCCTCGCCGGGACCAGGTTCGCGCTCCCCGCCCGGGCGCCGAGAGAGCCGCGGGCCGCCCGCGCGCCGCGCGAGCGCGGTGAGAAGTCGTCCAGTCGGGCACCCGAGCCCCACGCCCCCCAGGAGAGCGAATGACCACGAGCCCACCCCTCGCCGCCGTGTCGGCGTCGATCGGCAGGCGCGCGGGCGCCTGCGCGATCGATCTCGCCGTCGCGTACGGCGTCGGCGTCGCCTTCGCCGGAGTCGCCGTCGGCGTCGCCCTCGCGATGGGCGCGGCCGCCGCTCCGCGCACCTTCGGCCTGGCGCTCGCCCTCGCCCTGGTCGCGGCCTGGGCGGGGATGCTCGCCTGGGCCGTCGTCTGCACGGCGATGCAGGGCGGTCGGGGCTCGGTCGGACAGCGCGCGCTCGACCTGCGGCTCCTCGACTCGGCCGCGCCGGTCGTGGTCGGATTCTGGCGCGCCCTCTGGCGCAATGTGGTGTGGGTGCTGTCGTGCGCGATCTTCGTGGGCTGGTTCACGCCGCTCTTCGACGCGACCCCGCGCCGCCAGGGCTGGCACGACAGCGCCGGAGGGGCGATCGTCGTCGACATGCGCGGGACGGATGCCTCGCCCCGTGCGTCAGCGCGCCCCGCCCTGGCCGCGCCGCCGACCGCCGCGGCGTCGCCCGCCCTCGAGCCACACCCGTGGTTCCTCGCCCCGCCGGCCCACGCGGCTCCGGCACATGCGGCGCTGCCTCCGGCCCCGCTTCGCCCGGTCCACACCCCCCCGTCACCGGCGCACGCCGTGCCCGCCCCGGCGCCGTCGATCGCCGCGCCCGCGCCGTCCCGCGTGTTCACCTCCGCTCCGGCCCACGCGGCGCCGGCACATGCGGCGCCGGCTCACACAGCACCGTCCGCGGTCGCCGTGGCCCCAGCATCCGCTCCACCTGCGGTGCTGATCCCGCAGGTGCCCGGTCCTGCCACGCGACCCATCGCGACGACCGTCGGCCGTGTCGACCAGCCCCGGACCGCGGCGATCGCGCCGCCGCCGGCGCAGCGCGCGGCCCTGTTCGACGACGCGCCCGTCATCGCGGTGCTCACCTGGGACGACGGCACGCGCATGGCCGTGTACGGACGCACGCGGTACGGCCGCAACCCCGCGGTCGAGCCGGGGATCGTGAGCGTGCCGGTTCGCGACGAGACGCTGTCGCTGTCGAAGACGCACTTCGAGATCGGAGGCGACGCGTCGGGCGCGTGGGTCGCCGACCGGCACTCCACGAACGGCACCGTGCTCGTGCGCGACGGCGGACGGCATCCGCTCACCGCCGGAGTTCCGACGCTCCTCCGGGCAGGCGACCGCCTCGAGCTCGGCGACCGGACCGCGATCATCGGCACCGGATCATGACCGCGCCGATGACGGTGGCGTTCGGGTCGGCGACCGATCCGGGTCTTCGTCGTCGAATCAATGAGGACTCGTACATCGCGGCGCCGCCGCTGTTCCTCGTCGCCGACGGCATGGGCGGTCACCACGCGGGCGAGATCGCCAGTGCGACCGTGATCGATGAGTTCGCAGGCTTCGCCGGTCGCGCGAGCCTCGGAATCGACGACGTGCGCGCCGCGCTTGCGCGGGCACGTCGTCGCGTGGAGGGCCTCCCTCCCGGCGAGGGCGCGGGAGCCGGCACCACGCTCACCGGCGTGGTGATCGCAGACGTCGACGGCGAGGGCTACTGGCTCGCCATCAACCTCGGCGACTCGCGCACGTACCGCCTGAGCGAGGGGCACCTCGAGCAGATCAGCGTCGACCACTCGGTCGTCCAGGAGCTCATCGACGCCGGTCAGCTCGACCCCGATGCCGCCGCGCGCGACACGCGTCGCAACGTCATCACGCGTGCGATCGGCGCCGGCAGCGACGCCGACGCCGACTACTGGCTCATCCCCGCCGAGGCCGGCGACCGCATCCTGGTGTGCTCGGACGGCCTCTCGACCGAGCTCGACGGCGAGGCGATCCACGCGATCCTCGTGGCCGAGACGCACCCCCAGTCGGCCGCCACGCGCCTCGTCCACGAAGCCATGCTCCGGGGCGGACGCGATAACATCACGGCGCTGGTGGTCGATGCGACGGCGGTCCGCTCGCGCGCGAGCCGTCCCGGCGACCACACGGCGCCGTCGGCGATCGTCGCGGACGAGATCGACGGAGACACGCTTCCCCGCGTCGTCGCCGCAGGAGGGTACTGATGTCCGTCCACTATTCGCCGGGCGCGCACCCCGTCGCGGTCACCCCGCACGGGATCGTGGTGCTGGCGGAAGACACGTCGCCCGCTCTCGCGGCGCGCATCCACGCGCTCGTGGCGGATGGCCGTGGTCTGGGAGGCGTGCTCGAGGCGCTCACCGGCGCGTACGGCACGTCGCTGTCCGCGGTGCCGCCGTTCGCCGTCGCGCTGGCCGAACGAGGCTCGGTGCGCCTGGCCGTGCGCGGCGGGTTCGCGCTGGACGTCGACGCGCCCACTCCCGAGCACGTCTCCGGCGAGGGCGTCACCACGTGGACCGAGCGGGTGATCGCCGAGGCATCGCGGGTCTCACTCGTGGGCGAAGCGGATGCCGCGCCCGCCGAGTTCCCCGTGGCCGACGGCGTCGTGCTCGCCGCCGGTCTGGTGTGGGTTCCGGGCGCGACCCGGGCGGCTCTCGCCGAGCGCGCGGCCGACGTGGTCGTGAGCCCGGTCCACGCGAGGGCCGAGCCTGCGAAGCCCGAGCCTGCGAAGCCCGAGCCTGCGAAGCCCGCGCCCGCGGAGCCCGAGCCCGCGAAGGCCGAGCCTGCGAAGCCCGACGACGTGGGGCCCGATGTCGCCGCGCTCCGCGCCGAGCCCGCCGTGGACCCCGATCCCGCACCCGAGCCGCCGGCGAAGGCAGCCGCCGCCTCACCCGGCCGTGGCCGCGAGGCCTTCGTGCCGGGAGCGTCGGCCGTGGCATCCGTCCCCTCCCCGGCGCCAGCCGACACGGCGACGCCGATCACGACGACACCCGGGCTCATCGACTCGGCGGCCGTGATGTCGCTCGCCGACACGCTCCTGCCGGCCGACTCGACCATGACATCGCAGCCCGATGCAGATGCGCCCGTGCCCGCGCCGGATCCGGCACTCGAGGCCACGATCGTCCGCGGAGACGAGCCTGCCGCGATCGTGCAGGGAGATCACGACGGCGAGACGATCTCGCTGGCCGAGGCCCGCGCGCAGCGCAACGGCGACTCGGCGCCCCCGCCTCTCGCCCCGCCTCGCCCACCCGCTCCCGGGCGGATCCGCGTCTCCACCGGTCAGGTGATGACGCTCGACCGCACGGTCGTCATCGGCCGCCGGCCGCGGTCGACGCGCGTGTCGGGCACCGACCTGCCGCATCTCGTCGCGGTCGACAGCCCGCAGCAGGACATCTCGCGCAGCCATGTGGAGCTGCGCGTCGAGGGCGACAGCATCCTGGCCACCGACCTGCATACGACCAACGGCACGACCCTCCTCCGCCCCGGCGTCGATCCGATGCGCCTGCACCCGGGCGAGGGCACCGTCGTCGTGCCCGGTGACGTCATCGATCTCGGCGACGGCATCACTGTGGCGATCGAGGATCTCCCGTGAGTTCCAAGCGCGCGCCCATGGCGCCGCCGGACCTGCCCGGCTTCACCTACGTCGACGTGCTGGGCTCGGGCGGCTTCGCCGACGTGTACCTCTACGAGCAGGCGCTGCCCAAGCGCCGGGTGGCCGTGAAGGTGCTGCTCACCGAGCGGATGTCGAGCGGGTCGGTCAGCGAGTTCACCGCCGAGGCGAACGTCATGGCCATGCTCTCGACGCACCCCGCGATCGTCACGATCTACCAGGCGGGCGTCGCCCGTGACGGCCGGCCGTATCTCGTGATGGAGTACTGCCCCAAGCCCAACCTGCAGGTGCGGTACCGGCGGGAGCCGTTCTCGATCGCCGAGTCACTTCGCGTCGGCGTGCAGGTGGCGGCCGCCGTCGAGACCGCTCACCGTGCCGGTGTGCTCCATCGCGACATCAAGCCGGCGAACATCCTCGTCACCGAGTACAACCGCCCTGCGCTCACCGACTTCGGGATCGCGTCGACCACGAGCGCGGCCGCCGAGTCGGCGGGCCTGTCGATCCCATGGTCGCCGCCGGAGTCGTTCGCCGACGTGCCGCGGAGCGATCCGCAGTCGGACGTGTACGCCCTTGCCGCGACGGTCTACACGCTGCTCGCAGGACGTTCGCCCTTCGAGCTGCCGGGCCAGCGCAACACGGCGGCGGAGCTGATCCAGCGGATCGAGACGATGCCGCTCCCGCCGCTCGGCCGCGCCGATGTGCCCGCGTCGCTCGAGCATGCGCTCGGGCGTGCGATGGCCAAGTCCTCCGTCGACCGCTACGACTCCGCGATCGCGTTCGCCCGGGCGCTGCAGAAGGTGCAGATCGAGCTGTCGCATTCGGTCACGCCGATCGACATCCTCGACGACGGCATCGCCGACGACGCTGTGGAGGACGAGGACGAGGGCCTCACGCGCGTCCGCGGCGTCGTGAGCATCTCGCCGCAGACGACGCCGGCCGCGGGCCGCACCCGCCCGTCGGCGGCCACGACTCCGAGCGCCGCCCGGGTGCCCGTCGCGCCGCCCGTGTACGAGCCCGCCGATTCCCAGACAGTCATCCGCGCCTCGGCATCACCGGCGGCGGCGGAGACCCGCCGCCGGGCGCCCGTCGAGGTGGCGGCCGCCGTGGACGAGACCGTGGCCCGGGCCCCGGCATCCGTCTTCACCCAGCCCCCCGTCGCCCCCGTCCCGGCTCCCGCGACCACCGCCTCCGCGACGCGATCGCGCCGGGGCCTGTGGATCGGGCTCGGCGCCGGCGGACTGGTGCTCCTCCTCGCGGTGGTCGTGGGCGTCTCGCTCCCCGGCCTGCTCGGCGGAGGGACGCAGCCGACGCCGGTCACGTCCTCCGACCCGCAGGATCCGATCTCCGCGGTCGTCCCCGAGCCCGAGGACGTCACCGGCACGGTCGTCACAGGCGGCGTCGCCTTCACCTGGACCAACCCCGAACCGCGCGACGGCGACCGGTATCTCGTCGGCGTCGTCACGCGTCCCGACGAGGAGCCCGAGTTCGAGCCGATCACGGCCACCGAGGCCACGGTGCCCGCCGACCCGTCGGGCACCACGTGCATCGACGTGCTGCTCGTCCGCGAGAACGGGCAGTCCTCCGATCCGGTGAGAGGATGCGTGCCATGACCGCCCGTGCGGCCGACGAGCTGACGATCGAATTCGCCGGCGAGGCCTTCACGGTCGAACCCGACGCCGTGTTCACGGTCGGTCGCGAAGGCGACCTCGCGATCGACGACAACCTCTTCCTGCATCGCCACTTCCTGACCATCGAGAACATCGACGGTCTCTGGCTGCTCTCGAACGTCGGCAGCCGGCTGTCGGCCACGGTCACCGACGCCGGCGGGCGCGTGCAGGCCTGGCTCGCGCCCGGCGCCCGGCTCCCGCTCGTGTTCGCGGCGACGGCCGTGATCTTCAGCGCGGGGCCGACGACGTACGAGCTCACCATCAACGTGTCCGAGCCGGCGTTCCGCGAGACCCAGACGTTCGGCGACGACGACGGACTGAGCACGATCGGCGACGTCCCGCTGACGCACAGCCAGCGCGTGATGATCCTCGCCCTCGCCGAGCCGGTGATCCGGCGCGAAGGCACCGGCATGAGCGAGCTGCCGACCTCGGCCCAGGCGGCCGAGCGCCTCGGCTGGACGCTGACACGCTTCAACCGCAAGCTCGACAACGTGTGCGACAAGCTCGACCGCATCGGGGTGCCGGGCCTGCGCGGTGGGGTGAGCTCCTACGCCACCAATCGCCGGGTGCGCCTGGTCGAGCACGCGATCGCGGCACGGCTGGTCACGCGTGACGACCTGCCGCTGCTCGACCAGGAGCGCAACGCCAGCCTCGAAGAGGACTGAGCCCGACGGGGTCAGCGACCGGTGTCGTAGAGGTGGCGTCCGCCGTGGCTGATGACCTTGACGACGACGCCGCGCCGATGCAGCTCGGCGACCGTGCGCGTCTCCTCGTCGATGTCGCGGCCGAGCGCATGGACGTTCGAGACGACCAGGACGTCTCCGCGCACGAGGGTGCCGAAGAGGCGCACGAGGCGCTCCTCCCACGATTCGAGCGTCTCGGGCGCGGGGTGGCGGAACCCCTCGATCGGCACGCCGAACCGTGTGAGGTCGTTGCGCTGCTCGACCACCGAGGGCATGTCGTCGCGCGAGATGACGAGCCCGACGAGCCGGGAGCCGGCCGGCCGGGCGAGCCACCAGTCGCGGTCGCGCTGCAGCTCGGTGAAGCACTTGGGGCACTCCGCCGCCGCGTGCGGCAGGTGGACGGGGCTCGTCTGGGCGGATGCCGAGTCGGGTGTGAACGCGGCGCGCAGGGTCGGGGCATCCGTCGCCATCGCGTCCCCCGGGACTGCACCGTTCATGCCACGCTCCTTCGCCGTGCCCATTCTCTCCCGAAAACCTCGGCGCCCGCGTCAGTCCTGGTCGTCGAGGCGCAGCTCGAGGCTCAGCTGGTCGGCGTCGAGCTCGGCGAGGGCGTGGCGGAGCGCCGGCGTGCTGAACTCGCCGCCCGACGAGAGCTCGTTGAGCCGGCGACGCATGGCCTCGATGAGGACGAGCCGCAGTTCGAGGAAGTCGCGAGCCGTCGTGGTCGCGTCGTCGTCGGGCGGGTCGTACATCCGCGCGCTGACGGTGCCGAGGAGCTCGTCGGGGAACGGCTCGCCGTTGCGCCGCCTCAGCTTCGGATGGGCGATGGCAGCCACGGCGGCCTCGCGCAGCTCGTCGTCGAGGGCGGACTGCTCGGCGCGGTCGAGCTGGTTGTCTCCGGAGGTCTGGAGGCGCAGCATCCGCACGAGCCAGGGGAGGGTGAATCCCTGCAGCATGAGGCTGCCGATCGCCACCGCGAACGCCACGAAGATGAGCAGCTCGCGCTCGGGGGTGTCGCGGGGCAGCGTCTGCGCGGCGGCGAGGGTCACGACTCCGCGCATCCCCGCCCAGACGATCACCGCGCCGTGCTTCCAGCCGAGGGGTGACGCCTGGTAGTAGTTGAGGTCGCTCATCGCGCGCGCGACCCGCGTGCGCATCGAGGCGACTCGCCGCTGCGTGCGCGGGTCGTCGGGGGATGCCTCGCCGCGGCGATCGCGGCCGCGGCGTCGGCCGGTGAGCCGCGAGTCGATCACCGCGGCAGCCCCGCTGGCCATCTCGTCGATGCGCTCCCCGATCTGTTCGAGGCGCTGGCGCTGTCGTCCGCGCGCGCGGCGGCTCTGCAGCCAGACCAGCACGCTCACGTACGCGGCGCGGACCACGACGATGATCGCGAAGGCGCCCAGCGCGATGCCGATCCCCGTGCCGATGCCGCTGTGGTTCTCGATGTTTCCCTCGACGATCTGCTTGAGCTCGAGGCCCATCAGCAGGAAGACCGCGCCCTCGAGCATGAGCTCGATCGTGCGCCAGTTGTGCTCGTCCGACATCCGCTGTTCGGGCGTGAACCACCGAGCCGAGCCCTGGCCGGTGACGATGCCGGCGACGACCGCCGCGACGAGTCCCGAGCCGCCGAGGGCCTCTGTCGGCAGGTACGCCACGAAGGGGATGACGAAGCCGACCGCGGTGTTCGCCGCGGAGTGCCCGATCAGCGAGCGGAAGCGGAGGTTCAGGTAGCCGACGAGTCCACCCACGACGACGGCCACGATCACTCCCCACGCGAACGCCGGGAGGAAGCCGACGCCCACGCCGTCCTCGGCCGCGATGCCGGCCGTCGCGAGAGCCGCGGCCGCGACCATGGTCCGCAGCAGCACGAGGGCCGTCGCGTCGTTGAGCAGGCTCTCGCCCTCGAGCATGGTCACGACCCGCCGCGAGACGCCGAGGCGCTTGACGATCGATGTCGCGACGGCGTCGGTCGGGCTGAGGATCGCGCCCAGGGCGACCGCGATCGCGGGGTTCAGGCCGGGGATGACGAGCACGAAGAAGAACGCGAGCACGATGGAGCTGATGATCACGAGCAGGAACGACAGTCCGGCGATCGGACCGAAGTCGCGGCGGAACTCGATGGCCGGAAGCGCGACGGCCGCGGAGTAGAGCAACGGCGGCAGCACGCCCACGAGGATCCACTCGGGGTCGATCTCGGGGATGTCGATGAAGGGGAGCAGCCCGACCCCGACGCCGATCAGCACGAGCACCAGCGGACCGGCGACGTTGAGCTTCGGCGCGATCGCCGTGCCCAGCGCGATCACGACGACGGCCAGGATCGCGAGGACCAGGTACTCCATGGCCTACAGCACTCCGAGCGCCCGGACGGCGTCGCGCTCGGCCACCAGCTCGGCGACCGACGCGTCGAGGCGGGCGCGGGACCGGTCATCGAGCGCGAGACCCTCGACGATCCGGTAGCCGGCGCCGTCGGACGTGACCGGGAACGAGCAGACGAGGCCCTCGGGAACGTCGTACTCGCCGCGCGAGACGACAGCCGCCGAGGTGGTCGCGCCGCCTGTGCCGCGCTGCTCGTCGCGCACGTGCTCGATGGCCGCGTTGGCCGCCGAGGCGACCGACGACGAGCCGCGCACCTCGATGATCTCGGCCCCGCGCTTCGCGACGCGGGGGATGAACACGTCGTCGAGCCAGGCCAGGGCGGCGTCGTGCCCGCCCAGTCGCTCGGCGAGGGCCTCGACGACCGGTGCGCCGCCGACGGCCGCGTGCGCGACATCCGGAAACTGCGTCGCAGAGTGATTGCCCCAGATCGCCACCCCGCGCACGTCGCCGGGGTTGGCGTCGAGCGCCTCGGCGAGCTGTCCGACGGCCCGGTTGTGGTCGAGGCGGGTGAGCGCGGTGAAGCGGTCGGCGGGAACGCCGGCAGCGGATGCCGCGGCGATGAGCGCGTTCGTGTTCGCGGGGTTTCCCACCACGACCGCGCGCACGTCGTCTGCGGCGACCTCGCCGATCGCTGCGCCCTGCGGGCCGAAGATCCCGGCGTTGGCCGCGAGCAGGTCGGCCCGCTCCATCCCCGGTCCGCGGGGGCGTGCGCCGACGAGCATGGCGATGCCGCAGCCGTCGAAGGCCACACGAGGATCGTCGCTCAGCTCGACGCCGTGAAGCAGCGGGAACGCGCAGTCCTGCAGCTCGAGCGCGGCACCCTCGGCCGCGCGCATGCCCTGCGGGATCTCGAGCAGGCGCAGCCGGACCGGACGATCGGCGCCGAGCATGTCGCCGGCCGCGATGCGGAAGAGCAGGGCGTAGCCGATCTGCCCGCCGGCGCCGGTGATCGTCACGGTCGTGGGTGCGCTCGCCATGTTCCGAGCCTATTGCCGTGTCAAGGCTCCTCGCCGGGAATGGGTGCCGGGGGTACCGTGAGGCCATGACGTTCAACGACAACGCCAGCGTCGGGGGGAGCACCGCGCGGCGTCGGGGCGGCGGCGCGGCGCTCGCCGGGGGTGGCATCGCCGGCATCGGTGCGATCGCGGTGCTGTTGTTCCAGCTGTTCACGGGCACCGACCTCTCGGGTCTCCTCGGAGGCGGAGCGACGACGGGAAACGGCGACGAGTCGACGATCGAGCAGTGCCAGACCGGCGCCGACGCGAACGAGCGCGACGACTGCCGGCTCGCGGCCGGACAGGTCGTCCTCGACCAGTTCTGGGACAGCCAGGTGCAGGGCTACACCCCGCCCCAGCTGATCGTGGTCGACGGTGCCACCGGCACGCAGTGCGGCACCGCGTCGAATCAGACCGGTCCGTTCTACTGCCCGCCGGAGCAGACCGTGTACGTCGACCCGACGTTCTTCGCCCTGCTCCGGCAGCAGTTCGACGCGACCGCGGGTCCGCTCGCGCAGCTCTACGTGCTCGCCCACGAGTACGGGCACCACGTGCAGAACATCGCCGGGATCATCCAGGACCATCCGGACAACGGCACCGGTCCCGACAGCAACGGCGTGCGGCGTGAGCTGCAGGCGGACTGCTTCGCGGGCGCGTTCGTGGGCGACATGACGAACCAGGTCGACGAGAACGGCGTACCCTTCCTTGAAGCGCCGACCCCGCAGCAGATCGCCGACGCGATCAACGCCGCGCAGACGGTCGGCGACGACCACATCCAGCAGGAGTCCGGCGGCGTCGTGAATCCCGACAGCTGGACGCACGGCTCGAGCGCACAGCGGCAGCGGTGGTTCG
The DNA here is from genome assembly GCF_003999995.1 of Microbacterium sulfonylureivorans. Lineage (NCBI taxonomy): Bacteria > Bacillati > Actinomycetota > Actinomycetes > Micrococcales > Microbacteriaceae > Microbacterium > Microbacterium sulfonylureivorans. The sequence continues at coordinate 1,585,418 of NZ_RJAD01000001.1, forward strand.
AGAAGGGCATGCAGAGCGGTGTCAGCGCCTGCGAGACATTCGGCATTCCGGGGGGAAGCCTGTGAACGAACACCTCGACGACATCCTCTATCCGCCCATCGAGCCGCACGAGACCGGCGAGCTCATCGTGGGCGACGGCAACCGGGTCTACTGGGAGCAGAGCGGCAACCCCGACGGCAAGCCGGTCGTGTTCCTCCACGGCGGCCCGGGCGCGGGCACGTCGTCGTGGCATCGCCGGTACTTCGACCCCGAGCGCTACCGCATCGTGCTGTTCGACCAGCGGGGGTGCGGCCGCTCGACCCCTCACGCCAGCGAGCCGACCGCCGACCTGCGGCACAACACGACGTGGCACCTGGTGGCCGACATCGAGCTGCTGCGCCGCAACCTCGGCATCGCGCAGTGGCAGGTGTTCGGCGGATCGTGGGGCAGCGCCCTGGCGCTCGCATACGCACAGGCGCACCCCGAATCGGTGTCCGAGCTCGTGCTCCGCGGCATCTTCACCCTGCGCCGCCACGAGCTCGAGTGGTTCTACGAGGGCGGAGCCTCGGCGATCTTCCCCGACTTGTGGGAGGACTTCATCGCGCCCATCCCGGTGCTCGAGCGGTCGCGGATGATCGAGGCGTACCACCGCCGGCTCTTCGACCCCGACCCGGCGGTCCACACGCAGGCCGGGATCGCGTGGTCGCGCTGGGAGGCGTCGACCCTGACCCTCCTCCCCGACCCGGGGCTCGTCGACGACATGACGGAGCCGGCCGCGGCGACCGCGTTCGCGCGCATCGAGAACCACTACTTCATGCACGGCGGATGGTTCGAGGACGGCCAGCTCATCGCCGGCGTCGACGCGATCCGAGGCATCCCGGCGGTCATCGTGCAGGGCCGCTACGATGTCTGCACGCCGCCGATGACCGCGTGGGATCTGCATCGCGCGTGGCCGGAGGCCGAGTTCGTGATAGTTCCGGATGCCTCACACTCCGCGTCCGAGCCGGGGATCGCCGCCGCGCTGCGCGCCGCAACCGACCGGTTCGCGGCATCCGGCTCCGACACGGGCGAAGAGGACGAGCAGGAGTCCGCCGACGACACGGGGGACGAACCGGGCGAGGCGGTCGCCCAGGAAGCGGCGCCCCAGCCCTGGTAGGGTGGAAGCACTTGCAGCGCATCATGCGCTTCTTGCGTCGTAGAACGCTTCCCTCGCCGCCGTCTCCGGGCCATGCCCGACCAGATGCCGTCGGCTGAAAACTTTCGTACGGCGACCCGTGGGCGAGATACGCCACCGGCCACCGACCAGGGTGCGTATGCGCGCCCGGAGAAAACTCCTCAATGACTGACGTCTCCTTCAGCACGCTCGGCGTGCCCCAGCCCCTCGTCGCCGTCCTCGCGACCCAGGGCAAGACCACCGCGTTCCCGATCCAGGTCGACACGCTCCCCGACACGCTCGCAGGCCGCGACGTGCTCGGCCGCGGCAAGACCGGCTCGGGCAAGACCCTCGCCTTCTCGATCCCCATGGTCGCGCGCCTGGGCGGAAAGCTCGCCGGCGGCTCGCGCCGCAAGGGCCGCCCGCTCGGACTCGTGCTCGCCCCGACGCGCGAGCTGGCGACCCAGATCGACGCCGTCCTGGCGCCGCTCGCCAAGGCCTACGGCCTGACCACGACCACGATCTTCGGCGGCGTGAGCCAGAGCCGCCAGGTGCAGGCGCTCAACGCCGGCGTCGACATCGTCGTCGCCTGCCCTGGCCGCCTCGAAGACCTCATGAAGCAGGGCTACGCCCACCTCGACGCCGTCGAGATCACCGTCATCGACGAGGCCGACCACATGGCCGACCTCGGCTTCCTGCCGGTCGTGACCCGCATCCTCGGCGCGACGCCGTCGGGCGGTCAGCGCCTGCTCTTCAGCGCCACGCTCGACAACGGCGTGGACAAGCTCGTCAACCGCTTCCTGCAGAACGAGGTGCTCCATTCCGTCGACGAGGCGAACTCGCCCGTCGCCGCGATGACCCACCACGTCTTCACGATGAGCGACACCGACTCGAAGAAGGACGTCGTCACGGCGCTCGCCTCGGGCACCGGCCGCCGCATCCTGTTCATGCGCACGAAGCACCACGCCAAGAAGCTCGCGAAGCAGCTCACCGCCGACGGCATCCCCGCCGTCGACCTGCACGGCAACCTGTCGCAGCCGCAGCGCGACCGCAACCTCGCCGCGTTCTCGGCCGGCACCGCCAAGGTGCTCGTCGCGACCGACGTCGCCGCCCGCGGCGTGCACGTCGACGACGTCGAGCTGGTCATCCACGTCGATCCCCCCACCGAGCACAAGGCGTACCTGCACCGCTCGGGCCGCACGGCCCGCGCGGGGGCGGAGGGTGCCGTGGTCACCCTTGTGCTCCCGGGCCAGGACAAGGACGTCGCGCAGCTGCTGCGCAAGGCGGCCATCACGGTCACGCCCGTCCGCGTGACGGCGAAGTCGGCCGAGGTCGCCGCGCTCGTCGGCGAGGTCGCCGCGTACGTCAAGCCCGAGCCCGTCCAGCACCCCACCCGTGGCGGCGGGACGAGCCAGGGCGCCAACGCCCAGCGCAAGCGCGCCGCGCGCGAGGGCGGCGGCGGTCGTGGCAACGGCCAGCGCCGCGGATCGGATGCCTCGGCCTCCGGTCGTTCGCAGGGCCAGGGCGCGGGCCGCGGTCAGTCCGCAGGTCGCGGCCAGGCGTCGGATCGCGCGCAGGGCGGGCACCAGCGCGCCGACCAGAGCGCCGGGCACACCCGTTCGGCTCAGCCGGCGCAGGGCAACCCGCGCACGCCGAACCGTCGCGCTTCGGGCGGCGGCGCCGGCGGCGGCAAGCTGATGGTCGGCTCGGTCGTCCGTCAGAACGGCGGCAACCGGCGCGCCGGCGGTCGCTGACTCCGCACGTCTTCTCGAAGGGCAGGCCTCCCGCATCCGCGGGGCCTGCCCTTCGGCGTTCCCGCGCCCGGCGCGGCGTGGTCCGGGGTGCCGGGGGTCCGGGTGGCCCGGTCCCGGCCTGGCGGGGGTTTGGGGCGTGTTTCGGTCTTTGGGGCGGGTGTCGCACGCCCCGAATGACGTGGCGCGCCCCGAACCCGGGACGCGCCCCGAATGACGTGGTGCGCCCGGGACGCCCCGTATGACGTGGTGCGCCCCGAACCCGGTCTCACCGGGGACGTGTCGGGCGAACGGATCGGCTCAGCGACCTCGGATGAGGTCGGCGGCGACCTCGCCGATCACGATCGCGGGGGCGTTGGTGTGGCCGCGGATCACGGTGGGCATGACGGATGCGTCGGCCACGCGCAGACCTCGGACCCCGCGCACGCGGAGCTCGGGGTCGACGACGGAGGAGGCATCCGTCCCCATCCGGGCCGTGCCGACGGGGTGGTACAGCGTGTGCGAGTAGCGGCGCAGCGACAGCTCGGCGCGCTCGCCCGGGGTCATGGCTTCGCCGCCGTCGGGCTGGATCCAGCGACCCGTGGTCACGGCGCGCAGAGCGTCGGTGTCGATCAGGCGCTCGCACGCGGCGAGGCCTGCGAGCATCGTGGCCTCGTCGATCCCTTCGGGGTCGGTGAGGTAGCCCGGGTCGATCACGGCCTTCGCGGTCGGGTCCGCCGACGCCAGGCGGATCGTCCCGCGGCTGCGCGGCCGCAGCAGGATCGCGCCGAGCGTGATGCCCTCGCCGGGCGTCGGGATGAGCCCTTCGCCCACGTAGGGGACGGGGGCGAAGATGATCTCGATGTCGGGCAGGCCATCGGTCATGCCGGCGCGGTCGGCGACGTCGGTGCGCACGAACCCGCAGCCCTCGCCGACGTTGGAGGTGAGCATCCCGGTGCGCTTCGTGAGGTAGCGCACGAGCTGGGCCGGGCTCTCGGCGCCGAACAGCGTGCCGCCGTCGGCCTCGGGTGCGAGCCCCGCAACGAGGTGGTCCTGAAGGTTCGCCCCGACGTCGGGCGCGTCGACGAGGAGCGGGATGCCGTGCTCGGCGAGGTGCTCGGCGGGGCCGATGCCGCTCAGCATGAGCAGCTGCGGCGTGTTGATGGCGCCGCCCGAGAGGATCACCTCGCGCCGGGCGCGTGCGTGCCGGGTGACGCCGTCGATCTCGACGTAGACGCCGGTGGCAGCGGGAGCCTCGGCGGGCTCGGTGGCCGCACCCGAGCCGGCGAACGTCACCCGCCGCACCAGCGCCCCCGTGACCACCCGCAGGTTGCGGCGCTTCCGGGCGGGCCGGAGGTACGCGTCGGCGGTCGAGGCCCGCGCGCCGCGCTGCTGCGACACCATCGTCTGGCTGAAACCCTGACCCTCGGCGAGGTTGGGGGCGGTGACCGGATGCCCGACCTCACGCGCCGCGGCGAGGAACGCCGCGGTATGCGGCCTCGGGTCGCGCTGGTGCTCGACGGACTGCGGGCCGTCCGACCCCTGAGTCGCGTCGGCCGGATCCTGCGTGCGCTCGACGCGGCGGAAGTAGGGCACCAGCGAGTCCCACGACCAGGCCGGGCCCGCGGCATCCGCCCACTCGTCGTAGTCGGCGGCGAAGCCGCGCACCCACATCATCGCGTTGAGCGACGACGAGCCCCCCAGCGTCTTGCCCCGGGGCCAGAAGATCGTGCGCCCCTCGAGCTTCTCCTGGGGGACGGTGTCGTAGCTCCAGTCGTACGGACCGCGGAACAGCTTCGAGAACGCGGCCGGCACGTGCAGCTCGAGCGCCGTGTCGGGCGCGCCCGCCTCGAGCAGCAGCACCGAGACCGAGGGGTCCTCGCTGAGGCGCGCAGCGAGGGCGGCTCCGGCCGATCCTGCTCCGACGACGATATAGTCCGCTGTCAGCTCCGTCGCCCCGCGTGTGCCTCGGGGTGCGGCGCCCCGCCCTCGCCGGGTCATGCGTGTCCCACTTCGTCTTCGATCATGTCCCGGTTTGAACCGCTCTGCGCCTCGGATAGCGGGGCAAAGTGGGACATGAGCGGGGGGCTGGTGGTCATGCGCGGAACGCCTGCACGAGCGTCGCCGCGAGCTTGGCGTAGTTGCCGTCCATGCGGAAGCGCGTGAAGCCCTCGCTCACGGCCGCGCCGGTGCGCGACGTCACGAACCACGGCGGCTTCGGCAGCACAGAGAACGACCGCCCCTTCGATGCGCCCAGCGCACGCGGCGCCGCCGAGCGCGGGAACGGCCGGAACGGGCCACGGGTCACCGACCGCTCGATGCGATCGAGGAGGAGGCCGTTGTGCACGACCCCGATGCCGCTCTCGACGTTCTGCAGCGTCGCGCCGGGGAATCCGCCCCAGGGGAGCGTCGGGGTGAGGAATCCGAAGGCCGTCCACGAGTTGATCGACACCGTGCCGTACCGGAGGTCGGCCATCGCCTGTTCGAAGCCGTCGCCGAGCGCGGCCTGGGTGAGCGGATCGATGATGACGTTGGCGCCGAGGGTGCCCACGAGCCGGTCGTTCGCGTGGGCGACGGCGCCGTCGAGGAACTCCTGCCCGTTGCCGGGCAGCGCCACGACCCCGAGCACGGGGGCGAAGTACTCCGTCGTCTCGAGCGCCGTGGCGTCACCGCCCGCCTCGACCTCCACGAGCATGCGTGTGCCGTCGCCGCACCGCTCCGCGGCGGGGTAGTCGGATGCCGCGGCCGCGAGCTTCGCGTCGGACCGGGGATACCAGACCGGCCGTGCCGGGGCCGCGTCGAGCGCCGTGCGCAGCGCGTCGAGGAAGGCCTCCCGCTGCGGCCACTCGGCACTGAGGAGCACGACCTGGCCGGCGATGCAGTTGTGGCCGGAGTTGTAGAGCCGCATCGTCGCGACGTGCTCGGCCTGGAAGGCGAGATCGGCATCGCTCCACTCGCCCGGTACGACGATGATCGGCGAGACGCCGCCGAGCTCGGCGGTGATCGGCTTCTTGAGCTTCGGGCGGTCTTCGCGCCTGCGACGCGCGGTGGCCGCCGCACCCGAGCCCGTGGGGGGACCCCAGACGATCGCGTCGAACGTGGGGGCAGCCCCGGTGATGTGCACGTGCGCGATGCCGCGGTGCTCGGCGAGGTAGCCGCCGACATCTCCGCCTCCTCGGACGATTCGCAGGAACCCGGGCTCGATGAGCGGGGCGAGCGCGCGCTCGTACACGGGCACGAGGGCGTCCTGAGTCGGGTTCACCTTCAGGATCGCGACGCGGTTGTGCGCGAGCAGCTCGTACATCACGTCGAGCACCGGGATCGAGGTGACGTTGCCCGCGCCGAGCACGAGCCCGACACCGCCGGCCTCGGTCGGGGTCAGCTGTGCGAGGCCGGCCCCGCGGCGCGCCTCGGCGTCGGTCACGCCCGGCTCGAACCACACCTCGCCGGTGTAGCCCGACAGCAGCATTCCGTCGACGGGCGTGAGCGGGAAGACGTGGGCGCGCACGCGGTCGCCGGGTGCGGCATCCGTCTTCACGCCCTTCAACGGGCTCTCGCCCTTCGCGAGCGCCGCCAGCGTCGAGCGGTAGGAGTCGAGCGCGACGAGGGTCGCGTACGGTCCTGACAGCCACTCCTCGCCGCGGAGCGGATGCCCCGGCTCGATCCCCTTCGACGTCGAGGCGACGTCTGCCCACTCCTCCGCCACGGCGGCCACGGACGCGCGGATGCGATCGAGCAGACGCGCTCGCTGGTCGAGCGTGAGGTGGCTCCACGTGCGGGCGCCCACGTCGAGGTCGGCGATCGCGATGTCGAGCGGGCCGCTCACCTCTTCGGGGAGGGCGGGCGCCTTCGCGCGAGCAGGGGCGGCGGTTGCCGGGGCGGCCTTGGGCACGGGCGCTCTCCTTCGGGCGGGGTTCTCAGTGTACGTCGCTCGCCTGGAACGCGATCTCAGGCAGGCTGCGACTCGATGTCGCGGCGACGCAGCGGATAGCGGGCGAGGCCGACGAGGCTCAGTGCGATGAGCACGGCCGGAGCCAGGCTGAAGCTGACGACGATGCCGGTGACCGCGGCATCCGGCTGCACCACCGTCTGATCCGCCGTCGACGAGATGTAGCCGGTGACCGCGAGGATGATCGACAGCGCGGTCGCGCCCAGCGCGAAGCCCACGGTCTCGCCCGCGGTCCACACCCCGCTGAACGACCCGGCGCGTCCAGCGCCGTGCGTGCGCTCATCGTGCGAGATCACGTCGGGGAGCATCGCCATCGGGAGCGACTGCATGCCCGCGTACGCGATGCCCGCGATGCCGACCGGTACGTAGATCCAGTCGCCGGGGGCCCACAGCACGCCCAGGATCGACAGCGCCGCGGCCCCGAAGACGGTGCTCGCGATGGTGAACGACCGCTCCTTGCCGATGCGCCGCGCGAGCACGCCCCACGCCGGCGCCGCGAACAGCGCGGGGGCGATGAGGGCGACGAAGAGCAGCTCGACGGCCGCCTCGGAGTGCAGCACCCACGTGGCGACGTACTGCGCTCCGGCGAGCATGAGCCCGGTCGCGAGCGATTGCAGGACGAAGGTCGACAGCAGCGTGCGGAACGGCCGGCTCCGCCGGAGGGCGCGGATGCCGTCGGCGTAGTGCTCGCGCAGGCTCGCGCGCGCGGCGGCCGGCAGGGGCGCGTCCGTCGTGGCGCCGAGGGTCGTCGGCGTGACCGGCCGACGGGCGACCGTCGTCGCGACGAGCATGCCGAGGCCGATCACGAGGCCGGCGACGATGCCCATCACGAGGTAGCCGGCCACGGGGTCGTCGGCCGCGCGACGCAGCGCCGGGCCCCCCGCTCCGAACAGGAGGATCGCCAGCGTCAGCACCACCACGCGCCACGTGAGCAGACGCGTCCGCTCGTCGTAGTCCGGGGTCAGCTCTGCCGGGAGCGCGATGTAGGGCACCTGGAACAGGCTGAACGCGGTGGCCGTCAGGGTGAAGGCCAGGAACACCCACAGGGCTGCGACCGCGGGTCCGAGCGCGGGCGGCACGGCGAAGGTCAGGGCGAACAGCACCGGGATGCTGAACGCGCCGATGAGCATCAGCCGTCGCCGCGTGCCGTGCCGGGCGAGATCGCGGTCGGTCAGGGCTCCGATGATCGGGTCGACGATGACGTCCCAGACCTTCGCGAGCGTGATGACGACGCCCGCCGCGAGCGCGGCGACGCCGAGCGAGTCGGTCAGGTAGTACGTCAGGACGAGGCCGGGCAGCGTCGCGAACCCGCCCGTGCCGATCGATCCGATGGCATAGCGGGCGATGGTGCCCTTGCTCAGGCGGTCGTGGGGGGCGCGGGAGGCTGCCTCGGCCGCGCCGGCGTCGGGAGCGTCGGTGCTCATCGCGCCAGTGTAGGTCAGCTGCTCACGACCGCCGCGCCGCTGTGCACAACGCCTCCGACCCGGGGACCCACCGACCGGCGTCGGCGCCGTGGCGAGCGCGTCAGGCGAGGTCGGCCACGGCGGCCCGCACGGCCCGCATCCCGGCGAGCGTCTCGGCGAAGCTGGTCGAGAGAGGCGACAGCCCGATGCGGAGTCCGTCGGGGTCGCGGTAGTCGGGGATGACGTCCTCGGACCAGAGCCGCGCCGTGACCGCCCGCATCGCCGGATGCGACAGCGTGACGTGCCCGCCGCGCGCTCCCGCGTCGCGCGGGGAGGCCACCGTCACGCCCAGCGGCGCGAGCAGCTCATCGGCCGCGTGAACCGCGAAGCCGGTGAGGGCGACGGACTTGGCGCGGATGGCATCGATTCCGGCGTCCTCGATCAGGGCCAGCGTGTCCTGCATCGCGATCATGCCGACGATCGGCGGAGTGCCGGAGAGGAAGCGTCGCATGCCCTCGGCCGGGCGGTACTCGGGGCCCATCGCGAACACGTCGGCCGTGCCCATCCACCCCTGGATCGGCTGCGCCAGCGCATCCTGGTGCCGGGTCGCGACGTAGGCGAAGGCGGGCGAGCCCGGCCCGCCGTTGAGGTACTTGTACGTGCATCCCACGGCGAGGTCGAAGCCCCACTCGTCCGCGAGCACCGGCACGGAGCCCGCGGAGTGGCAGAGGTCCCAGACGACGAGCGCGCCGGCGTCGTGCGCGATCGCGGTGAAGGCCGCGGCATCGGCCAGATAGCCGGAGCGGTACGCGACGTGGCTGAGCAGCACGACCGCCGTCGCCGGGCCCACCGCCGCACGCAGGCTGTCTTCGGTCACTCCGGCGTCGAGATCGACGTCGATCCAGCGCACGACCCCGCCCCGCTCGCGGGCGATGCCGTCGACCAGGTAGCGGTCGGTGGGGAAGTTGTCGCGGTCGACGACGATCTCGACCCGCGCCGGATCGGCCGCGTTCCGGGCGTCGAACGCCGCACGCACGAGCTTGTACAGCAGCACCGTGGTCGAGTCGCCGACGACCGTCTGCCCCGGTGCGGCGCCGATCACCGCACGTCCGATGGTGTCGCCGATCGTGAAGGGCAGCTGCATCCACGACTCGTCCCACCCGCGGATGAGGCGCCCGCCCCACTCGTCGCGCGCGAAGGCGGCCAGTCGCTCGACGCTCGCCCGCGGCGGGCGCCCGAGCGAATTGCCGTCGAAGTACACGAGCGACGTCTCGGCCCCCACGAACGCGTCGCGGTGGTGCCGCAGCGGATCGGCCGCGTCGAGGGCGGATGCCTCGGCCTCGAGGTCGGCCGCCGTCGGCGGTGCCGTGGGTTCAGTGGTCGTCATGGATGAGCTCCTCGGAGGGGACGACGGTCGCCCGCCCGAGCCACGCGACGACATCGTCGAGCGAGATCGGGGGCGGACCGGGGATGAAGGTCGAGACGCCGGCGGGCACGTCGGCCGGCCACGGGTCGCAGAGCGCCTCGACGAGCGCCTCGCCGTGCACTCCGGCGCGGCCGAGCAGGGCGACCTCGTCGACGAGCACTCCGAAGCGGCGTTCGCCGTTGCCGAGGTCGGTGCCGTACAGGGCGGTGCCGCCGGCGGCGACGAACGCCTCGAGGTTCGCGAGCGCGTTCGCCGCAGCGGCCGGGTCGTCATGGATGCCGAGGGTGGAGATCCACCGCTGTCCCGCTGCGGCCGCCCGGCCGATCAGGTCGTCGTCGAGCACCTCGGTGAACGGCGTGTGCGCGAGCGCGTCGACGCCGGCATCGAGCGCCAGCTGCGTCATCCCCTCGCCCTCCACGTGCGCCACGACCGGCAGCCCGTGCCTGTGGGCGGCGACCACGATCGCCTCGAGCGTCGCCGCATCGAACACCGGGCCGACCGTCGAGTTCAGCGACGCCTTGATGACGGATGCCCCGAACGAGGCCTGCTCGTCGACCGCGGTCGCCGCGCCCCCGGCGATCCCGGGGCGCGCCGACGGGTCAGCGACGAGTCGAACGATCTCGTCGGGCGCCCACGGCCGACCGGAGGGGTAACCTCCCGGGACGGTGAGGAACGCGCCGGCGTAGGCGACACGCGGCATGCCGCCGCCGCTGCGCCGGGCGAAGCCGATGGGATCGCCGCCGAGGTCGAGCACGCCGGCGATCCCGCCCTGCGGGAGCGCATGCTCGTCGATCAGGTGCACATGGACGTGGTGGTCGATCAGCGGCGGCAGAGAGACGCCGCTCTCGCCCGAGATGGCGCGCCGACACAGCGCGGCCGAAGGCCCGAGCAGCGCCCGCAGCGCGAAGGGATCCGCATGCATGTCAGCGCCCGATCTCGGTCCTGACGGCGAACAGCTCGGGGAAGAACGTGAGCTGCAGCGCCCGCTGCAGGAAGGGCACGCCGCTGGAGCCGCCCGTGCCGGTCTTGAACCCGATGATCCGCTCGACCGTCTTGAGATGGCGGAAGCGCCACAGCTGGAAGTTGTCCTCCAGGTCGACGAGCTCCTCGCAGGTCTCGTACGCCGCCCAGTGCGACTGCGGGTCGGCGTAGATGTCGGCGAACAGCGGCACCAGCTCGGGGGCGAACGTCCATGCCTCGGTGACGTCGCGCTCGAGGATCGCCTCGGGGATCGGATATCCCGAGCGCGCCAGCATCCGCAGGAATTCGTCGTAGAGGCTCGGCGCCTCGAGTGCCGACCGCACCAGCTCCTGCGCCGTCGGGTCGGCCTCGAACACGCGCATCATCGCGGCATTCTTGTTGCCGAGGGTGAACTCGACCGCGCGGTACTGCGCCGACTGGAACCCGCTGGCGTTGCCCAGCACGCCGCGGAACTGCGCGTACTCGGCGGGGGTCAGCGTCGCGAGGACGGACCACTGCTCGGTCAGCGTCTTCTGGATGTGCTTGACGCGGGCGATGCACTTGAGCGCGGGGGCGAGCTGGTCTTCGCGCAGGAGCCGGCAGGCGGCGGACAGCTCGTGCAGCACCAGCTTCAGCCACAGCTCCGTGGTCTGGTGCTGGATGATGAACAGCAGCTCGTCGTGATGCTCGGGATCGCTCAGCGGTCGCTGGGCCGCCAGCAGGGTGCCGAGGTCGAGATAGCCCCCGTAGCTCATGCGATCGGCGAAGTCGGTGACGACCGTGCCCTCGATCGCCCGGGTATTGCGTTCGACGCCTTCGCTCACGCAGTCAGCCTATGCGAGCGGATGCCTCGGACGTCAGGCCGCAGAGCGGCCGGAGTCCGGGGCGGTCGTCAGATGAGCTCGAGCTCGCGGAGCTTGGCCTCGACGTCGTCGTTCGACGGCTCGACGTGGTGCGAGGCATCCGGGTAGACGACGACGGGGATGTTGGTGCGCCCCGAGATCTCGCGGGCCACATCCGCGGCCGACGGGTCCTGGACCAGGTCGACGTACGTGTAGGTGATGCCGAGCGAGTCGAGCTGACGCTTGGTGCGGACGCAGTCGCGGCACCAGTCGGCGCCGAACATCGTGATCGTCGAGGGGGAGGAGGTCATCCCTCCATTCTCGCGGATGGATGCTGGGTGGGAGGTGGATGCCGCGGTCATCACGCGGCGGGCCGGCGCGGCACGCAGATGCACCGGCAGCGTCAGCCTCCGACCGGCCGCCTCAGGATTCGCTTCGCTCCGGGCAAGGGTGCTATCTCACCGATGAGGTGTTATGTCACCATGGTCACCTGGGGTAGGCAGGACATACAGGGGAGAACGGGGACGCTCATCGACGTCTCGATCATCGTGCCGACGTACAACGAGGCTCCGAACGTCGCGGAGCTCGTCCGTCGCGCGTCCGCCGCGCTCGAGGGCCGGCGCGCGGAGATCATCTTCGTCGACGACAGCACCGACGACACCCCCGACGTCATCCGCGAGGTCACGAAGTCGGCCGTGCTCCCCGTCCGGCTGATCCATCGTGATGAGAAGATCGGCGGCCTCGGCGGTGCGGTGGTGGAGGGCATGCGCGCGGCGGAGTCGGACGCCTGCCTCGTCATGGACGGGGATCTGCAGCATCCGCCCGAGAAGATCCCCGAGCTGCTCGACCGGTTCGCCCGCTCGGACGTCGACATCGTGGTCGCCTCGCGCTACGTCGGCGGCGGGACCGCGCACGGTCTCGCCGACCGCACGCGCGTTCTGGTCTCGAAGGTGTCCACGGCCGTCACCAAGGCGATGTTCCCGGTGAAGCTCAGAGACGTCACCGACCCGATGACGGGCTTCTTCCTCGTCGACCGACGGACGATCGATCTCGAGACGCTCAAGCCCCGCGGGTTCAAGATCCTGCTCGAGATCCTCGCGCGCAAGGTCTTCCGAGTCGCCGAGGTGCCGTTCGACTTCGGCGATCGGCACGCCGGAGAGTCCAAGGCCTCCTTCCTGCAGGGCATGCACTTCCTCGCGCAGCTCGCCGCACTTCGATTCGGCAAGATGTCGCTGTTCGCAGTCGTGGGCGGCTTCGGGGCGGTCGCGAACATCCTGATCGTGTGGGCGCTCACCGCGGTCGGCGTGAACTACATCGTCGCCGCGGTGATCGCGGCCGAAGTGACGATCATCGGCAACTTCCTGCTGATCGAGCACTTCGTCTTCCACGACATGCGCCACGCGGCATCCGGCGTCTGGTCGCGGTTCGCGAAGTCGTTCGCCTTCAACAATGCCGAGGCGGTGATCCGCATCCCCATCGTGGCGTTGATGGTCAGCTCCGGACACATCTCCGCGGTGCTGGCCACGGCGATCACCCTGGTCGTGGCGTTCTTCGTGAGATTCGTCTTCCACTCGCTCGTCGTCTACGCGCCCAGGAAGGCGGGAGCGCACACGTCCGCCGTGCGCGAGGTGCTGGAGGAGATCGACGAGCAGGCGATGCAGCCGGGCGAGATCTAGGCCGCGATGACCGCCGAGGCACAGCCGTCGAGGGCCGCGCAGGGGCAGTCGGACGTCCACGCCGGCGTGCGACCTGAGATCCAGGCACTCCGTGCCGTCGCCGTCACGCTGGTCCTGCTGTTCCACCTCTGGGAATCGCGGGTGCCGAGCGGCTACATCGGGGTCGACGTCTTCTTCGTGATCTCGGGGTTCCTCATCACGGCTCAGCTCCTTCGCGAGGTCGAGCGCACCGGCACGATCCGTCTGCTGGACTTCTGGGCGCGGCGCATCCGGAGGCTGCTCCCCGCAGCGTTCGTGGTCATCATCGTCACGATGCTCGCCGTCGTGATCGTGCTCCCGAGTTCGATGTGGGCGCCCAGCCTCATCGAGGCGGCGGCGAGCGCACTGTACGTCGAGAACTGGGCGTCGCTCGCCCGCCATCTGGGCTTCTTGCCGTGGGTCGACTACCCGCTCCCGGTCGAGCACTTCTGGACCCTGGCCGTCGAGGAGCAGTTCTACCTCATCTGGCCGCTGCTGATCCTCGCCGCCCTCGGCATCGGGGCGGCTCTCGGCGGGAAGCGGTCGACGCGACACGGTCGCTTGCAGATCATCGCGATCATGCTGGTGTGCGCGCTCGCGTTGTCGTTCCTCTACTCCCTGTGGCTCACTCTGCAGCACCCGCTGCACGCCGCGCGTTCCACTCCGTCGGTGGTGTGGGAGTTCGCCGTCGGCGGCCTGCTCGCGTTCGTGCCGCGTCTGCCCGATCTGCCGGTGTCGGAGCGAGCCCGGGCCGCGCTGCACTACGCGGCCTCATGGGGTGGCCTCGCTCTCATCGTGGGTGCGGCCGTGGTGCCCCACCTGTTCCTGCACCCCGCTCCGGGCGCCGTCGCTCCCGTCGTCGGTGCCGCGCTCGTGATCTGGGGTGAGACGCGCCGGTCCTGGCTCAGCCCCACTCGCTACGGCGCCCTTCCGCCTGTTCAATTCGTCGGCGACGTGTCGTACGGGATCTACCTGTGGCACCAGCCGATCTACGTCATCCTGCTCCTGAGCACGGGGGAGAACGTCCGCTCCGTCGGAGCGCTCGCCGTCGTCGCGGCGTCGATCCTCCTCGGCTGGCTCTCGAAGCGGTACATCGAGGACCCGTTCCGCACCTCCGCGTTCTGGAAGCCCCTGCCCCGGACGTATGGATTCGCGATCGGCGGGATGCTGCTGATCTCTGCGCTTGCGAGCGTCGGCGTCCTGCTCGCCGGCAGCTGATCGGACTACGCCGGGACCGCCTCGCGGACGACGACGGCGCGATCCGCGTCGCGCCGCGCCGAGAGCACGACGGAGAGCGTGAGGGCGACCAGCGACGAGCCGACCACGGCGATGTACTGCGGGGTGCTCTCGCCGAACTGATTGTCGAGCGGCGGCAACCGGAAGACGATGACCCACCACACCGCCATCACGGCCACGGCGATGAGCGACTCGAGTCGGCGAGTGCCCTTGAGGGCGTGCGCCACCCAGGTCCACAGCAGGGGGAGTGCGAGCACGAAGTACCAGAGGTGGCAGACCGGGATCAGCAGGACGACGGCGGTCGCGATGTTCCACATCGACAGCGCATCGTCGCCGGGGCGCCGCAGGGTGATCACGATGAGGGCGACGATGAATGCCGCGAGCGTCCACGAGACGATCGTGCCGACGATCGGAGCCACGAACAGCGGCTCCAGGGCGGCCGACTGGGTGAAGAGGTGCCGGCCGGCGCCCCACACGGAGTAGGCGACGAGGTCCTGCTCGCTCAGCACGAGCGTACGGTCGATCCACTCCGAGAACATCTGCGGGCCGTGGATCACCAGGGCCAGCAGGAGGAACGCCGCGCCGGTGCCGACCGTCGCCGCGATGAGGCGTCCGCGCTGCTGCACACCGCGGCGGAACATCCACAGTCCGAGGCCGACCGGCCAGCTCTTGATGATCGCGCCGAAGGCGAGTGAGACACCGCTCGCGATCTGGCGATTGCGCGAGGCGAAGAACACGGCGAGCGCCGCCACCAGGGGGAGGAACGTGTCCGTCTGCCCCAGCCAGAGGTCGAGGGAGAGCAGCGCGCTGTACAGGGCGGTGACGATCCCCACTCCCGCGAGCACCGGGCGCTGCCACCACGAGAGGGCGCGCCAGAACGTCGCGGTGACGGCGGCCACAGCGCCCCACAGTGCCGCGATCGACGCGGCGGTCCATGGGCCGACGGCGGCGTCGAAGTCCGGGAACGGAAGCAGCAGCCACGCGACGAGCGGCGAGTAGACGTACCCGAACTCCGTGTAGGGGCTGCGGCCGTTGCGGATGTGCTCGGCGGCCGCCACGAAGGTGCGCAGGTCGGTGCCGATGTCGCTGCCGACGGCATCCCGGAAGCGCTGGATGCTCAGCATCACGCCGATCGCGACGACGACGATCCACGCCGCGACGGTGAGAGCGCGCCTCGTGTTGGTTCCCATGATGCGGCGCTCCCCATTGCCGTTCCGCGGCCGGTCGATCGACCGGTGGCAGAAGAATAGCCGACGCGATGCGCATCTCCTCGACAGGCCGATATCCTGACCGAGGACCGGCCTGGGGCTTGCCGGCCGACGAGCCGTACTGCTTCGGTACGCATTCGTGGAAAGGGTGGCCACGTGACCGTCGCTCTCGCGCACGACTATGTGACGCAGCGCGGTGGCGCGGAGCGGGTGGCACTCGCCATGACGCGCGCGTTCCCGGGCGCTGCGCTGCATACCACCCTCTACGATCCCGCCGGGACGTTCCCCGAATTCGCAGCCGTGGACATCCGCACGATGCCGATCAACAGGTGGGGACTCCTGCGGCGTCACCATCGGCTGGCTCTGCCGTTCCTCGCGAAGGCGGTGTCAGCCCACCGCGTCGACGCCGATGTGCTTCTCGCGAGCTCGAGCGGCTGGGCGCACGGCATCCCCGTCACCGGACGGAAGATCGTGTACTGCCACGCCCCGGCACGCTGGCTCTATCAGTCCGACCGCTATGCGGGCGCCCAGGACGCCGGGATGCGGGCCCGAGCCGTCGGCGCAGCCATCCGCGTGCTCGGACCGGGACTGCGGGACTGGGATCAGGCCGCGGCGCGGAGCGCCGATCGCTACCTCGTTAACTCGACGGTCGTACAGGCGGCGGTGCGCGACGTCTACGGCATCGAGGCGGAGGTGCTCGCTCCGCCACCGGCCCCGATTGCCGCCGAGGGCGCGGTCGAGCCGGTCGAACAGGTGACGGCGCCCTTCCTGCTGTGCGTGGCTCGACTGCTCCCCTACAAGAACGTCGACGTCGTGATCGAGGCGGTGACGGCCGTCGGAGGAGTGGAGCTGGTCATCGTCGGCGACGGTCCCGAGCGGAATAGGCTCGCAGAGCTCGCCCGGAGATCCGGCCGCACTCATCTCCTCGGGCGGGTGTCGGACGCCCAGTTGAAGTGGCTCTATGCCCACAGCGCGGGACTCGTCGCGGCGTCCTATGAGGACTTCGGTCTGTCCCCGCTCGAAGCGGGCTCCTTCGGCAAGCCGACGGCGGCGCTGCGCGACGGCGGGTACCTCGACACGGTGATCGAGAACACGAACGGGGTCTTCTTCGACTCGGCGGACGCGGCGGCGATCTCCGCCGCCGTCGAGCGGATGCTGCGTGCCAGGTGGTCGGAACGGGCGATCCGAAAGCACGCAGCGGGGTTCTCCGAAGAGCGGTTCGCTGCGCGACTGGCAGCGGTCGTCGCCGAGGAGGCCGCACGTGTCTGAGTCCGCTCGGCGCGCTCGCAACCTCGCGATCCTGAGTGCGGCGTTCCTCGGGGGATTCGTCGCGCTCTACTTCGCGGCGGTCCGCACTCCCGACGGGCAGCTCATCGACGCCGCCTCGCTGGGCGTGCTCGGGTGGCTCCGCGGCGACGCCTGGCTCGCGTTCTACGACGGACGAGACATCGTCCTCTACGGGGTGCTGGTCGGCGCTCTCGTCGCCGCCCTCACGGTCATGCTCGAGCGGCGCTGGAAGCCTGTCATCTACTCCGGACTGCTCGTCGGGATCGTGGCCGTCGCATCCATTGCGCTCAAAGAGCTTCTGCCGAGGCCGTACCTCGGCGACTTCGCGTACGTGGAGAACACATTCCCGAGTGGCCACACGGCGATCACCCTCGCGGCGTCGATCGCGATCATCTGGTGCGGCCCGCGTTGGTTCTCGCCCGTGCTCGTGTTCCTGCTCGGCGCTCTCGTCTCCTTCGTCGCCCTCGCGTCGGTGCTCTCCTCCGCGCATCGGGCGAGCGACTCGCTGGCCGGCGCCCTGCTGACCGGCGCTGTCTCCTTCGCGCTCGCCGCCCTTGCCAGGGCCACCCTTCCGGTCACCTCGCGATTGCGAAGGGGAACGGTCATCGGCGCCGTGATCGCGGTGGCGATCGGCCTCGTCTACCTTCTCGCGAGCCTCGGACTCTTCGGCGCCGGCGATCATCCCACGCAGCTGGGGCTCGCGGTCGTGCTCACCACGCTCGGCATCGTCGTCTTCGTCATCGCGGTGCACCGCCCGTTTCTTCCGGCGAATCCGGTGAGACCGATCGCGCCTGGCAGTGCTGGGCGGCAAGAAGGCCTGTAACCTGGATCAGGTGTCCCGGTCCACGGGGGCACGGACGCCTTATGGGGGACTGCTCTTGACGCTCCGACAGATTCTGGATGTGCTCTGGAAGCGCAAGTGGATCATCGCCGCCGTCACAATCGCCGCGCTCCTGACCGCAGTCTTCTATCTGCAGGTGCGCACCGTGACGTACGTGAGCTCTTCGCTGGTCCGGCTCAACGACGTCGTCTCGGTGGGCGCGGTGACGGGCGAGGTCGGCGGCGTCGCCGTCGATGTCGGCCAGGAGGCCGCGACATCGCCGGCGGTCCTCGCGGCAGCGGCCGCGCAGCTGGGGGAGGACCCTGCTGCTCTCGCGGGATCCGTTTCGGCCGACGTCGACGACTCGACCGCACTCACGCGGCTCTACATCAGCGCGGTCGGCTCGTCTCCTGATCAGGCGCAAGCTCGTGCGGCGGCACTCACCTCGGCGTACACGGCGCACGTCGATGAGCAGCTGGCGACCGCTCTGGCGACACTGCAGCAGCGACAGACCGACGCGATCGCGGAGGCACGCGCCCTTCAGCAGGAGGTCGCCGACAACCCCGGTGATGCCATCGCCGCGACCAATCTCGCAACCGCGCTCTCGCAGATGACGAGCATCAACCTCTCGATCGAGAGTGTCAACGACGCCGGTGCCGCCACCGCGATCGTGACGGATGCTCAGCCCGGCGAGTCGACGGTGCCGTCCGCGCTCATCGTCCTGCTTCTCGCTCTCGCCACGGGAATCATCGTGAGCATCGCGGCGGCCCTCATCCGAGATCAGTTCGACAACCGGCTGCGAGGCGAGGACGAGATCGAGGGAATCGCCGACGCGCGTTCGCTGGGCGAGCTGAGCTGGGATCGCAGTGTCGCGAACACGACCCCGCCGCTTCCTGTCGCCCACAACGAGCGGACCGATCTGAGCGAGCGCCTGCGCACCCTCCGATCGACGCTCCAGGTCTTCCTGCCGCCCCGGGAGTCGGTCGCCGTCATCACGAGCGTCGAGCCCGGCGACGGCAAGTCGTTCGTCTCCGCGAACCTCGCAATGGCGTGGGCGCGCGCCGGCAAGACCGTGATCCTCGTCGGCGGAGATCTCCGCCGACCCGACCTCGGGCGCTACTTCGGGGAGGCCGCCGACGGCGAGGGCCTCGCCGACATCCTCGACGAGCACGAGATCGGCGAAGCACTGTGGCGCGAGGCGGTCGAGACCCGGCTGAACACGACGAAGTACCGTCGCCTGCGCATCCTCCCCGCCGGTGCCGAACCGCCGGACCCCGCCGACCTGCTGGCGCGACCCGTGCTCGGAGAGGTCGTCGCCCACCTGCGCACGCTCGCCGATGTGGTCATCATCGACTCCCCACCGGCGATCGGCATGGCCGACGCGGCTCTTCTGGCGCTGCAGTCGGACGGCGCGGTCGTGATCGCGTCGGTGCGCAAGACCGACCGGGTGATGCTCGCCGAGACCGTGACGGCGCTGCGGGCCGCAGGGGCCGAAGTCATCGGCGTCGTGGCGAACCGCAGCCGTCGGAAGCTGCCCAAGACCTACTCGGCGTACTACGTGAATCAGCGCGCTGCCGCGGACACGGCCCGTGCATCGAGCACGCCGGACGGCGCCCCCGAGGACACGATGGACGACCTGCGCAAGCTGCTCAACAC
This sequence comes from Microbacterium sulfonylureivorans, assembly GCF_003999995.1. Taxonomy (NCBI): domain Bacteria; kingdom Bacillati; phylum Actinomycetota; class Actinomycetes; order Micrococcales; family Microbacteriaceae; genus Microbacterium; species Microbacterium sulfonylureivorans. Next base: position 1,604,761 of record NZ_RJAD01000001.1, read on the forward strand.
GACTCCCCGACCGGAATCACGCGGCCGCCTGCGAACGGGCGCGGATGACGGGGAATCGGCCCCCGAGCCCCCGGACTCGTCCGAGGCCGACCGGAAGACGGCAAGCGACGCGTCATGACGGCGTCCCACGACCGGTCCTTCCCCATGAGGTCGCCCGACCCGCAGCCCGGAGTCACCCACGTCCTCATGGTGTGCCAGGCGAACCGCTGCCGCTCCCCTTTCGCGGCGGCGATCGCAGAGCGGCTCGCCGACGACTCGCTGGAGATCCACTCCGGCGGCCTCATGGCCGGCGGCTTCCCCATGCCCAGCGCGGGAATCGAGACCGGCGCCACGCTGGGCATCGACTTCTCGTCGCATCGCAGCCGCGAACTCGACCGTGCCGATCTCGACGGATTCGACCTGATCCTGACCATGGCGAGGGCCCAGGCTCGCGAGTTGGTGGCCGACAACCCCCAGCTGCTCGGCCGGATCTTCACACTCAAGCAGTTCGACCGATGGATCGCCGACCACCCGAAGCCGCGTCGAATGGCGCTGGGCAGCTGGCTCGACAACGTCGCCCAGGATCGGCCGCGCACCGACTTCCTCGGCGACGACGAGAACGACGACATCGCCGACCCCATCAACTCGCCGGCGAGCGGCTGGGTGCAGATGGCTCGCGAGCAGACTCTTCTTCTCGGCCGCATCGTCGCGGCGCTCGGCGCCACGCGCGTCTGATCAGGACTGAATACCATCCAGCACGGTGCGCAGCTGGCCCCAGGATCGCGCCCACGAGTGCTCTTCCGCGCGCCGACGCGCCGCGGCCCCGATTCGAGCGCGCCGCCCGTCGTCGTCGAGCAGCGCGGCGATCGCTTCGCCGAGCGCCCTGTCGTCGTCTGCCTTGACGAGGATCCCGGCTTCTCCCAGCACGCCGGGGATGCCGCCGATGTCGCTCGCGATGACCGGCAGCCCCGTCGCCATGGCCTCTCCGATCGTCAGCCCGCTGGGCTCGGCCCATCGGGACGATGCGATGAAGATGTCGGCCGACTGAAGCAGGGCCGGCAGTGCGGAGCGATCGACGAACGGCTCGAAGGAGACTCCTCCGGCGACCGACGCCGCCAGTGTGCGGAGCTCCTGCTCGTACGCAGAGAGGGCGGCAGCGGAGTCGAACCCCTGGCTGCCGACGATGACGATCTCGACGTCCTCCCGCGCGAGCGCCGCGGCGGCGCGGAGCAGCACGTCGGGACCCTTCTCGGGGACGACTCTGCCGACGAACATGATTCGGAGAGGCGCACCGGCGCTGCGCCTCTGAGGCGGCCGGAAGGCATCCGTGTCGACGCCGTTCTCGACGACGTGGATGCGGGCGGCGACGGCGGGAGAGACGCGGTCGCTCAGGCGATCCGCCAGGTCGGCGCTCACCGCGATGACGGCGCCGGCCGGATCGAGCGCGCGGGTGGCCTCGCGGCGGGACATTCCCCGCGGAAGATCGTTGTGCGCGTAGTAGACGGACGTGTGCCGCGTCGATGCGAGCATGACCGGCAGGACGGGGGCATTGTGGGCGACGACGATCGCCGGCCGCTGCGCACTCAGCGCGTCCACGAGCGGCCGATACGAACGCCGCGACCGAATGCGTGGCAGGCCGATGCGCGACAGGCCGAGGTCGAGACCGCGTTCCCACCCGGCCGGATAGCCCGCGCCGGTGTACTCGATCGCCTCCGCGCTCGCGTAGCGCGGGCGGAAGGTCGATTCGTCGACGAGCACGCTGTGGGCACACTCGGCATCGCCCGCAGCGGCCGAGGCGAGTCCGTGCACCACGGTGGGGATGGCCGAGCCCGTCTGGGGGGAGAAGTGGTCGCCCGGCGTCAGCGCGTGAACGATCCGCTGCATCAGATGCGCACCCCGCGCGTGCGACGCCAGACCGTCTGCACGGGATGCGGGATCCACTCGATGCCTTGGGATCTGTCGCGCTCCTGGATGCCGTAGCAGATGCCGGCGATGATCCACAGGAGCGAAGCGTGCCCGGCGACCCAGTAGAGGTCGAACTGACTCTGCGCGAGCTTCGCGGCGACCACGGCGAGCCCGAGGGTGCCGTAGACGGGGTTCATCCGGGCCAGCGCCCAGAGCGCGCCGGCGAACATGCCGAGGAATCCGATCAGTCCGAGGACTCCGACGGTGGTGAGCACCTCCAGCTCGGCGTTCGGGGGCTGGAAGCCGCCGAAGCCCGTGTGCCAAGTGGTCCACCATCGATGGCCGACGCCGAACATGGGGGACTGCAGCCACACCGTGATCGACATGCCGTACCAGGTGATGCGCTGTGCCGCCGAGCTGAAGTCGTTGTCGGAGGCGAGCTGCGCCACGACCTCCTGATACACGAACCAGCCGACGGGGATGAGGATCAGCCACATCCATCGCGACCGCTTGCCGTTGTGGAAGCGCGGGCGCAGTCCGATGATGAACACCCCGATGAGCGCACCGACGATCGCCTGGCGGGACTGCGCAGCGGCCATCCCGAGGCCGCACACGACGAACGCCGTCCACGCGGCCCAGCGCGGCCAGCCGAGCCACGGCGGGTTGGCGAAGGCGACGACGAGGCCGATCATCAGGAACGCCCCGATCGCGTTCTTGTGCCAAGCGCCGAGATATACAGGCTGGAAGCCGTTGCCCAGCGCGGTGACGGCGGCGACAGCGCCGATCGCGACGCAGATCGCGACGAAGATCCCGAGTGCGAGCCGCGCGTGGCCCTCGCGGCCGATCACGAAGCCCACGATCATCGCGCCGAGGACGAGGACGAGCTCATGTGCCCACTCGATGTAGTTCTCGGCGTATCGGTTGAGAATGAGCTGGGGTGCGGTCAGTGCGATGTAGAACGCGCCGGACCAAAGGAGGGGCTGCATGGTGATGAGCCCGCGCCCGCGCACCAGCAGCAGCGAGACGAGCACCGCGATGCCCAGCAGGAAGTCCGATCCGCTCATCGGGCCGATGCGCTGGACCGCGAACACCGCCGGCACGGCGAGCACAGGCACGAGGGTCAGATCGATCGCCGCGACGGCGACGAGAAGGACGCCCAGCGCGATGTAGAGCGCATAGTCCGGCATCTCCGCGCTCGCGAGCCCCATGGCGCCGCCGAGCACGAGGAGGACGAGCACGCCCAGAATCGTCGTGCTGACTCCCCGAAGCGTCGTGCCTGCGGGCAGGAGGGTCACAGGGCAATCGTAGGGCGCATCCCCCCGTCCCGCGCGCGTGCGGGCGCAGTTAGGGTGTCGGAGTGACCACCTCTCACAGCGAAGAGCAGGCTCGGGTCGTGGTCGTCTCCCACACGGGCGAGCTCGGCGGTGCGGAGGTCGCGCTCGTACGGCTGCTCGATGCTCGCGAACGCGGCCGCTTCGATGTCTCCGCGATCGTGCTCGAGGACGGAGTGCTCCCCGAGCGCTTGCGCAGCGTGGGGGTGCCGACGCGCGTGCTCGAGAGCGGAGACCTCACCCGGGTCACCCGCGCCGCCGCCGCGTCATCGATGACCGCGATCTGGCAGAACGTGAGCGCGTCGCTCGGCGTTGCGCGGAATCTGCGCCGAGCGCTTCGCGACGACGGCGCCGATCTCGTCGTCGCCAACTCGCTCAAGAGTGCGATCCTCGTCTGGATGGCGCGTCCTCGTCGCACGCCGTGGGTGTGGCACCTGCACGATCGCCTCGCGCCGGACTATCTGGCCGGTCCACTGGCGACCGCACTGCGACTGCTCGCGCGCTTCGGGCCGCGGCGCGTCGTCGTGAACTCTCGTGCGACCGCGGCGACCCTGCGGGGTGTGCCGGCCGAACGGATCATCATCGCGTACCCCGGGCTGCCGGAGGCATCGTTCGCAGGAGAACGACCGGTGCGCGATCCCGCAGCCGAGCCCGTCGTCGGGATCGTCGGTCGCATCAGCGCGACGAAGGGTCAACGGGTGTTCGTCGAGGCGGCGCGGCGATTGGCCGCGACGCGGCCGGGTGTGCGGTACCGCATCGTCGGTGGCGCACTCTTCGAGGACGCGCCGGAGGAGCAGGCTCTGCGCGCGCTGGTCGCGGGCTCGACGGAGCTCGCGCCATCCCTCGAATGGACGGGGTGGGTGAGTGACGCGGACGCCGAGATGCGGCGCCTCACGATCGTGGTGCACGCATCCCCTGTTCCCGAGCCGTTCGGTCAGGTGATCGTCGAGGCGATGGCGGCGGGGACCCCCGTGGTCGGCGCGGATGCGGGCGGTGTGCCCGAGATCATCGATCCCGATGCGACGGCGACCCCACTTGCCGACGGGCTGCGTCGCAGCCCCTTCGGCCTCCTGGTGCGTCCTGGCGACGAAAGGGCGTTGGCCGACGCCATCCGATGGATGCTCGACCATCCCGCCGACGCGGGCGAGATGGCGGATGCCGCACGCGCCCTCGCGCGGGACAGATTCGCGATCGAGAACACCTGGTCGACCGTGGCCCGCACCTGGTCGCGCGTTCTCGCCGACCGCAGGTCAGCGTCGCACGTGCGCCGATGAAGCGATGAAGCGCCGGCGCGACACTCGCGTCAGGGCGTGCCGACTCCCGCTCGGCGATCGCGTCGACGTCCGTCGATTCCCGCCCAGACACCCGTGACGAGACCCGCCACCTCGACGACCGAGCGGGTGAGGATGATGGGCGATGTCACGCGTCGCCGCAGCGTCGCCTTCTCACCATCCTCGCCGCGGCCCTTGGCGATGAGCCGGCCGACGAGCGTGAAGTAGTGCCCTTGCTGCCGGAGAGCCGTCACGTAGTAGCGCGGGAGGTATGGGGTGCGCCAGCCGAACACGCGGGCGAGCAGCATGACGTGGTTGCGTCTGGAGTAGTAGAGGTACCGCCGATCGAAGCGCTGGCCGCCGATCTGATACGGGGCTGCGACATGACGAACCAGGGCGCGTGGCGCGAAGACGAGCCGGTGGCCTGCGGCTGTGAGTCGGAGGCAGGTGTCGGACTCCTCGCGCAGACACGTGCCGGGATAGTTGCCGCGAATGCCGCCGATCGCCTCGAGAGCGGTGCGACGGTAGGACTGGTTCGCGCCGAGGAAGTGGTCGACGGCGACGGGTCGGAGCGAGTTCGCGCCGAAGTAGCCCGTGAGGTCGCCGTTGGGCAGCAGCCGCCCGATCGTGCCCACTCCCTCGCGATCCTCTCCCGGGATGCCGTTGTCGGCGCGTCCGCCCACTCCGGCGACCGCGGGGTCGTCGTCATAGACGCGTGTGAGCTCGGCCAGCCACTCGCGATCGACATACGCGTCGTCGTCGATGAACGCCACGATGTCGCCCGTCGCCGCCGCGAGTCCCAGCTGACGCGACTCGGGCATCGTGCCTCTGCCGAGACTGTGGCCGATGTACTCGATGTCGGGGTGCTCGGCCGATACGAGCTCGCGGGTGCGATCGTCGGGCGATCCGTCGACGACGATGATCTGGTGGGGTCGGCGGGTCATCTCGTAGAGATGCCGCAGGCATTCGGCGATGTACTGGGGCCGGGCATAGGTGATGACCACTACGGAGACCGTCGTTCCGGGATTGGTCGGTGTCGTCATGTCAACTCTTCGATTCTGAACGCCTGGCACGGTCGCCCGGGACTGCGGTGCGGAAGACCTTCTCATACTCATCGGCCACACGATCCCAGGTGAACCCGGCCACGGATTGGCGACCGCCGGATCCGAGCCTCGCACGCAGCTCTGCATCGGCGGCCACACGCACGAGTAGTTGGGCCAGCTCCTGGGGATCCTCGGGGTCGAACAGCACCCCGTCGATGCCGTCCGTCATGAACTCCGCCGGGCCGCCTCGCTCCGTGGCGAGGACGGGGATGCCCGATCGCCAGCCCTCGAGGACGACGATCCCGAACGCCTCGACCCGGCTGGGGACGACCTGCGCCAGTGCCCCGTCGAGCAGCGTGCGCACCTGCGTTCGTGGGAGGGCGCCGACGAATCTCACATGCGGACCGACCGCGAGCTCCCGCGCACGCAAGACCAGTGCCTCTCGGTGCGGACCGTCGCCGGCGATCACGAGCTCCGCTCCGTCGAGTCGGTCGCGCGACACCGCATAGGCCTCGATCAAGGTGTCGAAGCCCTTGTTCTCCACGAGGCGACCCACGCCCGCGAAATAACGAGGAGGCAGCGGTGCGGCGAGGGCCACGGCGTCCGTGTCGAGATCGATCCCGTTGCCTACGACGGTCACCTCACGGCGCGGGCCGAAGCGGACGAGATCGGCCGCCGCGTACGCCGAGCACGACGTCACGGCGGCGGCATCGCGCAGCACGTCGGAAAGCGATCGTCGCAGGAGCCGTGACGACGCGAAGGAGTCGTGCGCGTCCATGAACGTCTCGCCGTGGTTCGCGTAGACGAGAGGAACCCCGGCGCGCTTCGCCGCCGCCGCCGCCCACGGGCCGTTGGGTCCGAAGCACTGGATGACGATCACGTCGGGGGCGTCCTGCACGAATGCCTTTCGCCAGGCCGACAGGGCGACCGGAAGCGCAGCTGCGAATCGCAGTACACCACCCGCCGATCGACTGGGCAGCGGGGTCGGCAGATAGCGCAGCGGCCGGCCGTCGTCTTGTGCGGGCACGTCGTCGCCCTGGTCGACGGCCCAGACCATGACCTCGTGGCCGCGGGCGCGCAGTCTCCGTGACAGCTCGTGCACATGCTCCTCGACGCCGCCGAACCGCGGCAGGTAGGAGCTCGCGACGAGAGCGATGCGCATCAGATGCCTTCGCCCGGGAAGTCGCGCACACGACTGACCCGGTAGTGCCGCCACAGTGGCGAGAAGGGCGTTCTCAGCACTGTTGTCCGCGGCTTGCGGGTGGCGTGCAGCCAGAGGCCGTACTTGCCGCTGTGGCGCCACTCCTCGGAATGTCCTGACCAGCCCACCTTGCGGGCGATATCGGCTGCCGACCGCACCCAGCTGTAGTGGATCACGGCGGCGTCAGGGGAGATGACCTCGTTGACGATCGTGTGGGGAGCGGCGGCCGGATCGGTGTTCCACGGCCGGACGTCGACCCGGTACAGGGGGTAATCGGTCTGGCGGGCCAGCCGCAGAGGCACGCCCGCCCGCACCGCGAGCGGGCCGGGAAAGGAGCACGCGAGGCGCCAGAACCTGGTGCTCGCCTCCAGAAAGCGGCCGGGCTTCACTCTCGTGTAGAGCCAGCGCGCGGGGAAGTCGAGCGCCCAGGCTCCCGCGCGGTCGGCGCGCTCCACCATCTCGACGAAGACATCGGGCTCAGGCATGACCTCGTCCGTGTCGAGCTGGAGCACCCAGTCGGCGCCATCCTCGGCTTGACCAAGAGCCGTCTGACGCTGGTAGGTGTCGTTCGCGAGCGGATCGAAACCCTCGCGGGCGAAATGCCCCGGCCGGTAGTCGCACTTCCCGTCGGTGTCGAGCTCGTGCAGGATCTCGAGGCACCGGGCGATGGGAAGGGGCGTGCCAGTCCAGGACATCGCGTTCTCGTCATACGACACGACGATGCGGTCGACGATCGAATAGTAGGAGCGAACGCTCGGGCCGAGGAAGGCGGGGTCACCGAGCATGATGTAAGCGTTGAGTCGCATCTCTCACAGATCTCGTCATGTTCGGTGGTCTGGCGCTCCGATCCTAGCGGGAGCGTGATCCGGTACTGTCTTTGCGATGCGGGAGGGAGGCGAGATGAACGCAGACCTCGGGCTCGTGAGTGTTGTCGTCGCTACGAACCGCAGCTCGCCCTACCTGGCTGAGGCCCTCGATTCCGTCGTCACCCAGACCTACCCGTCGTGGGAGCTGGTGATCGTCGACAACGGTGTGCCCGATCCGGACGCGCTTGCCGACCTCGTCGCCGGCGTATCCCGGGCGAAGGTCGTGCATGTGCCTCCGCCGGTGACGGTCTCGCTTGCCCGCAACGCGGGGGTCGAGGCATCCGTCGGCGATCTCGTCGTCTTTCTCGACGACGACGATGTCTGGCATCCCCGGCGACTGGAGCGCCAGGTCTCCCTGCTGAAGGACGATAGGTCGGCGCCGGCGTCCTACTGCGGCGGATGGCACATGGACGCCGCAGGTCGACCGTTCGACCCTGCCTGGCCCGCAGAACCGGCCCGCGCGGATGAGATGCTTGCGGGCCGAGCGCGGATGCCGCACATCTGCGGAGCGATGCTGATCCGACGGGAGGCGTTCGCCGAGGTAGGCGGATTCAGTCCCGAACTGTCGATGATGGAGGATTTCGAGCTCGCCTTGCGCCTCCTTTCGCGCGGCACTTTCGCGTGCGCGCCCGACGAGCTCGTCGGCTACCGGCGTCACGACGGCAACGCCACCAGCACGGCGATCGACAACGTGCGTCTGCGTCGTGAGGCGGTGGACGGCATCCTGGCCCGCCACGCGTGGGCGGCCGACGCGCGAGGCGACTCGCGTACCGCACAGCTGCTGCGAGAGCACCGGTCGCGCGAGCGCGCGCGGGCCGCGCACGATGCCGGCCTCGCGACGCTCGCCGCGTTACGTCGGGGGCGCTTCGCCGAGGCGGGACGCGAAGCCGCGTGGGGTGTCACGGGTGCTGCAGGGGCGTACTTCGGGGCGATCGTCGGTCGGCTGGCGCGGAAGGGCACGAGCCGGCACCGGTGATAGGGTCAATGGGCGTGTGCGCTCATTCCGAGGCGCCGTTCCTGTGGGGAAGGAGCCGGATGATTGACTCTGCGATCAGCGTTTCACACCTGTCGAAGTCGTACCGAATCCAGGTGGCGGGCGAGCGAGTCGATCGCATAACCTCCGCCGTCCTCAACCGCATCCGCCATCCCCTGACGCGCACCCACTTCGAAGACTTCGACGCGCTGAAAGACCTGACGTTCGAGATCCCCCGCGGCGAGGCCGTGGGCATCGTCGGACGCAACGGCGCGGGCAAGAGCACACTGCTCAAGCTGCTCACGCGAATCACCGCGCCCACCACGGGAACGATCAGCCTCGGTGGTCGTGTGGGTTCACTCCTCGAGGTCGGCACCGGATTCTCGGGCGAGCTGACCGGGCGCGAGAACATCTTCCAGAACGGCGCCCTCCTCGGCATGAGCCGCCAGGAGATCAAGCGCAGGTTCGACGAGATCGTCGACTTCTCCGGCGTCGAGAAGTTCCTCGACGTGCCGGTCAAGCGCTACTCGTCCGGAATGTACGTGCGCCTCGCCTTCTCGGTGGCGGCGCACCTCGAGACCGAGATCCTCGCGATCGACGAGGTGCTCGCCGTCGGTGACGCCGAGTTCCAGCGGAAGTCGCTGGCGAAGATGCGCGACGTCGCCCGGGATGGTCGCACCGTGCTCTACGTCAGCCATCAGATGAACACGGTGACCGCGCTGTGCACGTCGGCTCTCTTTCTCGACAAGGGGCAGCTCGGGTACCACGGATCGGTCGAGGGGGCGATGTCGCGGTACCGCGACACGTTCGAGAAGTTCCAGACCGAGCAGCAGGATGCCGCGTCCCGACCGGGCACCGGATGGCTGCGGCTCACCCGGGTGGCGGTGACGGAGCAGACCCAGGAACCAGCCGACGAGAAGGTCATCGAGTTCAACGTCGGGAAGAACCCGTCGCTCATAGGCAAGTACTTCGTGTCGGCGCACATCACCGACGTCAACGGCGCGGTCGTCGCTCAGTGCGACTCGCGGCTCACGGGGCACTGGTTCGACCCCGAGGAAGATCAGGCGGGTCGCCTCCGGATCAAGAACCTGTGGCTCAAGCCGGGCCGCTACACCGTCGACATGTTCGTGTGCCAGGCGGGCGTACACGACGCGTGGGAGGGCGCCGACGTCATCGAAGTCGTCGAGCACAGCCCCTACCCCGAGCTCGCGGGCGAAGAAGCGCTCTCACACGGCATGGTGCTCGCGGACTTCGATTACGAGGCGGCGTGATGTCTCGCACGATCATCGAGCCTCCCGGCCGATTCAACATGCCGAACTGGCGCGAGGTCTGGGCCGCGCGCGAGATCTTCTGGCGCTTCGGGCAGAAGGACATCCTGCTGCGCTACCGCCAGACGGCCGTCGGCGTCGCGTGGGTGTTCGTGCAGCCGCTCGTCGCTGCGGGGGTCTTCACCATCGTGTTCGGCGGCATTGCGCAGCTTCCGAGCGGTGGCGTGCCCTACTTCATCTTCGCCTTCGCGGGTCAGATGGCCTGGTCGCTCTTCAACAACATCGTCAACCGGGCGTCGACCTCGCTCGTGGCAAACCTCGCGCTGGTTCAGAAGGTCTTCTTCCCGCGCATCATCGTGCCGCTGTCGGTGCTGATCCCGATCCTGCTCGACTTCGCCGTCAGCTTCGGTCTCTTCGTCGTGCTGCTGTTCGTCTTCGGCATCAACCCGGGGTGGCCGATCCTTCTCCTCCCGGTGTGGGTCGTCATGACGGTGCTGCTGGGCCTGGGCCTGGGCCTGGCTGCGTCGTCGTGGATGGTGAAGTACCGCGATGTGCAGTATTTCCTGCCGTGGTTCATGCAGATCCTCATGTACGCCTCGCCCATCGCCTACTCGATGGAGGCTGTCGACGAGAGCGGACTTGAGTGGCTCTTCAACCTCAACCCGATTACGTGGCTCATGGAGGCGTACCGGTGGTCGCTGCTGGGACAGAGTGCGCCCCAGCTGTGGCAGGTGCTGGCTCTCGCCGTCGCAGCACTCGTGTCGATCACTCTCGGCGTCCTGTCGTTCCAGCGCAACGAACGACTCTTCGCCGACGTCATCTGACCAGCCCATGAGCGCTTCGACCCGGCCGCTGCGGATCGCCATGATCTCGTACTACCTTCCCAGCGGCAGCAAGATCGGCGTGGGCTATCAGGCTCACGAGCTCGCGAACGAGCTTGCCCGCCGTGGCCATCGAGTCGACATGCTTTCGGCGTGCCCGCCCGTCGAGGGCGCACTGTACGGTCACCGCGAGCTGCGGCTCGCCGGCAGTCTGCGGACCTTCCGTTTCGCCCTCGCCCTGCGCCGGGTCGACTACTCCGGCTACGACGTCATCCACGCCCACGGCGACGACTACTGGCTGTGGCGTCGTCGCGTGCCGGTCCACGTTCGCACCATGCACGGCACAGGATTCGAAGAGGCGCGGCGCATCCCTGGGTTCAAGGAGAAGCTGCGGATGTTGCTCCTCGGCCTCACCGAGGTGCTCGCATCCGTCGTTGCAGACGTCACCGTGGCCGTCTCGCCGCAGACGAGGCGGTGGATGCCGTGGGTGCGGCGCGTCATCCCGAACGGCGTGGACGCCGGCCGCTTCCGGCCAGACCCGGCCAAGCGAAGCGCGTCGCCGACCATCCTCTTCGTCGGAACGTGGGGCAATCGCAAGCGCGGCAGCGCGCTGGCCCACGCGTTCCAGCGCGACGTGCTCCCGGCGCTCCCCGACGCCCGACTCGAGATGGTCTGCCGCGACGCTCCCGCCGACGCCGGACCGGGAGTCGTTGTTCTCGGCGCTCTCAGCGACGCCGAACTCGTGCAGGCCTACCAGCGCGCGTGGGTGTTCTGTCTGCCGTCGGAGTACGAAGGCTTCGGCATTCCGTATGCCGAAGCGATGGCTTGCGGCCTTCCCGTCGTCGCGACCCCGAACGTGGGCGCGCGGTACGTCACCGACGAGGGGCGCGCCGGAGTGTTGAGCGAGCTGGACGTGATCGGTGCCGCCCTGCTGCGGTTGCTCACCGACGACGCCCGGCGTGCCGAACTGTCGATCGCGAGCGCCGATAGGGCGCACGCGTTCACTCTCTCGTCGGTGGTAGACCGATACGAGACGCTCTACCGCCGCGAGGGCTGAACTCGGAGTGGCTCGCCGGCTACTGTCGCGGCGGCGCGGTTCACCGCCGGCGTAGGCGCCGTCCGACGGCGTCGAACGGAGCCGACGGCGCGATGCGTGCCGCCCAGAAGGCGTCGGACAGTGCCGGGCCCCAGCGCTTTGCGCGCACCTCCCCGCGGGCGTGTCGCATGGCCCCCCACCAGGCGAATCGAGCGTTGGCGCGAAGGCTCTCGCTGTGGGCATCGGCCAGCGCGGAGTCGCCGACGAGCTGGGCACGCGAGCGATGGGTGCGCACGATGCGGTCGATCGACGCGGTCAGCTCGCGGTGCCGGGACGTGTTGTTCCCGCCATGCAGGCGATAGTCGAAGAGTGCCTCGGGCTCGAAAACGAAGTCGCCACGTTCCGAGAGGTTCAGGACGAGGTCCAGATCCTCCGCGAGCGTCAGGCTGGTGTCGAATCCGCCGACAGCCTCGAACTCGGTGCGACGGACCATCAGGTTGCCGAGGAGGATGCCGGTGCGCCGTCGCGCGACGTCGAGCCTGTCGCGGACGGCTGTCTGATCCGCCTCGACCAGTACACGGCCTTCGGCATCGATCGTTCTCATGCCGCAATAGCAGGCGACCGCTGCCGGAGTGGAACTCAGTCGCGTCGCCTGGCGGGAGAGTCTCTCAGGCGCGGAGAGATCATCGTCGTCGAAGAAGACCAAGAGTTCGCCGGTCGCCGCGGACGCGCCTGCGTTGCGAGCCGCGGACACGCCAGCGGGAGAGCGGCGGAGGATGCGCGCAGAAGGGGTCGCCGCCATGACGGTCGCCTCGATCGCCTCCGGGTCGGGCGACCCGTCGTCGACGACGATGACCTCGACGCGGGGATGCGTCTGATCGGCCAAGGATTCGAGTGCCGCCGCGAGGAACGGGCTGACCCGGTTGGTGGCCACGACAACGCTCACGAGCGGGAGGGATGCATCGTCCGCCGGGGCTCCTGGAGCGCGCTGGTGGCCTTGATCCGGCACTTCATCCCCCGCCCGAGTGTCGGTCGCCGAGGCGACTCATCGAGGATAGCGCGGAGGAATCGGGTATGCCGTGAGACTGCGCGAGCGGGAACGGCCCCTGTGCCTGATCGCGGGGGTACATTTAGTGCGGCGAGGGGATGGCTGCCATGTACTACTTCCTTGTTCTTGTGGCGAACCTCATTCCGGGGCGGGCACGTCGGCAGCGGTTCATCGAGTGGGCTCGCTCGCGTTTCAGTCAGCGGGCGATCGTCGAGTCAGCGCTCGCCGAGCAGCGGGTTGTCTTCGAGCGGACCATCTACCGCACCCAGATGTCCGAAGCGCCGGTGATCATGACGGTCGACCAGACTCTGGACGCACTCGTGGGGGGCAAGTCGATCGCCCGCTTCGGCGGCGGCGATCTGTGGACCATGGCGGGCGGGTTCGAACTGTTTCAGAAGCCGGGTTCCGAGCTCACCCGGCGTCTGGAAGAGGTTCTCCGATCAGACGAGCCCGACTTGCTGGTCGCGATCCCGAGCTTCACCTATGAATTGAGCTCGGAACTGTCCGAAGGAATGTGGGAGTACTGCCTGCGTTCGGCGCCGCGGTTGCGCCGCATCCTCAATCCCTACCTGAAGACCGGGACCACCTACGCGGCGACCGAGGTGTCGCTGGCCCACAGCACCTTCGGCGAGGCCTTCGACCGCGAGAGCTATTTCGAGAAGTGCCGGCGCATCTGGGACGGCGAACGGATCGTGATCGTCCACGGTGAGGGCATCTTCGACGGCTACCGCCATGACCTGTTCGGCAATGCCTCCACGGTCACCCACATCGTCGCCCCGAGCAGTGACGCGTTCGAGCATTACGACGACATCCTGAGTCGGACGTTGGAGTCTCCACCCGGGAGCCTCGTGATCGCCATCCTCGGACCGACGGCGACGGTCCTTGCGTACGATCTTCACCGCGCGGGATACCGGGCTCTCGATCTGGGCCACATCTCCAAGTCGTACGAATGGTGGCGGACTGGCAGATCAGCCGCGGGGGAGATCTTCTTCCGCCCGGACTGACCTGCTCCGCCCGACGGAGGGGCTCACTTCTCGAGGGCATGATCGAAGGGCCAGCTCTCGTCCCAGAGCGGGACGATCGTCGGATCGTCGAGCATCAGGCTGACCCGCCAGCTCCGGTCCGCCTGAGTGTCGGAGAGGCGGAACCACGCGTGCGCGAGCGCGACCTGGATGTCACGGAGCACGCGTCCGAACTCGGAATTCGCCGACACGAAACCGGTGCCGTAGATGTCTGCGGCCACGTCGCGGATGTTGAGGACGGTAGACCGCACGGGCATCCCGACAGTGTGGACCCACGCCAGCTCGGCCTTCGTGAGCACACCGCTGGGGCGTTCCGCCGCCACCGAGTCGAGATAGCCGGCATAACCGCGGAGGCTGAAGACCAGCATGTCGAGCGAGGCCATCGCCTCGGTGAGTCGGGACATGTCATGTGCGCCCACGGCGATGCCCGCTGCGCGCTTCGAACGCAGCGTCTCGAGAGTGAGGTCGATGAGGTGCTGAGCCGCACCTGTCATCACCCCCATGAAGGGGAAGAAGTACGGCCGCACCTCGGCGCCGGCATTGAAGCTCCAGCGGCGGGGGATCTCGATCGGCTCGGAGAGGTAGTACGTGGCGCTCCCGGTCGACCGCATTCCCAGAGGGTTCCAATCGTCCGCCTGACGGACCTTGTCCGCCGGCAGCCAGACCCCGAGGAACAGCTGCTCCTCGGTCGTCTCGTCGATCACGGGCTTGCCCGCGGCATCCCAGACCTTCACCCCGGCCAGCCAGCGGTCCGCGTGGTATCCGCCGCTGCCGAGCCGCCACTTCGCCTCGTCGATGCGAATGGTGCCGCCCTCGGTGAGAGTGGCACGGGCGAGCGGGGTGGCCGAGAACACGGTCGGCAGATCAGTGCTCGGGTAGAGCTCGGCGAAGGCCTCGTCATCGAGCCGTCGGGTGAGCTCGCCGTGGGCGCTGATCCAGTGAACGACCCACGCCATGCCAGCGTCGATCCGTGCGATCTGTGTGACTGCCTCGAGCCTCTCGGCATACGTCGCGCCGAGGCCGCCCCTGTTTGCGGGGAAGCCCCACCGGTAGAGACCGCTTGCCCGAAGCGCGCGGCCCGCCAGCGGTGTCGTGCGGCCGATCCGATCGCTCTCTGCCGCCTCTGCCTTCAGAAGCGGCTTCACCGTCTGCAGGTTGCGCAGCACGGCCTCGATCGACGTGGGCTCTTCGAGCCCGAGTGCGAGGATTCGCTCGTCGTCGGCAGGCGCGTCGCCCTTCGGTACGGTCTCGGTGCTCAGCGGGGCTGGAGCATCCCGGCGCATCGTTGCGACGGGAGTCCCCGCCGGCCCCGGCCCCGGTGCCGGCGCGGCAGTCGGCTTCGCGGCGCGGGCTTCCTTCGGGTGATTGCGTCGCCAGCGCCGCCAGAGCAGCAGGCCGACCGCGGTCGCGGCCACGATCGCGATGAGCAGCAGCACCGCCATCATCACCGCCACAAGTGCAATGAGCGCGTCGGTCGTCATGTCGTCCCCCTTGCTAGCGTCGCCCCAGGATCGCGAAGCACGGCCAGGAGTTCATTCTGGCACCGGCAGGCCCGGGTGTCTTCCGCGAGTCACACCCGTCCCAGGCGGCGCCGGAGCGCTCCCGTCGCGCGCATCGCGAAGCGCTCTGCCTGGACGACGAGTGCGAGCCCTCTGCGCACGACCGAGGATCGCTCCGCCCGGGGGAGCATCCCCACAACCGCAGACGGCACGATTCCCGCCCCGATCACCACGTCGAGGAACTCCCGCCGGTCCGGATAGATCTTCGAGGCCTCGGGGTACTGGTCGTAGATGCCGGGATTCATCCCCTCGATTCCGGGCACAGTTCGCAGATGCGCGCACACGGCAGTCCGCGCGAGGCTGCCCGCCGAGAAGCGGCCGAACTCGTGCTGGTACGCGTCGAGGTAGCCCACCGCCACGCCGCCCGCGACGAACACGACGGTCGAGTACACGCATCGGGCGCCGGCCCACAGCTCGAGGACCTTGAGATCGCCGGAGACGCCGAACGCCTCGACCTTGTCGCGAAACGCCTGCTCGGTGCGGTCGTCGAGGGCCACCGCCGTCCCGCCGTGGTCCTGATTCCCCTTCCAGCCCGATGCCTGCATCGCCACGAATCGATCGATCGCCGCAGGATCGGCCGTGGCGTCGTGCAGAGTGAGCGGTCCACCGGCAGCCTCCGCCAACCGGCGGGCGCTCGTGCGAAGGACCCTGCGCGAGCTGTAGCTGCGGTATTCGGGATCGATGTCTGCGGGCAGGATCAGCTGACCCGCCGGGGGCGGCGTCGCGCCCGGCAGTGCGTACGCCCATGCCGCGGAGTGGGTTCCCAGCACGCGCGCCCGGGTCGCGCGTTGGTGTCGCAGTCCCGCAAGCGCGTCGGCGAGCGGACCGGTCGCGGGGTATCCGCGAAGAGTCAGATACCCGCTGCGCAGGTGTGAACGAACCCCTCGGGCGATCGTTGCGAGGGCCTCCGTCGCACGGTCTCTGTCGAGGACGGGATGACTGGGACCGGCCACTGGCGGATCCCACGTGCCGTACCCCTGCAGGCTCGGCACTGTGGGGGCCTCGGTCGGGAATACCCGGAGCAGCCCGAACCACCTGTCGCCCTCTTCGGCGACCAGCAGGAGGTGGCCGCCTTCTTCGCCCAGGCGTTCCGGCGCCAGGAAGCGCGGATCGAGCGCGGCGTTCGCCTCGGCGGCGCGCTGCGACAGGGCCGACCACCGCGTGAAGTCCGACTCGGTCAGGTCGGCTAGTCTGAGCAGCTTCGGCCGCATGGTCGTCCTCCGTTTGCCGCGTCGACTGCCCGTCCCGACGCGTCGTCCCCGCCCTCAAGCCTAGCTGCGAGGGCTGTTTCGACCGAGTGCGCGCCGCCACGGCCTAGCATGGCGCCAGATGGGTGCCGCGCGCAGGCGTCGGCACTGAGTCGTGGGGTTCACGGGCCACGACCGAGCACCTGGGGGAGCGGATGCGGTTCACAATTCAGCCGGCCCCCGATCCGCGCCCATGGCCGTGGGCCGTCGCGCTCGGCGCGATCGCCGTCGCCGTGAGCGTATGGCGGATCGACGACCCGTCGCTGATGGGCGACGAAGCAGTCACGATATCGATTGCGACCCGGTCGCCGGGGGCACTGTGGGCGATGGTGTCGGCCAACATGGATGCGGTCCACGCCGTCTATTACGCCGCCATGCACGCATGGTTCTCCGTCTTCGGGGCGGATGCGGTGGCTCTCCGTGTGCCGAGTGCCATCGCGGTCGGGATCGCTGTCTGCGGAATCGTCCTCATCGGCAGCAGATTCGTCTCGCGCACTGTCGGGATCGTGGCGGGCATTCTGCTCATCGTGACTCCGG
Source organism: Microbacterium sulfonylureivorans (assembly GCF_003999995.1). Classification (NCBI taxonomy): domain Bacteria; kingdom Bacillati; phylum Actinomycetota; class Actinomycetes; order Micrococcales; family Microbacteriaceae; genus Microbacterium; species Microbacterium sulfonylureivorans. The sequence goes on from NZ_RJAD01000001.1 coordinate 1,621,868, forward strand.
CGTCGTTGCTGGTGGCGACGCTCGGGCGTTCCCCCGGGGTTCAGGTCGCGCTGGTCACCTGGCTCGCCTTCGCGCTGCTTCTCGCTCTCGAGCGCGGAAGGGTGTGGCGATGGATCGTCGTCGGGGTGCTCGTCGCGCTGTCTCTGCTCACCTTCCTTTTCACCGCGTTCGTCGTCGTCGCCTTCGGTACTGCCGTTCTGCTGCACCGCCCGTGGCGCGTGCACGCCGTCCCATTCTCGATCTCCGCCATCGCCGGCTCCCTGCCGGCGGTGCCCGTGGCGCTCCTGGGCTATCAGCAGCGAGCTCAGGTCTCGTGGATCGACACGATCGGGTGGGACATCTTCGAGAGCGTGCTCGTCACGCAGTGGTTCTCGGGGACGATTCACGTGGACTCGACCTACCCGGGCTGGGTCGCCTATCTCACCGCTGCTGTCTTCCTTGGACTCGCTGCGCTGGGCGCGGTGGCAGGCGTGCGGCAGGGCGGCGTGGTCCGCGGACTCGCCCAGCTGAGCATCGTGTGGCTGGCCCTGCCGTCGCTTCTGCTCGTTGCCGTCTCCCTCGTGGGGACGCCCTACTACTCGCCGGAGTACCTCACGATGTGCGTTCCCGCCGTCTCGCTGCTTGGAGCACTCGGTGTCGCGGCGGTGGGCGCCCGCTGGCTGCGGGTCGCGCTGGTCGGCGTGCTGGTGGCCTTGTCGGCGCCGCCCTATCTCGCGATGCGCGACGACACCGCCCACGGCACGGACTGGACCGATGTCGCGCGTGCGCTCCAGAACGAGGGGCAGGAGGGGGACGGAGTGCTCATTGAGGACGAGCCATGGGACCAGCCACATCTGCTGTTCGACCTCTACCCCGATGAGACGGCTGGTCTGCGCGACATCACCTTCCACGGGCACGACAATCCCGTCGCGCTGTGGGGGGATCGAACAACCCCCGAGAACCTCGAGGTCGACGTCGGCGTCCAAAGGATCTGGGTCGTCTCCACCGGGGAGCGAAGCGGCGAATGGGACGAGGCCCTCGAGGCGGAGCAGTTCCGCCCGACTGCGGTCGTCGACCTGCCGGTGAGCAAGCTGACGCTGTTCACCCGCTGACATCTGCCCGCGATACGCGCCGCCGCCTCCCGTACCATAAGGTCGAACCGGGGTGTGATGCGGGGACTGGTCGAGGGGGGCACATGCAGGACGGTCGTTTGAGCGTTGCTGTCGTCGGTGCGGGATATTGGGGACCCAATCTCGTACGCAATTTCAATCTCAGCCAGGACTGGCACGTCGCCGCGGTCTGCGACCTCGACCTCGAGCGTGCCGAGCGCCTCGCGCTGACGACCCGATCGGCGGTCGCGGTCCGATCGGTCGAACAGGCGCTTGCCATCGAGGGCGTGGATGCCATCGCGATCGCCACACCGGCCCGCACGCACGAGGCGATTGCGCTCGCGGCGATCGCGGCGGGCAAGCATGTCCTGACCGAGAAGCCCCTCGCGGACAGCGTGGGAAGCGGTGAGCGGATGGTGGCCGCCGCCGAGGCAGCGGGTGTCGTTCTGATGGCCGACCACACCTTCTGCTACACGCCGGCGGTTCTCAAGATCGCCGAGCTCATCCATGAGGGAGAGCTCGGCGACATCACGTTCGTGGACTCGGTGCGCATCAATCACGGTCTTGTGCAGCCCGATGTCGACGTCTTCTGGGACCTTGCTCCCCATGATCTCTCGATCCTGGACTTCATCCTTCCCGACGGACTTCGCCCTCAGGCGGTCTCGGCGCACGGCGGTGATCCGCTGGGGCTCGGAAAGGCCTGCGTCGGGTACCTCGTGATGCAGCTGGCCGACGGCGTGATCGCCCATGTGCACGCGAATTGGCTGAGCCCGACCAAGATCCGTCAGCTCATCGTCGGCGGGACCCGGCGCACGCTGGTGTGGGACGACCTGAATCCGACCCAGCGGGTGAGCGTCTACGACCGGGGCATCGACTTCGTGACCGTGACGGAAGACGCCGAGCGCGCAGCCGCCCAGGTGTCGTACCGATACGGCGACACCTGGGTTCCGGCTCTGCCCGAGGTCGAGGCGCTGTCTCTGATGGTCGGCGAGTTCGCCGCGGCGATTCGCGAGCAGAGGGCACCCCGCACAGACGGCCACGCCGCCTTGCGCGTACTGAAAGTGCTGGATGCAACCTCGAGAAGCCTCGAGGCACACAGTGCTCCGGCCACGGTCGGCGCTGAGAGGGAAGAGACAGTCGCATGACGGAACTCGCGGGCGCCGACGTCCTCGTCACTGGGGGAGCCGGCACGATCGGGTCGACTCTGGTCGATCAGCTGCTGGATGCGGGCGTCGCGCACATCGACGTTGTGGACAACCTCGTGCGCGGTCGGGTCGCGAACCTCGACCGCGCCCTGGCTTCGGGCAGGGTCAGTCTGATCGAGGGCGATGTCCGCGATCGCGACACGGTGCACGACACGGTGAAGGGCAAGGACGTCGTCTTCCACCAGGCCGCGATCCGCATCACGCAGTGCGCCGAGGAACCTCGTCTCGCGCTGGAGACGATGGTGGATGCGACCTTCAACGTGCTCGAAGCCTCCGCCGAGCACGGGGTCGCCAAGCTCGTGGCCGCCTCCTCGGCGTCGGTCTACGGCATGGCCGAGTCGTTCCCGACGAACGAACGTCATCACCCCTACAACAACGACACCTTCTACGGCGCCGCCAAGACCTTCAACGAGGGGATGGCGAAGAGCTTCCGCGCGATGTACGGCCTCGACTACGTCCTTCTGCGCTACTTCAACGTCTACGGGCCGAGGATGGACGTCCACGGGTTCTACACCGAGGTTCTCGTGCGCTGGATGGAGCGCATTGCGGATGGCCTCCCTCCGATCATCTTCGGCGACGGGAAGCAGACGATGGATTTCGTCGTCGCGAAGGACATCGCCCGGGCGAACATCCTCGCGGCCGGGAGCGACGTTCGCGAAGGGGTCTACAACATCGCCAGCGGCACAGAGACGAGCCTGCTCGAGCTCGCCGAATTGCTCCTCAAGGTGATGGATTCCGATCTCGCGGTCGAATTCGCGCCGGCCCGCGTCGTGAACGACGTCGTGCGGCGCCTCGCAGACACGTCGTCGGCTGAACGCGATCTCGGCTTCAGGGCGACGACCGGGCTCGACGAGGGTCTCGCGGAGCTCGTGGAGTGGTGGCGTCCCCTGCGCGAAGACATAGCCGCCGGGCGCACACTCCCGAAGCAGAGCGCATGAGCCGGATCAACGTCATGCGCCCCTGGCTCGGCGCGGAGGAGGTCGAGGCGGTCACCGCCGTCATCGAGTCAGGCTGGGTCGCGCAGGGGCCGAAGGTCGCAGCGTTCGAAGAGGAGTTCGCCGACAAGCAGCAGGCCGCCCATGCCGTCGCCGTCTCGAACTGCACCACGGCCCTCCACCTGGCGCTCAAGGTCACCGGGGTGGGCGCCGGTGATGACGTCGTGGTGCCGTCGTTCTCGTTCATCGCCACGGCGAACGCACCCACGTACGTCGGCGCCCGGCCCGTCTTCGCAGACGTCGATCCGCTCACCGGGAACGTCACTGCCCAGACCGTCGCGGCCGCTCTGACTCCGACCACCCGGGCCGTCATCGTCGTCGATCAGGGGGGCGTCCCCGTCGACCTGGATTCGATCAGGGCGTTGTGCGATCCGCGCGGGATCGTGGTGATCGAGGATGCCGCGTGTGCAGCAGGGTCGACCTACAAGGGTCGACCCGTCGGTGCCGGTGCGGAGATCGCCGCATGGTCGTTTCACCCGCGCAAGATCCTGACGACCGGCGAAGGCGGCATGGTCACGACGTCGCGCGCCGACTGGGCCGCGCGCGCTCGTCGACTCCGCGAGCACGCCATGAGCGTGTCCGCGTCCGCCCGGCATGCGAGCGTCGTCTCGCCCAAGGAAGAGTATGAAGAGATCGGCTTCAACTACCGGATGACCGATCTGCAGGCCGCAGTCGGACGCGTACAGCTTGTGCGACTCGACGAGGTCGTCGACCGTCGCCGTGAGATCGCCGCTGTCTACGCCGAGGCGATCGACGATATCGACGGACTGCGCGCGGTTGCCGATCCGCCGCACGGAACCTGCAACTTCCAGTCCTTCTGGGTCGAGGTCGAGCCCGCGTACCCGCTGAGCCGTGAAGAGCTTCTCGTCTCCCTCGGCGAGGCCGACATCTCCGCACGCCGCGGAATCATGGCCTCTCACCGCGAGGCCGCCTATGCGGACACCGACGTGGATCTCCCGATCACGGAGCGACTCACCGACAACACCCTGATTCTGCCCGTGTTCCACCAGATGACCGCCGACGAGCAGCAGCGCGTGATCGTCGTCCTCCGCGAGGGCGCGATCGGATGAGCCGCTCGGACTCCTGAACGCCCGGCGTGAGCGCAGGGGGTCGGTCGGCCCCTCTACGGCGGTTTGGGGAGCCACGACTCCGGAACGTCACGCAGCTCGGAATCGTAGACGCGCACGTAGTCGACGAGGTACTGAGCCGGCAGTGCGGAATCGTCGATGTCGTCGCCTGGCCAGCGTCCGCCGACGGCGACGTTCATGATGATGTGGGACGGGTTGTCGAAGGTCCAGAGGTTTCCCGTCTCCAGATCTTCCTTGCGGAAGGTTCCGAGTTCGCGACCGTCGACCGAGTAGCTCACCGAGTCCGAGGTCCAGTCCACCGCGTACACATGCCACGCTTCGCTCCACAGAGCGTCGACCGGGAGGGCGTTGACCCAACTCCATGGCGCGTCCGCGTCGGTCACGCCGATGACGCCGCTGTTGAGTTCACGGGCTTGATTGACGTACTCCATCAGGTCGAGCTCTCCTCGACTGGGCCATGGTGCGCCGGGGGTGTGCTCGGTACCCAGCATCCAGAACGCCGACCACAAGCCCACGCCCACCGGGATCTTGATCCGACCCTCTATCCGCCCGTACCGGAACGTCTCGTAGGTCATCAGGCGTGCGGACGTGTATTCGGACGAGATCCCGTCCGCATCCACCGTGGGCTCCTTCTTCACCACGATGTGGAGCGCTCCGTCGGACACGAAGGAGTTCTCGTCGGAGGTGGTGTAGTTCTGCAGTTCCCCGTTCCCCCACCCCCTGGCGCCTTCCATGCGCTTCCACGTCGTCCATCGTGACTCGGAGTCGGTGTCGAACTCGTCGGACCAGACGAGCCCCGTGCCGGCCGTGACGCTTTCGAACGGAAGGGGTGTGGAGGAGTCGGGCGCGGGAGCGGGAGGAGGCATCGACGGGGAGCCGTCGGTGGTCGAGGCGGCTCCGCCGGAGGATGCAGCGCACCCGCACAGCATCCCGCCGACCACGACGGCGACCAGAGTCGACCGCGTGAAGCGCGTGGATCGGGGGTCACCGCGACGCATGTCATGGACCTCCGGGTTGCGCGGCCCCCGGCCGCGATCGTCCGTACCTGCAGTCATGGCCCGCGCGCCGGTCCGGCGTCCTCCGAGCCATGTATCCCCGCGCACAATCGTACCCGCGGTTCGCGGCACCGAGGCGTGCTCGCGGGAGATCATGCTCGTGACGGGGGCTCTGGCGGCGGTTCGGGGCCTCGTCGGAGTACATCGGCGAAGCAGAGGCGCGACCGCGGGCGGTAGTGTCTGAACTCGAACCGTCCGGAGCCCCAGGGAGTTTCTGCATGCCAGCACGGCGCACCGTACCCTTCGTCGACCTCGGCTGGCAGACGGCGCGCATCCGCGCGGAAGCGGATGCCGCGATCGCCCGCGTGATCGACACCTCCGGCTTCATTCTGGGCGATGCCGCCGACGCGTTCGAGCGCGCCTTCGCGAGCTACTGCGAGGTCGAGCACTGCCTCGGTGTCGGAAACGGCACGGATGCCCTGGAACTCGCCTTCGAGGCGGCCGGCGTCGGCGCAGGCGCCGAAGTGATCCTTCCCGCGAACACGTTCGCCGCCACCGCGGAGGCGGTGGCCCGAGTCGGAGCGACCCCGGTCCTCGTCGACTGCACGGATGACTTCCTGATCTCGGTCGAGGGCGTCGCCGATGCTCTCACGCCGCGCACGCGAGCGGTGGCGGCGGTCCACCTCTATGGTCAGGCGGCGCCGGTCGAGGCGCTGCGTGCAGTCGTGGGCGAGGACATCCTCATCCTCGAGGACGCGGCCCAGTCGCAGGGCGCGCGCCGAAACGGCGAGATGACCGGCGGCCTGGGCGACGTGGCCGCGACGAGCTTCTACCCGGGTAAGAACCTCGGTGCGTTCGGCGACGCAGGCGCGGTGATGACCGACGACGCTGCGCTCGCCGACTCAGTCCGCAAGCTCCGCAACCACGGCGGGATCGCGAGGTACGAGCACAGTCTCCTCGGCCGTAATTCGCGACTCGACGGCATTCAGGCGGCGGTGCTCTCCGCCAAGCTGGAGCACCTCGACGAATGGAATCAGCTGCGGCGAGACGCGGCCGCCGTGTACGGCGAGCTGCTCGACGGTGACGAGCGCGTCCAGCTCCCCGTCGTCGCCGACGGCAACGAGCACGTGTTCCACCTGTACGTCGTGAGGGTGGCCGACCGTGAGCGCGTGCTCGCAGGTCTGACGGAAGCCGGCATCGGCGCCGGCATCCACTATCCCAAGCCCATCCACCTCTTGCCTGCGTTCCGCTTCCTGGCCCAGGGCGAAGGCCGGTTCCCACGCGCAGAGAGGCTGGCGACAGAGATCGTGAGTCTGCCGATGTATCCAGGGATCACTCTCGACGACCAGCGGTACGTCGCCGAGACGCTGCGGTCACTGCTCTGACGGATCCGCCGTCTCGCCTCGGCGAGAGCGCCGCGGCATCAGCGACGCCGCCATCCGCCGCGCACGGCGCTTCACCGCACGGGCTGCCCCTTCGACCCGGGCGACGGTGTCGAATGCGAAGATGCGGGGCGCGATCTCGACCGCGTACGCAGTTCTGCCCACCGGGGTCAGTCGACGCTTGTAGTGGTCGTGGTAGCCGCCGATATCGACCTTCGCGAGCCCGGCCCTGCGGGCGGCATCGAAGCACTCGATCGCGGCCAGGGTGCCGATGGACCCCGCACCTTGGACGGTCACATCGCGTGCGGTGATCAGGCCGACCAGCGTGTCACCGTCGACCATGTTGACGTTGAAGGCCACCGGTGCTCCCTCAGGCGTCACGAGTCCCGTCGACATCAGCCGCCCTCGGCGGAGCATTTCGGGCCAGACCGCGCGCAGGTCGTCTGCGGCGCCGGCCTCGTCGTTCGGATGATCCGTCCAACGGCCCTCCCACGTGTCGATGGACCACGTCACGGCAGCCAGGTCGTCCTGCACGACCTCGAGGTCCGGCGCCTTGCGCTGCGCTCGGCGGATGTCCTCGCGGAGGCGCGTCGATCGCCAATAGGCGTCGAAGTCGAACCCGTCGAGCTGCGCGACATAGCTGTCGAAAGGGCGCAGCTCTTGTCGTGTGAAGTCCTTCTTCGCGTCGCCGACGTGATCCACGATGAGGATGCGGAGTCCGAGCGACGAGAGCGCAGGTTCGAGAAACCCGTCCCGACACGGGATCGGCAGAGTCGGCGCGACGGTCGTCGTCGCGAGTTCCCAGTGGTCCTGTCTCGCACGCAGCGTCGTCGCGAGCACCGGCTCGCCGCGGTGCAGCACGACCACATTTCGCTTGGGGATGCCCGTCGGCTCGGCCAGTGCCGCATGGACGAAGCGGGCGACTTCATCGTCGGGAGGCAGAAGGCTCTCGAGGGCGGCGAGGAACTCTGCGCTCGGCGCCTCCTCGATCACGACCCGCAGGCCGCGCATCCGCGCCCGCAGGGCTTCGACCATGAGGCTCACTCGCTCGACCGCAGCCACCGCACCCCACTCTCTACACGGCGGTACCAGGTACCGAACAACAAGCTAGCAGTCGGTCAGAACACCCCGGTGTCGTCGTTGCTGGCTCTGCTGCGACCCGTCTCGCGGACGCGGGGCGCGACCAGAAGCCTGCGCACCCCTGTGCGGGCGAGCGTCCGAGCCATTGCTCTGCGCGTGCGAGACGCGGCCCAGGCAGCGCGGCGGCGCGACGCGGGATCGAGCGTAGCCGCAAAGGTCACGAGTTCATCGACGTAGTCGGGGTTGCGTGAGGCGTCCCGTTCGATGCGAGCGAGGAGGAGTGCGTATCTGGCAACGGAACGACTCGCGTCTCTCAGATACCGCGCTCCGCGCGGGAACTTCTTCGACGCCGAGACGAACGCGGCCATTCGGTGTCGCAGTTCGCCCAGCTCTCGGCGATCACCGACCATGCCGCCCTGGGTCATCGACATGTTCGCGCCGTGCACGCGGTAGTAGGCCTGGACCGTCCCTGCGATGAAGCCGACGTTCGTCTGCGCCGCGAAGCGCAGCCACATCTGCAAGTCGGACGTGTAGGGAACGGCGGGGTCGTAGTCGCCGACCTCGCGCATCGTCGACGTACGCACGATCGCCTCGGGCGAGTAGATCTGGTTCGCCCCGTTGCGGAACAGGCGCTCGGCCCATTCGATGCCGTCCCAGATCACCCAGTGGCTTGCGGGCTCGGGGATGTCGTCGGGCAGGTCGGGACCCGTGGCGTAGACGACGGGACCATAGGTGAGCCCGACGTCGGGATGCGCCTCCATCACCGCAGCCGCACGTGCCAGCGCCCCCGGCGCCAGCCCGTCGTCGGCGGAGATGAGGAGTGCGTAGGTTCCGGTGACCATCGCCAGTCCCGCATTCGCCGTGCCGATGAGGCCGAGATTCTTCTCGTTGCGGATGACGCGCACGCGAGGAAAGCGCGCCGCCAGACCTTCCGCCACCTGAAGGCTGTCGTCGGTCGAGCAGTCGTCGATGATCAGGACGTCGACGTCGACGTCCTCCTGCGAGACCACGCTCTCGACGGCGAACGGCAGGAAATGGCCGTAGTTGTAACAGGGGATGACGACGCTCACGGTGGGCGTCGTCATCAGCGGGACGGGGGTGACTTTCCTCATCGTGCGTGGCATCCTCCCTCGACGAGGCGTTGCGAGGATGCCGCGGTTCACGCAGACGGTTCCTCACCGTTCGCCCGGCCGCGGCGAACAGGTCCATAGTAGGCCGACGGCCGATGGCCCCGCCTCGGCTAGAGTTCGACGGTGGAGATCCGGTTCGGATTGGGGATTCGCGCCCGGCTCGCCTCCCTGGCGTCGGACGTGAGAGGCGGCGCCGAGGGTGCGCGCGTCTTCCTGGACCGGCACGCGCTGGCGACCGGCGGGCGCGACTCCGAGCGAGCAGCCGGCCGCATCCTGTGCTATCACTCGGTCGGCCAGCCCAGGTGGGGGATCAACGATGTCGACGAGGGCAGATTCCGCCAGCAGATCGAGTCCGCTCTCGATGCGGGGTACCGGTTCGTTCCGGCGGCCGACATCGTGCGCACGGGTGGCGGACCGCTCGACCTGAGCGTCACCTTCGACGACGGGCCTCGAAGCGTCCTGACGGCAGCTGCGCCGATTCTCGCGTCATACGACATCCCCTTCTCGGTGTTCGTCGTTTCGGATTGGTCCGAGGACGGACTCGGAGGAGACGCGCTGAGCTGGGCCGAGGTCAGCCGCCTCGCCGAGCTCGGAGCAGAGATCGGCAATCACTCGGCGAGCCACCCGGACTTCTCCCGCATCGGCAAGGAGCAGGCGGTGCACGAGATCGGCAGCGCCCAAGAGCTCATCGAGAGGCGCACCGGCATTCGCACGTCGACCTTCGCCATCCCGTGGGGCCAGTCGGGCAACTGGCCCGTCCGGGCGCACGAGGCCGCTCTGGAGCTCGGGTACGAGGTGATCTACGCGCAGGCCGAGGAGACGCGGTCTCCCGGAACGGCCGCCCGGAGTTTCGTGACGAGGGTCGATTCGCCGCGCATCTTCGACGCTCTCCTTCGCGGCAGGTACGACCGGTGGGAGGAGTGGATCTGGCGTCGTTCTGCCGGCTAGCTGGTCGGGCGGCGCACGAAAGGGCGCTCACGGTCGATGTACGTCCGTGCGAGCGACGCTGGAACCTGCTGCTGCGAGGAGTCGATCCGGCCCACGATCCGGCCCAGGAACAGACCGAGCGACCTCGCCGCGCGAAGACGCCCGGACTGCATCACCCGTCGCGCGAACTGTCGTCGTTCATCGGGGTCGCGAAGATACGCGACCACTCGGCCCATTCGTGAGGAGGGTGCGTCGACCGTCGGCTGCGCCGCGTTCACCACGCCGGCCTCCCAGTCCGGATCGGGCGCGGTGCCGCGAGCGGCGTTGAACTCGTCGATGACCTGCGCATAGCGGTGCTGGAGCTCGCGTCTGCCGCGCTGGTAGCCCGCATACTGGCGCACGGTCGCGATGAATCCGCTGCGATGGTGATGATCGATGAGCGCATCGCGGCACTCGTGGAGCCGGTAGCCGGACAGCTGCAGCCGCCACGAGAGGTCGACGTCTTCGCCCGTGCGCAGCGACTCATCGAAGCGGCCCACCCGGCGGAAGGCCTCGGCGCTCACCGCCAGTCGCGAGCTGCTGCCGAACGGCAGCTCAGGCAGGAAGGGCATCCGCAGAGTGGTGACGAGGTCGAACAGCGGTCGCTCGGTCGTCGAGAACGGCGATTCGATGCGGGCGCACGTCACGACGACGTCATTCGCTTCGAGCGTCGGCAGAAGGTGTGCCAGCCAGTCGTCGGCGACGGCGTCATCGGCATCGCAGAAGGCGAGCAGCGGCGCGTGGGCAGCGGCCGCGCCGGCGTTGCGCGCGGAGGAGGGGCCACGACGAGCGGAGGCATCGACCACACGCAGCGGCAGCCGGCCCGCCCACGAACGCGCGATGTCGGCGGTGCGGTCGGTCGAGCCGTTGTCGCTGACGATGACCTCCCATTCGACATCCACCCGCTGTCGCGACAGCGCCTCCAGCTGCCGGGCGATGGTCGACGCCGCGTTGTACGCAGGAACGATCACGCTCACGGCGGGGAGTGCCGCTTCCGAGGGGGTGTCGGGGGTCACTCGGTGATCGTAGCGTCTCGGTGGGCTGGAGCCCGGGGTCGATCAGGGGGCGCGGACGACTGGGGGGAGTCGGCCGGGAGGCGGCAGCTGCACCACGCCCGAGAGCTCGGCCGTGCGGTATCCCCACTGGAATGCGAGTGAGGCGATGTAGGGCGTGACGGCGGCGGGATTGCGCAGGATCTCGAGCGCCTTGCGGGGCAGGCGGCGCAGCCTGTCGAACCGTTCCGCCCAGCGGCGGGGGCGGTGGTCGACCGATGGCGACGGGGCGACAGGAGACACCCTCTGGCGGCCGTACGCGTCGCGCACGAGCGCGAATCGGTGCGCGAGCGTGCGTGTGCCCGCGCCCTTCACGAGCCCCTGCCGCGCAGCAGCCCTGATCCCGCCGCGCTTTCTGTAGTGGATCACTGCCGTGGGCACTCCGACGAGCCGGTGCCCGGCGAGCTGTACGCGCCATGAGAAATCGAGATCCTCGCCGGCGAGCAACGACTCGTCGAATCCGCCGACCTCCGCGAACACGTCACTGCGCACGCCCATGTTTCCGGATCCGCACGCGGGGAACTGCGGCAGGGCGGGATCGTAGAAGGTGGGCTCGTTCCAGCCGAAATCCCACTCCCGTCCGGGGTTGAGCAGTCTGTGCTCGACAGCGCCGGCGACGAACGGAGCGTCACGGAGGCCGGCGCACAGTGCGCTCACCCAGCCGGGGTCCACGACGTCGTCGGCGTCGCAGAACAGCAGCAGCGGTGCCTCGGCGGCACGCGCGCCGATGTTGCGCGCGGCCGACGCGCCCCGACGCCGCGACGCGTCGATCAGCCGCGTGTGCGGCATCCGCGAGGAAAAGGAGCCCACGACCCCCGCGGTTCCGTCGCTCGAGCCGTTGTCGCATACGAGCACCTCGAAGAAGAGGTCGGTCTGCTGCGCCGCGAGCGCCTCGAGCTGATCGCCGAGGAACTCCGCCGCGTTGTACGCAGGGATGATGACGCTCACGGCAGGTCGATCGGGTGCCGCCATCCCGTGCCTCCCCTCGCGCCGTGCGGGACGGTCGCCCCGGCCGCTCGGTTCCATCATGGAGGATCACCGGCGCAGGTGGTGCTCCCATAGGCTGGACCGCGGCGGCGCGTCGGAGAGGCGCCCAGCGCGATGGGGGTGCGATGGTCGGCGGGGACGCGGCGCGGCACGGTGACGTCGAGATCGTCGTGGTCGCATATGGCGCACCTGAGCTCGTGCGCAACGCGCTCGCCCCGGTGCGCGGGTTCGCGGTCACGATCGTCGACAACTCGTCGATGCCCGAGATCGCGCGGATCGCGCATGAAGAGGGCGCGCAATACTGGGATCCGGGTGCGAACCTCGGCTTCGGAGCCGGGGTGAACTTCGCACTCGCGCGCCGCCGTCTGCCTGGTGCTGATGTGCTCCTCCTCAATCCCGACGCCGTCGTCGAGCCGGAGGTCGTAGACAGGCTCCGCGAGGTGCTGCACGGAGAGCCCGGCATCGCGGCCGTGGGACCCGCGCAGGTGTACGCCGACGGAAGTCACCAGCAGGTGACATGGCCGTACCCGAGGCCCATCCAGTTCGTCGCCGACGCGGTGAAGCTCGGTCGTCTGGTGAAGACGGAGCCGCGTTACGTCATCGGCTCGGTCCTCCTCATCAATGCGGCGGCCCTGGCCGCCGTCGGGGGATTTGACGAGAGCTTCTTCCTCTACGCCGAGGAGGCCGACTGGCAATACCGTGCGCACCGGGCCGGGTGGAGCAACGTCGCCGTGGAAGAGGTCACTGCCATGCACGTCGGCGCCGGAACGAGCACCGACCTCGATCGGCGGGAGGTCTTCCTCCAAGCCGGTCTCGAGCGCTTCCTCCGCAAGCACTACGGCTGGTATGGGTGGCAGGTCGCCCGATGGTCGATCGTCGTCGGAGGCATCCCGCGTGTGCTCGTCTTCCGCGGGGAGCGTGGACGCGCTGCGCGTGCTCGGATGTCGCTGTTCCGTCGCGGTCCCGTCGCCGTCGAGAGAGGGATCGGCCGGCGATGAGGGAGCTCGATCGAAGACCAGCGCATCGGAGCCCACGCGCCCGCGTCTTCCGCGACCGCGTCGCTCGCGACGCCGAGAAGGACTACCTCTCGCGAACCGAGGTCTAGGGGTATACTTCCCAGCGCAGAGTGCGAGCATCGCTCGTGACATGGGGTCTGCACTTGGGGAGCGGGGTGCGCGCATGCCCTCAGACAAGCCGCGCGAACGATGGATAGACGTCGCCAAGGGGATTGCGATCATCCTCGTGGTGTTCCTTCATGCGGCGTTCCCGGTGGTCACCGATGTGCACGTGTGGCACTGGGTCGACTACTCGGCTGTGCTCGAGTCGTTCCGAATGCCGCTGTTCTTCTTCATGGCGGGCATCTTCGCCTCCCGCGTTCTCGCGATGAGGCTGCGCGACGTCATCGACCTCCGAGTGCTCAAGTTCTCCTGGCTCTACGTGCTGTGGTCGATCATCACGGGGGTGGTCGTCGTGTGGGGCGTGTTCCATGCGCTCCAACTCCCCGGTCATGTGGGCGAGCTCCTGATGGACTCCAGCGGTCCGAACGGCGCGACCTGGTTCATCTTCGCCATCGCGTTGTACTTCTTGGTCGGCTGGTTCGCGAGAAAGCTCCCGTTCGCCGTTCAGCTCTCACTGGCCTTCGTGCTGACGATGCTGTGCGAGTCGGGACTGGTGGTCGACCCTGCTAGCTCGTGGGGCAAGGTCGGCAAGTACTTCTTCTTCTTCTTGCTTGCGGCCCAGATCGGGCCCCGCCTGCGCGAATTCGTCCCGCGGCTGCGGTTGTGGCATACGCTCATCGCCCCCGTCGTCTACGCGGCACTCGTCGTCGTGGCCCGCTGGCAGGGCTGGCTGGGGACCGACTCGAGTTCGGCCCAGCACCTGGTGGTCTGGTTCCTGTTGAGCGTTCTCGCCGTCGCTGCGGGTTGCAGTGCGGCAGTCCTGCTCGCCAGGTGGGCCGCGTTCGACTGGCTCTTCCAGTTGGGTTCACGCACTCTCTACGTGTATCTGCTGCAGTGGTACCCGCTGGCGGCAGGGTGGCTCATCATCTCCTCCATCGACGTCATTCCGCCGCTCCTCGAGCCGTTCCTTGTGCCGCTGCTCACGGCCTTCGCCATCGTGGTGAGCCTCATCATCCATCGGCTGACGAAACGTGCCGCGGTCCTCTACGACCAGCCTGCGTGGCTGCATCTGCCGAGACGGTGGGTCACGAGGGCGGAGGGCCCGGCGTCGGTAGAGACGGCTGCAGCGGATGCCGAGCGGCGTCCGGTCTCCCCCGATACCGAGATCGGGCGCGGGCAGACCCCACACGTCTCGTAGGGCCAGGCGGGCGGTGAGTCCTGACCGCGTCATCCATCGTCCCTCACCGGCCGGACGAATCTGCCCGGTCGCGCGGAACGTCTGGTGGGAGGCTGGCTGAGTCGACGTGGGAGCTGTCCCGCTTCCTGGCGAAGAGGTTCAGGACGAAGGGTACGATCCGCTCCCATTCGATGAGGAACAGGCAGATGATCTGGTATTCGTGGAACGGCAGCCCCATGAGGAGGCCGATCGTGGTGTGCATGCCGATGTAGCCGACCAGCAGAACGCTGCGCAGCCTCGGCACGAAGAGCAGGAAGCCGGCGAGTTCGAGCAGGACGGTAGCGGTCGCGAAGACCGCCATGACGGCGGGCGTGTGTGCCATCCAGTCGACGAAATGCGCGAGCGCGGCCGGCTCGTACTGGCCGAACCTCGGGTTCGCGAATGTGTACATCTGCAGACCGAAGTCGTCCCGCCACGTGGGTGTCCCGTCGCCGACCAGATACACGGTGTCGCCGGCGGTGAGGCCCCTGAGATAGAACCCGAGCGTTTCGCCGTTCAGCCACTCGAAGCCGCCGAAACGCAGCTTCGACAGTCCCGATGCCGTGTACGTGACGGCCAGCAGCGCCAGGATCAGCATGACCCCCCATTGCCGATAGGGGGCGGTGAGAGTGGCCAGGAGATCTTTGCGACCTCCGCGCCACCACCGGACGACGTGTTCGAGAGACACGGCGTTCGTGCCAGGAGCGAAGACGAGGACGAACAGCACCTGAGTGGTCAGGGACGACTCGTGATCGAAGATGCCGTTGTTCCACGAGACAGCGCGCGCGAACAGGCCGATGAGGACCAGGAGAAACAGTGCGGGCCTGCTCCCCAGTCCGATGACACTGAGCACGATGAGAACGATGACGACGCCCGCCACTCGGTTCGGGTAGCTGAGGAGGAGCTCCGTCACCCCCTGGGGAACGACGCTCATCACCCATCCGTGGCCGCCGTTCTGCGGTACATCGTTGTGCCACGACTGCACCAGCTCGAGTGTGCGCTCACCGAAGGCGAGCGCGAGCGCGATCCGGAGCCAGCTCAGTCGACCGACCCAGAGCAGCGACAGAACACGCGTCAGCCGCGCCGCGCGCTGTGGTGAAGAGGTCGTCATCGGTCTGCCCGGTACGTCTGGGTGTAGCTGTCCGTCGGTATGTCGTAGGTTCCGACCGGCTCGCTCTCGATGATGTTCCCCGAGCTGTCGACGACGTCGACGTAGAGTTCGACGGCGTCATACGAGATCCCCCGCTCTTCGCGCAGGAAATCGGTGAGCGCCCCGAAGTAGTCGGCCATGACCTTCGCGAACACTTCGGGCGTGGACGCTCCGCTCAGGTCGCGGAACGGAGCGGTGTCTGTCATCGGTCGGTAGTACCAGGAGGACAGCTGCCGCTGGAACTCGATCGAGCTGAGGTTCGTCTCCTGAATCGGAAACGGCTCGGACGCGCCGTCTCGGACACCCTCGAGCCTGAGCGCGTAGAGGGTGGTGTCCGGACCCACGTAGTGGGCGAACATCGGTGCGGTGGTGAAGGGGAAGTCCTCGACCCCGAGAGCGATGACTACGAGGTTGGGTATCAGGATGACCGCCGACACCACAGCCGGCAGGATCATCGAGAGCGCTCGGCGGCGAGCCGAGGGCTCAGGCGGCGTCCGCATCGGGCGATCCCTTCGTAAAGGTCGGGGGCCTTCGTATGCGGTTGGGGGATCGGCTGTCGCCGCCCGCAGGTGATGCTGACACTGTAGCCCTTCGCGACTTCATTCGTCAGTCACGAGTTCTGCGAGACCGCGTCATTCGGCTCGTCGCTAGGCTGGCCTGGGAAGGGGCCGAATGAGAGTGCTTCGCGTCGCCCATCACGGCGTGGTCTCGGCATGGCGGGCGCGGGAACGACGCCTGCGAGAGCTGGGTTTCGATGTTCGGATGGTCTCGGCGGAATCCTGGAACGAAGGGGGCAGGGTCGTCGAGCTCGACCTGGACGACGATGCCTTCGTCACCGGCGCCCGCACCATCGGCACGCATCCGAACGCGTTCCTGTACAACCCGCGCCCGATCTGGCGGCTGCTGGGCGCGAAGCCCGACATCATCGACCTGCACGAGGAGCCGTTCTCCCTCGCGACCGCCGAGGTGCTCCTCCTCCGCCGGCTTCGGCGCTCTCGCGCGCCGTACGTGCTCTATTCGGCGCAGAACATCGAGAAGCGATATCCGATCCCGTTCCGCTGGTTCGAGCGCGCGGCGCTCCGCGGTGCTGCCGCCGCGTACGTCTGCAACCGTGAGGCCGGAGAGATCCTCGTACGCAAGGGGCTGCGGGGCCCCGCGCAGCTCATCCCGCTCGGGGTGGACACCGCGCAGTTCTCGCAGGGCGCGCGCACGGCTCCGCGGGACGGGCCGGTCATCGGCTACGTCGGCCGCCTCGAGCCGTACAAGGGTGTGGCGACACTGCTGCGGGCCGCGGCATCCCGACCCGAATGGCGCATCGAGATCACCGGAGACGGCCCGCAGCACGCCGAGCTCGTCGCGCTGGTCGCCGAACTCGGCATCGCCGACCGCGTGTCGTTCCTCGGCTTCGCCCAGGGAGATGAGCTCGCGGACCGCTATCGACGACTCGACCTGCTCGCCGTGCCGTCGGTCCCCTGGCCGGGGTGGCTCGAACAGTTCTGCCGCGTCGCGGTCGAGGCGATGGCGTCCGGCGTCCCCGTGGTCGCGAGCCGATCCGGGGCGATTCCCGATGTCGTCGCCGATGCGGGGGTGCTGGTGGAGCCCGGCGATCCTGACGCACTCCGAGACGGGATCGATTCCGCGCTCGTCGACGCGCGCTGGGGCGAGCTGCGGGCGGCCGGACTCGCACGCGCGGACCAGTTCACCTGGGAGCGCGTCGCCGAGCAGCAGAGCGCCCTGTACCGCGCCGTCGTCCCGACGTGCGACGGCGGCGCGGCGAGGCCCCCGCAGGTCGTCGCGATCGCCTATGGGGATCCGACGCTGCTCGACGGAGCGCTCGAGGAGCTCGGCGAGGGATTCGCCGTGACCATCGTCGACAACTCCTCGTCGGCGGCGACGAAGGTCCTGGCGCAGCGCCGAGGTGCGCACTACGTCGACCCCGGCGCCAACCTGGGCTTCGGCGCGGGCGTCAACGTCGCACTTCGATCGCTGGCCGATCGCGGGCTCAGTGGCGACGACGTGCTCCTGCTCAACCCCGACGCCCGCATCGGCGGGGCCGCGGTGCACCACATGCACCGGGCCCTGCACAGCGGGGCGCGCATCGCGGCCGTGGGCGCGACGCAGGTCGATCCCGCGACCGGGCAGCCCTCGCGAGTGTGGTGGCCGTTCCCGAGTCCCGCGCGCGCATGGATCGATGCCCTGGGCCTCGGCCGATTCGACCGGGGGCACGGGTTCGCCATCGGCTCGGTGCTTCTCCTCCGAGCCGAGGCGATCGCCGACATAGGGGCGTTCGACGAGCGATTCTTCCTGTACGCCGAAGAGGTCGATTGGCAGAAGCGGGCACGGGACGCCGGCTGGTCGATCGCCGTCGCGTCGGTCGAGGCATCCCACATCGGTGCCGGCACGGGCGGCGACGGCACGCGTCGCGAGGCGATGTTCTTCGCGAGCAATGAGAAGTACCAGCGAAAGCACTTCGGCGCGGCGGGGTGGCAGATCTTCCGCGCCGGCGTCATCGTCGGAGCCACCGTCCGCGCCCTCGTCGCCGGCGGCGACGCGCGGAGGGCCGCCCGCCGGCGGCGTGCGATCTTCCTCGAGGGCCCGGTCGCCTACTCCGAGCGGATCACCTGAGCACCCCGTCGCGACGCTTGGCCTCCGCGACGTCCTCGTAGACCTCGAGCGTCCGCGCGGCCACGGTGTCCCACGACGTGTACCGCTCCGCATCCGCCCGCGCGTTCTCGCCGAGGCGTCGCCGCAGATCGCGATCCGCGACAAGTGGTGCGACGGCTCGGGCGACCGAGGCCCCGTCTCGCTCGACGTACGCGCCGTTCCGGCCCACTTCGATGAACTCCTCAGCCACGCCGAGCGGGGTCGCGACGACGGGGAGACCGGCCGCCGCAGCTTCGAGCATCACCAGGCCGAAGGCCTCGTACATCGTCGGGAACACGAACACGTCCCCCGCCTGGAAGTAGTCCTCCACGGTGGGCGAGTGGCCTGCGAAGGTGACGCGGTCCCCCACTCCCGCAGACCTCGCCTGAGCGCGGAAGGCGGCCGGATCGGCACCGCCCACCACGAGGAGCTTCGCCGCCGCGGGCAGCGACGGCAGGGCGTCGATGATCGCCGCGAGCCCCTTGCGGCGGAACTCCTTGCCGACGAAGAGCAGGACGACGTCGTCGTCGGTGTAGCCGTGCCCGGCACGCACGCGAGCGCGGCGGTCCGCGGCATCCGCAGGCTGGAAGCGGGTGACGTCCACGGCGTTCGGAATGACGGTGATGCGATCCGGATCGACGCCGTAGTACTGCGTCAGCTCACGACCCACGCTGGGCGAGACCGCGATCGCCCGGCGGAACCGATCCGGCCGGTAGTTGGACTGCTCCACACGCAGCACCGCGTGGTGGAACGGGTTGGCGACGGCCCGCAGCGCCTCGCCGTTGCGGAGCTTCATCTCCCACCATGCACGGTGGCAGCTGTGCGCGGTGATGACGTCCTGCATGCGCGTCGCGCACCCGCCCTGGTTGTGGATCACGTCGAAGTCGAGGCCTCGGATGCTGCGGCTCGCCGCCGCCGAATAGGTCATCGGAATCGCGAACCTCGGTGCGGGCTTCATGGGCACCCGATGCCAGGTCAGAGGCGCCGGCGGCAGCGGATCGATGTGCGCGGAGACCAGAGTGAGGTCTATCCGGTCGGCCATTCGCAGCGCCAGTTCGTATGACGCGCGCTCGATGCCGCCCTCGTTGTTGAAGGCATAGGACGACATCGCGACGCGCATTCAGACATGCTAGCCAGGTCCGCGCGGGCGGCCGGCTTCGCGGCGCGACCGCCTGGCGTTCAGGAGATGGTGCTGGAGTCGCTGAGAGTGTGCCAGGTCCGGTTGTGGTACACGAGCGGCTGCGGGCGGTGCTCCGGGTCGTGCCACGCTTCCAGCGCATGCACGACGATGACGGTCGACGAGCCCGCGTCGAGCCGGCTCGTGACGCGCGCGCGGACCCGCCGCGTGACGCCGTGGAACACCGGTTCCCCGGTTTCGAGCCGCGTCCAGGCGTCGGTGTCGGCGAAGCGGTCGACGCCGCTTGTCGCGCAGAGCACCGCCAGGTCGAGCGAGTCGGTGTCGATCATGTGGATCACGACCGTCTCGGCCGCCTGCAGCGTCGGGGTGCTCGAGGAGAGGACCGACGCGGAGAAGACGATCAGCGGAGGGGCGGCGGAGACCGAGAAGACGCTCGACACGGTCATGGCGACGGGACCGTCGCCCGCATCGGCGGTGATCACGGCGATTCCCGCGGGGTGGTCTCGGAACACGGCCTTGAGCTCTTCCGGACTGATTCCCGCCGGTGCGCTGCTTTCCGGCTGGATGTCGAGGTCGGCGTTCGCCGCGATCTCGTGTGTCAAGGTCATGGTCCCTCCCCAGTCCGGTTCTACGCTCCCCCGGGAAGAGTCGTTCGACCGCCGTTCAGATACCTGACCGGTCGGCTGACTCGGTTCCCCCGTGTGACCTCACCGAGTCCCTGGCCCGAACGGCGAGCATCACGCCCAGTTTCTGCACGCCTGGTCAGGGACTTGGTTCAACTGTACGCCTCGCCGGTGGAGGGGCGCACGACGGATACGGATCCCGCCGGCTTCAGTCTCGTCGCGGCGGCGACGCTCTGCGAGTGCCCTTGGCCAACCCTTCGGAAATAATGAGGAACCTCTCACTATTCGTTCGCCGATGGCGATAGAGTGCGCTATGTATCTCTTGTTGCGCGTCCTCCTCTTGGGAAGGTGAGGACGCAGGGAAGCAGCAGACGCAGGGATATATGACCGCGGTGTGGGATCGCGGGTAACTGGGGAATGCCACGCACGTCTACGGACGTTCGTGCTTTGTGCCCACTGGGGAGGGCAACGTCGTGACGACTATCGACGAGGGGCAGCGCCTGGCGGCGACCCCTTTCGCGGGCAATCCGCCCGCACCGTTGGTTTCGGTGGACCGTGCAGAGCCCAAGTTCAGGGCCGCAGTCGCACCGACGGCGAACACGACGCTCGAGAACCGGCTCCGCTGGGAGCGCGCGTACCGCTGGCGCCTCCGCCTCGCCGACACCGGTGTCGTGATCGCATCGACAGGCGTCGCGGCCTGGATCCAGATCGCAGCGATCGCGCAGGTCGATCTGACCGACGCCCCGTGGCAGTACGGTCGAGTCTTCATCCTGACCGCCTCCATCTGGCTGCTGCTCCTGAGCCTCTTCCAGACGCGGTCGCCCCGTGTCATCGGGCAGGGCGTCGAGTACCGCCGCGTTCTTCATGCGACGGGGATGGCGTTCGGGATCGCCGCGATCGCGTTCGTCATCATGCAGTCGCAGGGCATTCGCACGCAGCTGCTCATCGCCTTGCCGCTCGGCACCTTGGGGATTCTGGCAAGCCGGTGGATCTCGCGTCGATGGCTCCAGCGCCAGCGCGTCGCGGGCCACTTCGTGTCGCGGGCCCTCGTCGTCGGAAACCGCTACGACGTCGAGTACGTCATCGACAGCCTCCAGACGGACGGACTGCACGCGTATCAGGTCGTCGGAGTGATCCTCGACGACCCGCACGGTGGCGACGTGGTCGTGGACGACCGCCGCTTTCCTTCGGTCGGAGAGGTCGCCGACGTCCGCGCACAGGCCGAGGCGCTCGGTGCGGACTCCGTGATCCTCGCCAGTCTGCCGGAGGGCGACCGGGGTTACGTCAAGCGGCTCACCTGGCAGCTCGAGGGCACGGCCGCCGAGCTCTCCCTCTCGAGCCCTCTGGTCGACGTCGCCGGACCCCGCATGTCGTTGCGACCCGTCGAAGGCCTGCCGCTCATCCAGGTCGAGATCCCGACTTTCGAGGGCGGCCGGCACCTCGCCAAGCGCGCCCTGGACATCTTCCTTGCGTCGATCGCGCTCGTGTTCGTCGGCCTCGCGACGCCGTTCATCGCCCTCGCGATCCGGCTCGAGAGCAAGGGCCCGGTCTTCTTCACGCAGCCGCGCGTCGGGCGTGACGGCGAAGTGTTCCCGATGTTCAAGTTCCGCTCGATGCGGGTCGACGCCGAGGACATGCTCCACGTGGTCGCAGCGGACAACGAAGGATCGGGTCCGCTCTTCAAGATGAAGAGCGACCCCCGTGTCACACGCGTGGGGGCGATCCTGCGCAAGTTCTCGATCGACGAGCTTCCCCAGTTCTTCAACGTCCTGCTCGGCCACATGAGCATCGTGGGGCCGCGCCCGCCGCTGCCTCGCGAGACGGATTACTACGCGAACGACACGTATCGCCGCCTCTACATCCGCCCGGGCATCACAGGTCCCTGGCAGGTCAGCGGTCGCTCGCACCTGTCGTGGGAGGAGAGCGTTCGTCTCGACCTGCGGTATGTGGAGAACTGGTCGGTCGTCGGCGACCTGCTCATCCTCTGCAAGACCGTCGGAGCGGTTCTCAAGTCCGAGGGCGCGTACTGAGTCAGCGGACGTAGAGCGGCGCCAGCACGTCGCCGAACGCCGAGACGCGGTCCGCCCAATCGGGCACAGTCGACTCGACGACGGTCGGTCGGTCCGTCGCAAGCTCTTCGCCGACGGCGCCGGCGAAGTCCGAGGCATCCGCTATCGTCACGGACGCGCTCGTCAGCGATCGGAAGCCCGCGACGGGAGTGCTGACGATCGGCCGCCCGACGGCGAGGTACTCGTACAGCTTGATCGGGTCGAGACTGTCGGTGAAGTCGTTCACGACGTGCGGCACGACGAGCACGGTGGCGTGTTGCAAGTAGGCCGGCACGTCGGTGAAGGGCCTCGGGCCGAGCAGGACCACGCGCGGATGGGCCGCCAGTCGCGCGACGTTGGCCGCCGCGAGAGCTGAGGGGCCGACGAGCACGATCGAACCGTCGACGGAGGCCGCGGCATCCGCGGTCCGCAGGACGAGCTCGACGTCGAGCCGGTCCTCGTGCTGCGTGCCGACGTACACCGCCGCGCGCTCCGGCAGATCGGCGGGCCGCACGCGCGGGAGCCGATACCGCTCCACGTCGACGGCGTTCGGGACGAGGACGACATCCCGCTGCGAGCTGCGCGTCTCGCGCAGGCCCTCCGAGCACACCACGACCGCGGCGCAGCGTGCCATGAGCACCCGCTCGTTGGCGGCGATGCGGCGGAGCTCGCGGTCGGGGCGATCGGCTGCGAGCCAGTCGTCCGTCATGTCGTACACGCTCGGCCAGTCGGTGGCGGTCACGAGTCCCGCCCAGCTGGGGTCGTTCACCCACAGCACGGGCGAAGAGAGGCCGAGCCGGCGGACGGCTCGGCGCACCTCTCCGCGGAGCAGCGCGTCTGCGGCAGGACCGGCGACCCGCGGCATCAGCTTGTCGGGCTGGAAGAGGTGAAGCCTGCCCTCGTATCCCTGCGCGGCCCGCAGTCCGCGCCCTCGCTTCACACCCCGACCGGAGATGGCCGAATGCAGGAGATCGTTGGACGGCTCGACGAAGAGCACACGCAGCGATGGATCGCGGCGGAGCAGCCCGTCGATGAGGTACTGGTTCCGGCGCCAGATGTCGTCCCATGACTCGAGCGACAGGACGACGAGGTCGCGGCTCACGTGAACAGCCGCTCGTAGACCGCTCGGGTGCCCGCGACTTGGGCCTCGATCGTGAAGCGCTCCTGCTGGAGTCCTCGGAGTGCGTCGCCGGACGACTTCCGCAGCAGGGGGTCGGCGAGCAGTTCGTCGATGATCCGAGCCGCGGCCGCCGTGTCGCCGGGCGCGAAGAGGAGGCCGGGCGCTGCGATCCCCACCGTCTCGAGATGCCCGCCGCCACCCGCGGCGACGACGGGGGTGCCGTGAGCCATCGCTTCGAGCACGAGGATTCCGAGTCCCTCCCGGGGCGTCGGGGCGACGACGAGCGCAGCCGAGGCGAGGAGGTCGGGGACGTCGGTCCGGTGGCCGAGGAAGTCGACGGACTCCGCGACCTGGCGGCTTCGTGCGAGACCCTCGAGCGCATCGCGCTCCGAGCCGTCACCGGCGATCCTGAGCCGCCAGCCGTCCCGGGGGCCGCTGGAGCGAGCCCACGCCTCGATGACATCCGCCGTCTTCTTCTCGGGTTCGAGTCGCTGCGCGGCCAAGACGAAGCGGCCGCGCGGCGTGACGGCATCCGTCGACTCGACGCCCGAGTACACGACCTCGGCGGGGGGTTCGACGTTCTGCGCGACGAAGTGCGAGATCGCGATCTGTGCCGCCAGCGACTGCCCGATCGGCCGGAAGAGCGCTCGGGCGACGGCGCTGCCCCCACGCCGGCCGGCGAAGTGCCGTGTGCTCACGTGCCGCGAGCGCCGACCGGTCCCGCGCCGGTACCACCAGCCCACGAGATCCGCCTGCGACATGTGGGTGTGGAGGATGTCGGGGACCGGCGACGTGCGAAGCGACGCGAGCGCGCTGCGCATGTCGTGACCGGGGAGCCACTCGACGTCGGTGCCGGCGAACGCGGAACGCATCTGGCTGTCGTCTCCGCCGATGACGACGACGCTCACGTCGGCGCGGACGAGGCCGATCGCGACGTTCACCATGTACCGCTCGACCCCGGCGAAGCCGGTCGAGCACACGAGATGCACCACCCGCACGTCGGTCACCCCTCTCGCGTGGTCTCGCTGAAGTCTACGAGCAATGGCGGAGCGGACCGATGCCATCCCACCCGAGGTGCCCCGCCCGTGACCAGCCGACCGCGTCGCTGCGCTGCTAGGCTCGCCGCCGTGCTGCCCGCCGACTGGATCGAACACCGCCGCCCCGATGGCGAGACACTGGGCTGGATGGTCGCCGACGGCGACGGATTCCGCGTGCACGACCTGCTCGGCCGTGCGCTCACCGTCGAACCGCTGGAGTGGCTCGAAGCCGAGGATCTGCTCGAGGAGCTCGGCATCGGCTACCTCGCCGACCGATGGACGCTGACCTTCCCCGACGGGCGCGAACGGCCCGTCCGGATCGCGGAGGCGAGTCCTCGCGGTGTGACTGTGGTGGCCGACGAGTTCGGCGCGGCCTCCGCCGTGGGCGCCGACCTCGAGCGATTCCGGCTGCCGTTCCCGGTGCCGGCCGAGCTGCGCCAGGGGCACTGAGCGCCGGTCGGACGCGAAGGGCGCCCGGCGGCCGAAGCCACCGAGCGCCCTCCGATCAGTCGGTCAGCTGAAGGTGCCGGCCAGAGCGGCCAGCGCCTCCACCAGCGCCGAGTCCGACGCGGCTCCCGATTTACGGGCGGCGTTGTCGAGCTGGGCGACCACAGCACGTCCGGCGGCGGGGCCGTCGGCGAGCTTCTCGGCCTTGTCGACGTGCTTGCGCACCTCGGTGAGCGCCTTGCCGTCGAGGTCGCCGGCGCGCTCCGCCTGGTCGACGTAAGACCGGACCACCGCGAAGCTCGGGTCGTGGTCGTACCGCGGCTGCGCCTGCGCGTTGAAGTGATCCAGCTGGAACTCGCCCGCCGCCGTGATCTCGTTCTCGCTCAGGTACTCGCTCGGCGTGAGGCCGAGGCTGTCGAAGCCGCGTCCGATCTCGTTGCCGAACACGTTCCCGTTGTACCAGTACGTCGACCAGTAGCCGCCGGTCACCAGACGGGTGCCGTCGTTCGGTCCACGGTCGAAGTACGCGATCTCGACCGGGTTGGCGCTGTCGGTGAAGTCGAAGATCGAGAGACCGCCCTGGTACCAGGCCTGCACCATGATGTCGCGTCCGGGCACCGGGATGAGCGAGCCGTTGTGGGCGACGCAGTTCTCCTGCGCCGTCTGGACCGCGGGCATCTTGTAGTAGCTGCGGAACTCCAGCTGACCGTCGACGATGTCGAAGATCGCGTTCGCGCCCCAGTTCTGCGGGTCCTCGGCGCGGCAGCGCGGCGAGCTTCCGCCGCCCCACTCGTCGGTGAACACGACCTTGGCGCCGTCGTTGTTGAACGTCGCCGAGTGCCAGTACGCGAAGCGCGGGTCGGTCACCGCATCGAGGCGCACCGGGTTCACCGGGTCGCTGATGTCGATCAGGATGCCGTTGCCCTCGCACGCGCCGGCCGCGAGGCCGATCTCGGGATAGGCCGTGATGTCGTGGCACGCGTCCGTCGCCGACGTGCTCTGGAGCCCCTCGCCATGGCTGCCGCCCGGCCAGAGGCCCGCGGGGCTGCCGGTCGCGGCATCCGTGAACAGGCGCGCCTCGTTCACGACGGCGGCGGTCTCGGGTGCCGCGAGCGGAACCTTGATCACCTCGACCAGGAACCGGGACGAGAGGATCGGGTCGCCGTTGGCGTCGAGGTGAGCCTCGAGCGTGTTGCTCGTGGGCTGACCGGTGCAGCCGGCCAGGACGGCCGACGAGCGGACGCCGGCGGTGCCGGAGACGTAGACGTAGACGTTCTCGTCATCGTCGGGATCCTTGACGACCGTGTGCGTGTGCGAGCCGCGGCACGTCTGGACGGCGGTGAGCTGCACCGGGTTCAGGATGTCGCTGATGTCGAACACGCGCACGCCGCGGAAGCTCTGCGGGTCGGTGGTCGGTGTGGTCTGCGTGCCGCAGTCGAGGCGGCCCGGAGCGGACTCGACCGACATGAACAGCAGGTCGCCGTAGACAGACACGTCGCCCTGACCGCCCGGGCACACGAACGTGCCGCTGAGCGACGGAGCGGCCGGGTCGCTGACGTCGTAGATCTGGAAGCCGAAGTAGTTGCCCGCGATGGCGTAGTCGCCGGTGAAGGCCAGGTCGGAGTTCGTCGTGAACGGCGCGGTCTTCTGCTGAGCGGACAGGAGCGCGATGTTGCTCGCGGCCTGCTCGGCGTCGTGGAGACCCGGCGCCAGTCCTTCGCGCGGGTCGGAGTCGGGGGTGTCGGCGAGCGCGGAGGTCGCGGTCGTCAGCGAGAGTCCGAGCACCAGCGCGCCGACGGCGGCGAGTGTTCGTGTTCTCCAGCGCGATCCCTGGGGTGATCGTGTGTTCATGCGGATGTGGCCCTCCCAAATCAGCGATGCGTCATCGATATGTCGGTTTGTTGCTCAGGCCGAAGTGCATTCCGCCCCTTCTGGGGGAGGGACCGATCGCACTTCGCATACTTCACGGATATGCAGTTATATGAATGGAACGTATCGGTGGCGCGCGAGTCACCGCTACCGCGATCGTGAATTCTTCGTTTCGCCCGCTCGCTTCCGGCCGTCCGGCCGCGCAAGATGGAGCGACGCCCCCCACGAGAGGTTCGATGATGCCGACGCCGACCCGGCTGGTCTCACTGAGCGCAGCTGTGCTCCTCATCGCCGGGCTGGCGGGGTGCACCGCCGAGCCGGACGAGGTCGCGCCGCTGCCCACGACGCCGGTCGTGCAGCTCGGGGGGCCGGGCGAGCCGAACCGCACGCTCTCGCCGGAGGAGGCCGCCGGGCTCGGCACGCCGACGTATGTCGAAGAGGACGTCGTCTTCGTGCGGGAGATGCTCCACCACCACTCGCAGGCGATCGAGATGGTCGGCTACGTCGAAGAGCGGGCGGAGGGCTCCGACGTCCTGCTCCTCGCCGAGCGCATGGACGTGAGCCAGACCGACGAGATGACCCAGCTGGAGAAGTGGCTGCAGACCCGAGGCGAGCCGGTGCGGGATCCGGATGCCTCGCATGACGACCACCCGGCCGACATGCCGGGCGTCCTGACCGAGGCCGAGCTGGCACAGCTCGAGGCGGCCGAGGGTGACGCGTTCGACGTGCTGTTCCTCGAGTCGATGATCCGCCACCACGAGGGCGCGATCCAGATGGTCCGCGAGCTCTACGCGGCGGGCGGTGGCCAGGAGTCCGAGATCGACGCGTTCGCTCGTCACGTCGAGGCAGACCAGGGCATCGAGATCGCTCGCATGCAGGAGATGCTGGCCGAGCGCGAGGGCTGAACCGGCCCGACAGTCGGCGTTCCGCATGCGGTCGCTACGCTGAGACCATGACTACGCTCGTCCTCACCCTCGTCGGCGACGACCGTGCGGGGCTGGTCGCCGCGGTGGCGGACGTCGTCGACGCCCACGGCGGCAACTGGGAGAACAGTGAGCTCGCCGAGCTCGCGGGTGCCTTCGCCGGGATCGTCCAGATCTCCCTCGCGCCCGATCGTGTGGACGATCTCCGAGCGGCGCTCTCGTCGCTCGACGGCCTCCTCACCGTGAGCGTGCATTCGGGTGCCGACGGTGCGCGGGATGCCGCGCCGCCGCGTCTGCTGACGATCCGGGTGCTCGGCAACGACCACCCCGGCATCGTGCGTGAGATCTCGGCCGCACTCCGCGCTCACGATCTGTCGATCGATCGGATGACGAGCGAGACTCGGGACGCGGCGATGTACGGCGGACGCCTGTTCGAGGCGACGATCAGCGCGCGGATGCCGGCATCCGTCGATCTCGCGACGGTCACGGCCGATCTGGAGCGGCTCGCGTCCGAGATCCAGGTGGATGTGGTGCTCGGCGGCTGACCCGGCCCCACCCGGAAAAGGTGTCGGCCCCCCCGGGAGACCGGTTGCACCGAGTCCCTCGAGGAGGCCGTCCGCATCCCCAATACGGAAATTCCCGTGGCCCCAGACCACGTTCCCCTTTATGCGAATCTCGGGCGGGCTTCCCCAGAAGCCGTCTTCCCCAGAATGCCCGGGATCCGCAGTAAGGCCAATGTATCGTGTCCCCCATATGGGGGACACCCTATTCGTGGGAACTTCAGCATTTCTTGAGGTTCGGACCACGGGCCTAGATTGAAGCCACGCGCGACGGAAGACGCCGGTCCCGGCATCCGAGCACGCGGCGGAGGCGGGAGTGGTGTGAGGGTCGCCGTCATCGGAGGAGGAGCAGCGGGGCTCACGACCGCCTGGCTGCTCGACGGCGAGCACGACGTGACCCTGTTCGAGAAGGACGAGCGGCTCGGCGGGCACGCGCACACCGTCGCGATCGTGACGGACCAGGGGCGTCTCGATGTCGACGCCGGATTCCAGTTCTTCGCGCCGGGTGCGAGCTACCGCACGTTCAACCGCCTGCTCGACGTGCTGGCGGTGCCCCGCCGCGCGTACCCCGCGACGCTGACGGTGTTCTCCGCGCAGCGGGGCGGCGCCGTGGTCATGCCGCCGTTCGGGCCCGGCGGGCCGGTGTGGTCGTCGCTCACGCCGAAGGCGGTGAGCACGCTGCTGCGGTTCCGGCGATTCCTCGCCGGCATCCCGGCATTCCGCGAACGCCGCGACACCAGCGTCACGATCTCCGCCTACCTGGAGAGCCGCCGCCTCCCGAAGGAGTTCGTCGACGACTTCCTGTTCCCGCTGCTGCTGTCGTTCTGGTGCGTCGAGCCCGAGCAGTTCCGTGAGTTCGCCGCCTACAACGCGCTCTACTACCTCGGCGCGAACCTGCCCGGAGGGCTGCGGCCCCCGATGCAGAGCGAGATCCCGGGCGGGCTGCGGGTCTACATCGACGCCCTGGCCGGCGGACTGGTCCGCACCAGCGTGCGGCTCGGCGCAGACGTCCGCGGAATCACCCGCGACGCTCGCGGCTTCACCGTGGCGGACGCCGCCGGTGAGTTTCACCCCTTCGACCGGGTCGTCGTGGCGACGAACGCGCGGCAGGCCCGAGGGCTGATCGGAGGGATCCCCGAGCTCGGGACGGCGGCCGCGCAGCTCGAGCGATTCTCGTACTTCGACACCAGGGTCGCGATCCACGGCGACCCGAGACGGATGCCGCGCGACCGCGCCGCATGGTCGGTCGTCAACGCGCGGTGGGACGGCGCCCACAGTGCACTGTCGATCTGGAACCCGCGGCGTTCGGTGCCGGTCTTCAAGAGCTGGGTGACGTTCGACCGGAAGCTGCCCGAGCCGGTCTACGCGCTCGCCGAGTACGAGCACGGCGCGATCGACCTCGCCTACTTCGATGCGCAGCGACGGCTCAGGCGGCTGCAGGGCGATCACGGGCTGTGGCTGGCGGGGCTGTACACCGACGACGCCGACTCGCACGAGAGCGCGATCCGGTCGGCCGTGACCGTCGCGCGCGCCCTTGCGCCCGGCTCGCCACGGCTTGCGCTTCTGGACGGCGGGCCGCCGGGGGCATGAAGAAACCCCCTCCTGTAGAAGCCAGAAGAGGGTCTCAGTGGCTCCGACGGGCGTCGATCCCGTGACCTCACGATTTTCAGTCGTGCGCTCTACCAACTGAGCTACAGAGCCGCGCGGCGTACGCGAATTCACACTGCTGCCGCGTCCTAGACGAAAGGTCCCCCCGAAGAAGGACCCGTCGCTCGGAGCGACCCTGACGGGACTTGAACCCGCGACCTCCGCCGTGACAGGGCGGCACGCTAACCAACTGCGCTACAGGGCCATGCTATTCAGTTATCAGTTTCGGAGAGTGACCCCAACGGGATTCGAACCCGTGCTACCGCCGTGAAAGGGCGGCGTCCTAGGCCGCTAAACGATGGGGCCGGGTGAGCCCGGGGGCTCGGCCTTACCGAGGGTCAAGCATACGCAATGGAATGCGAATGCGCCAATCGAGGGCGTGGCGACCTTGTGTATCGACGCATCGCGGATGACACTGGCCTGGCGACCGCTGTCCCGAGGCGGTGAGTCGCATGATCGCAGACCGGTTGCGGATGTGACTGATGTTGCTACTGTGAAACGTGTTCACGTCACGAGGGGAGGTCTGGTGAGTACCGACGACGCCCTCGATGAGTGCGGCTGCGCACCGTCTCCGCGTGAACGTCGCACCCTGTGGCCCTCGATGAGCCGTCGCGGCGCGCTCGGCGTCGGGGCCATCGCCCTCGCCACCCTGGGCGCCGTGGGCGGCCCGCTCGTCGCCCCGGCGTTCGCCGCGGGCTACCCCTCGTGGGACGACGTGCAGCGGGCGAAGGCCAATCAAGCCGCCAAGGCGGCCGAGGTCACCCGCATCCAGAACCTGATCCAGGCGCTCGCCGACGACGTCGCCGCCAAGAAGGCGATCGCCGAGCAGCTCGCCGACGAGTTCTACGTCGCCCAGCAGGAGTACTTCGACGCCGTCTACCGCGCCGAGCAGCTCCAGCTGCAGGCCGACGAGCAGGCGCAGGCGGCGGTGGATGCGGCGAACAAGGCCGGCCGCGTGGCCGCCCAGCTCTATCGCAACGGCGGCGACGACACCTCGCTCGAGCTGTTCTTCTCCGGTTCGGCCGCTTCTGCCGACGATCTGCTGGCACGCCTCGGCACGATGGACAAGCTGCTCGAGCGCAACCAGGCCGTGTACGCCGACGCAGTCACCGCCCGCGACTCCGCCCAGAGCCTCACCGATCAGGCGGAGGTGCAGCGCGTCGAGCGCGACCGGCTTCAGCAGGTCGCGGAGCAGAAGATGATCGCGTCGCAGAAGGCCGCCGACGAGGCGCAGGCCGCGCTCGACGAGCAGAACGCCCGCAAGGGAGTGCTCGAGGGCCAGCTGGCCGCGCTCCAGGACACCACGGCCCGCACCGTCGCGCAGTACGAGGCCGGAGTGAAGGCGGCCGCGGAGGCCGCCCGCAAAGCGCGTGAAGAGGCAGAGCGCCGTGCCCGTGAAGAGGCCGAGAAGCTCAATCAGGGCGGCGGTGGCGGCGGTGGCGGCGGCGGATCGATCGGCGGGTCGGGCTGGGCGCGCCCGTCCTCCGGCTATCGCAGCTCCGGATACGGCCCCCGCAGCGTGCAGTGCGGCAGCGGCTACTGCTCGAGCGGGTTCCACTACGGCGTCGACCTCGCGGCCGGGTGCAGCTCGGGCATCTACGCCGCCCACGGCGGCACCGTGGTCTACGCCGGATACAACGGCGGCTACGGCAACTACATCAAGATCGACCACGGCGGCGGTGTGGGCACCGGCTACGGCCACATCCGCAACGGCGGGATCTTCGTCCGCCCGGGCCAGCGGGTCAACGCGGGTCAGCTCATCGCCAGCGAGGGCAACACCGGCAACTCGTTCGGCTGCCACCTCCACTTCGAGGTGTACATCGGCGGCGGCCCCGTGAATCCCATCTACTTCATGGCCGATCGAGGCATCTCGGTCTGACCGGCCCGCGCGACGCCGGAACGACGAAGAGCGGATGCCGTGACGGCATCCGCTCTTCGATTCGGCAGGTCAGAGCGTGCTGGGGGCGACGCCCTCACCCTGGGTGCGGGTCTCGCCCTCGTGCTCCTTGAATCGGTCGAACGCCTCGCCGACGAGACGCTCCGCCTCGGCCGCGCTCGCCCACTCGTCGACCTTGACCCACTTGTTGGGCTCGAGGTCCTTGTAGTGCTCGAAGAAGTGCTCGATCTCCTTGCGCGTGTACTCGGGGATGTCGTTCACGTCCTGGATGTGCGCCCAGCGCGGGTCCTTGCCGAGCACGGCAACGACTTTGTCGTCGCCGCCGGCCTCGTCGCTCATCTTCAGCACGCCGACGGGACGCACGCTCGCGAGCACGCCGGGGGCGAGGTCGAAGTCGAGCAGCACCAGCACGTCGAGCGGGTCGCCGTCCTCGCCGAGCGTGTTCTCGAAGAACCCGTAGTTGGTCGGGTAGCCGAACGCGGTGTAGAGGATGCGGTCGAGGAAGACACGGCCGGTGCCGTGGTCGACCTCGTACTTCACGCGGCTGCCGCGCGGGATCTCGATGACGGCGTCGTACGCGCCCATGGGGAACTCCTTCGAAAGACGGTGGGATGCCGCGACAAGCCTAGTCGTGGGCCCGGGCCGTCACAGATTCAGGAGAAGCGCGGTCGTGAGGCGTTCTGACGGGGTCGGCCGCGGCGTGTCTCCTGAATCCTTGACGCCTCGTCGGCGTCCCGGCGATCAGTACGGTGGGTGGGTGGAACAGCATCGACCGGGTCTCGATCCCGCGGTCGCCGAGGTGCGGCTGGCCGTGCGCCGTGCGCTCGCCGGCATCCCGACCGGCCAGGCCGTCGTCGTCGGTCTCTCCGGCGGCGCCGACTCGCTCGCGCTCGCCGCGGCCGTCGCGTTCGAGGCGCCCAAGCTCGGCCTGCGGGCCGTCGCGGTCACGATCGACCACGGACTGCAGGACGGATCGGCGGATGCCGCGTCCGCCGCCGCGTCGACGGCGTCAGCGCTGGGGCTCGAGACGGTGGTCCAGCGCGTGATCGTCGCCGGCGACGGCGGGCCGGAGGCGGCCGCACGCGACGCGAGGTACCGGGCGCTCACGGATGTCGCGCGGCACCGAGGAGCGGCCGCGGTGCTCGTCGGCCACACCCTCGACGACCAGGCCGAGACGGTGCTGCTCGGCCTCGCCCGCGGTGCGGGGGGCTCGAGCCTGCAGGGCATGGCCGCGGCATCCGATCTCGACGGCGTCGCCCTGCTGCGTCCGCTCCTCGAGGTGCGCCGCGCGACCACCCGCGCGGCCTGTGTCGCCGAGGGGCTCGACGCGTGGGACGACCCGCACAACTCCGACCCGCGCTACAGCCGGGTGCGGGTTCGGGAGACGGTGCTGCCCGTCCTCGAGGCCGAGCTCGGCCCGGGCATCGCCGAGGCGCTCGCCCGCACCGCCGCTCAACTGCGCGAGGACGCCGAGGCCTTCGACGACATGATCGACGAGACGATCGAAGACATCGTCGAGCACGCCGAAGCCGGCATCTCGGTGTCGGTGGCCGCGCTCGCCGCGAATCCCGCGGCCCTGCGCCACCGGATCATCCGCCACGTCGTGGCCAGCGAGTTCCATCGGAGTCTGACGCGCGCGCAGACCCTCGAGGTCGCGAGGCTGGTCACCGACTGGTCGGGCCAGGGCCCCATCGACCTGCCCGGATGCCGCGCCCGCCGCCTCGGCGGCCGCCTCGAGTTCACGTCGACCGGCGACGCCTAGACTCTCACCATGCGCGCGGCCGACATCCAGAGCGAACTCACCAAGATCCTGGTCACCGAGGAGCAGATCCACGCGAAGCTCGAAGAGATCGCGGCCCGGGTCGCCGAGGACTACGCCGGAAAGGACCTCCTGCTCGTCGGCGTGCTCAAGGGGGCCGTCATGGTGATGGCCGACTTCTCTCGCGCGCTGCCGATGACCGTTCCGATGGACTGGATGGCGGTGTCGTCGTACGGTGCCGGCACGAAGTCGAGCGGTGTCGTGCAGATCCGCAAGGACCTCGACACCGACCTCCACGACAAGCACGTCCTCATCGTCGAGGACATCATCGACTCCGGTCTGACCCTCAGCTGGCTCCTCGAGAACTTCGAGTCGCGCGGTGCGGCCTCCATCGAGGTCTTCGCCCTGCTCCGAAAGCCCGATGCCGCGAAGGTCGAGGTCGACTGCAAGTACGTCGGCTTCGACATCCCGAACGAGTTCGTCATCGGCTACGGCCTCGACTACGCCGAGAAGTACCGCAACCTGCGGGATGTCGCGATCCTGGCGCCGCACGTCTACAGCTGAGGCTCCCAGCGGTCTGCGATTACGCCCCCGGCGAATGCACAGACGGGGCATAGGAGCCCCGCGATACCCTGATTCCACCGCCGGCGCGCCGACTCGAACTCGCGCGGCCGGTTCGTCGACGAAAGGGATCGGGCTCGCGCCCGCACCATGGACTTCAAGAAGATCACCCGCAACCCGCTCTTCTACGTCCTGCTGATCGGGGTCTTCCTGATCGTGGGGTTCTCGCTCATCTCGAGCCTGAACGGCGCGAAGCAGATCTCCACGCAGGAGGGTCTCGAGCTCCTCGACGGCAGCACGGTCACCGAGGTCGTCAACACCGACGGCGACCAGCGGGTCGACATGAAGCTCTCCGAGGACTACGAGGGCGCGAGCGACGTGCAGTTCTACTACGTCTCGGCGCGTGCCGATGAGGTCGTCGCGGCGATCGACGCCGCCGACCCGAAGGACGGGTTCAACGACGCCGTCCCCCGCGCGAGCTGGTTCGACGGCTTCATCTCGCTGCTCATCCCGATCCTGCTCCTCGGCCTGCTGTTCTGGTTCCTGCTCTCGAGCGCCCAGGGCGGCGGAAGCAAGGTGATGCAGTTCGGCAAGTCGCGCGCCAAGCTCGTGACCAAGGAGATGCCGCAGGTCACGTTCCAGGACGTCGCCGGCTCCGACGAGGCGATCGAGGAGCTCGAGGAGATCAAGGACTTCCTCAAGGATCCGTCGAAGTTCCAGGCGGTCGGCGCCCGCATCCCCAAGGGCGTGCTCCTGTACGGCCCTCCCGGAACGGGCAAGACCCTCCTCGCCCGCGCGGTCGCCGGTGAGGCCGGCGTACCGTTCTACTCGATCTCCGGCTCGGACTTCGTCGAGATGTTCGTCGGCGTCGGCGCGAGCCGCGTGCGCGACCTCTTCAATCAGGCGAAGGAGACGTCGCCGGCGATCATCTTCATCGACGAGATCGACGCCGTCGGCCGTCACCGCGGCGCCGGCATGGGCGGCGGCCACGACGAGCGCGAGCAGACGCTCAACCAGATGCTCGTCGAGATGGACGGCTTCGACCCCAAGGTCAACGTCATCGTCATCGCGGCGACCAACCGCCCCGACATCCTCGATCCCGCGCTGCTGCGCCCGGGCCGCTTCGACCGTCAGATCGGCGTGGACGCGCCCGACTTCAAGGGCCGCACGAAGATCCTCGAGGTGCACGGCCGCGGCAAGCCGCTCGCCGACGGCGTCGACCTCGAGGTCGTCGCGCGCAAGACGCCGGGGTTCACCGGCGCCGACCTCGCCAACGTCCTGAACGAGGCCGCGCTCCTCACCGCCCGCTCGAACGCCCAGCTGATCGACAACCGCGCCCTCGACGAGGCCATCGACCGCGTCATCGCCGGTCCGCAGCGCCGCACCCGTGTGATGAAGGACAAGGAGAAGCTCATCACCGCGTACCACGAGGGCGGTCACGCGCTCGCAGCGGCGGCGATGAACCACACCGACCCGGTCACGAAGGTCACGATCCTGCCCCGCGGCAAGGCGCTCGGCTACACGATGGTGCTCCCTCTCGAAGACAAGTACTCCGTGACGCGCAACGAGCTGCAGGACCAGCTCGCCTACGCCATGGGCGGTCGCGTCGCCGAGGAGATCGTGTTCCACGACCCGACCACCGGTGCCTCCAACGACATCGAGAAGGCGACGAGCATCGCCCGCAAGATGGTGACCGAGTACGGCATGACCAACGACGTCGGCCCGGTCAAGCTCGGCTCGTCGTCGGGCGAGGTGTTCATGGGCCGTGACATGGGCCACGGCCGCGACTTCTCGGAGCGCATCGCCGAGCGTGTCGACGTCCAGGTGCGCGGACTCATCGAGCAGGCCCACAACGAGGCCTACGAGGTCATCAACGCGAACCGCGACATCCTCGACAAGCTCGCTCTCGAGCTCCTCGAGAAGGAGACGCTCGACCACCTCGAGCTCGCCGAGATCTTCAAGGATGTCAAGCGACTGCCTCCGCGTCCGCAGTGGCTCTCGAGCGAGCAGCGGCCCGTCTCCGTGCTCCCTCCGGTGACCGTTCCCGCCCGCCCCGAGCCGGTCGGAGCGGCCGCTCAGACCGAGGCCGAGCAGCCCGTGACCGAGAAGGCTCCGCAGCGCCGCCCGACCGGTCAGGCGCGTCCCGCGACCGCGTAGGCTCGGGCGCGTGGCCGTGGACCGTGAGCGCGTCGCCGCGCTCGTGCGTGAACTGCTCGAGGCGATCGGGGAGGACCCCGACCGTCCGGGGCTGCGTCTGACGCCCGGCCGGGTGGCCGACGCGTATGGCGAGTTCTTCGCCGGAGTGGGGGAGGACCCGTCCGCCCCGCTCGCGCACACCATCTCGGTGACGCGCGGGCCGGCGCCCGAGACCCTTCC
Organism: Microbacterium sulfonylureivorans; assembly: GCF_003999995.1. Taxonomy (NCBI): domain Bacteria; kingdom Bacillati; phylum Actinomycetota; class Actinomycetes; order Micrococcales; family Microbacteriaceae; genus Microbacterium; species Microbacterium sulfonylureivorans. Next base: position 1,657,968 of record NZ_RJAD01000001.1, read on the forward strand.
GTCCGGGGCGGTGATGATGCGCGACATCCGCTTCCGCTCCGTGTGCGAGCACCACCTGCTGCCCTTCCGCGGGCACGCCCACATCGCGTACCTGCCGGGCGAGAAGGTGGTCGGGCTGGGCGCGCTGCCGAAGGTCGTCGACATCCTGGCGTCGCGGCCGCAGGTGCAGGAGCGCCTGGGCGAGCAGATCGCCGACGTGATCGCGGGGTCGCTCGACACGCGGGGCGTGCTGGTCGTCCTCGACGCCGCTCACGAGTGCGTGACGATGCGGGGCGGGCAGCAGGCGGATGCCTCGACCGTCACCATCGCCGCGCGGGGCGAGCTCGCCGATCCCGTGGCGCGCGCCGAGCTGATCGCCTTGCTCGGGAGCCGCGAATGACTCTCGTGATGGGCATCGTGAACGTCACGCCCGATTCGTTCAGCGACGGCGGGCGGTACCTGGATGCCGAGGCCGCCGTCGCCCACGGGCTCGCGCTGCGCGTGCAGGGCGCCGACATCCTCGACGTCGGCGGGGAATCGACGCGTCCCGGCTCGGAGCGGGTCGCGCCCGCCGTCGAGCAGGAGCGGGTCGTCCCCGTGGTGCGCGCGCTCGCCCAGGCGGGTGCCTACGTGAGCATCGACACGATGAACGCGTCGACGGCCGTGGCGGCCGTCGACGCCGGTGCCCGGCTGGTCAACGACGTGTCGGGCGGGCTCGCCGATCCGGAGCTCCTCGCAGCGGTCGCCGCGACCGGAGCCGATGTCGTGCTGGGCCACTGGCGCGGGCCGTCGGCCGACATGTACGCCCGCGCCGCGTACGCCGACGTCGTGACCGACGTCCTCGCCGAGCTCGCAGAACGGGTCGAGGCCGCGGCTGCGGCGGGCATCGCACCGTCGCGGGTGATCCTCGACCCGGGGATCGGGTTCGGCAAGAAGGGCGAGCAGAACTGGGCGACCCTGCGGGGCACCGCCAGGCTCGTCGGGATGGGACCGCGCGTGCTCGTGGGCACGAGCCGCAAGCGGTTCCTCGCCGAGACGCTCGCGGGCGATCCGGATGCTCAGGCCGATGTCGGCGAGCGGCGCCGCGACCTCGCGACAGCCGTCACGAGCGTGCTCGCGGCGCAGGCCGGAGCCTGGGCGGTGCGCGTGCACGACGTCGCCGCGACCCGCGACGCGCTGGCCGTCGCGCGGGCATGGGAGGGGGAGAGCCGATGGGCGTCGCCGACGAGATCACGCTGACCGGGCTGCGCGTCTTCGGCCGGCACGGCGTCTACGACGAGGAGCGCCGCGTCGGACAGGACTTCGTGGTCGACGTGACCCTGCACCTCGACACCCGGCGTGCCGCCGCCACCGACGATGTCGCCGACACCGTGCACTACGGCGAGATGGCCGAGCAGATCGGAGCGATCGTCGCGGGCGAGCCGGTGAACCTCCTCGAGACGCTGGCCGCGCGCATCGCCGAGCACCTCCTCACGATCGAGCTCGTCGACCGGGCGCGCGTGACGGTGCACAAGCCGCACGCGCCCATCCCCCTGTCGTTCGCCGATGTCGCGGTGACGATCGAGCGCGCGAGGGAGTCGCGATGAGCCGGCGCCTGGCCGAGGGATTCGACGGCGCGACGCCGCACGCCGAGCATGCTTCGGTCGAGGCCGTCGTCGCGCTCGGCGCGAACCTCGGCGACCGTGCGGCGACCATGGCTGCGGCGATCGACGACCTACGACGCCTGCCGCTCGTCGACGCGGTGCGCGCGTCCGAGCCGGTCCAGTCCGTGGCGGTGAAGCCCGATGGCCCGGATGCCTCGGCTCCCGCATACCTGAACGCCGTCGCTCTGGTCACGACCCGCCTCGCGCCGTCGGTGCTGCTGTCGTACCTCCACGCCGTGGAGGAGCGCCACGGGCGTGAGCGTCGCGAGCGGTGGGGCGACCGCACGCTCGACCTCGACCTCATCGCCTACGGAGATCTCCGAAGCGAGGACCCGGCCCTGCTGCTGCCCCATCCGCGTGCCGCGGAGCGCGACTTCGTCCTCGTGCCGTGGCTCGCCGTCGACCCCGACGCGACGCTGCCGGGCACGGGCCGCGTCGACGCCGCGCTCGCGCGACTGCGAGGACAGGGATGAAGCGCACGGGAGCGGGCATCCTCCTCGTCTCGGCCGCCTTGGGCGTCGCCGCGGGGTTCCTGCTCGACCAGCTGCTGACGTCGTCGGGTCGCGCGACATTCACGCCCGCCGTCACCCTGCCGATCATGCTCGTGCTGCTCGGCGCGATCGTCGTCGTGCTCGCGGTGCCCATCCGCCGCGCGACCCGCGGCTCGGGCACCGCTGCCGTCAACCCGTTCCGCGCCGTGCGCGTGGCGATGCTCGCGAAGGCGTCGAGCATCGTCGGCGCGGCACTCGGCGGACTGGCGGTCGGGCTGCTCCTGTTCCTCGTGACCCGACCCGTCACACCATCGCTAGGCTCGATGGCGACGGTGATCGCGACGGCCGTCTGCGGTGCGCTCCTGGTGGCGGCCGCGCTCGTCGCGGAGCACCTGTGCACCATCCGGAAGGACGACGATGACGAACAGCCCGAAGGCGACGGGCCCGGACTCGAGCCCCGTATCCACGGCCACTGATCAGGCCGGCGGCACGTTCGAGCGCCTCGCCGAGCCCCGGTCCGAGAACCGGCTGGTCCTCGAGTCCGGCGTGTGGCACCAGATCTCGCCGAAGTACGTCTGGGTGCAGTTCATCTCCACGGGCCTGTTCCTGCTGCTGGTGGTGGCGGTGACGCTGGTCCTCGTGCTGCTGATGCATCAGACGTGGGCCTGGATCCCCGGCGGCATCCTCACCGTCATCCTGGTCTGGTCGCTCGCGATCCTCCCGCGCCAGGCCAGGTCCATCGGCTACCAGCTGCGCGACGACGACCTCGTCTTCCGCAAGGGGATCCTCTGGCAGCGCTTCGTCGCCGTCCCGTACGGGCGCATGCAGCTCGTCGACATCACGCACGGCCCGCTCGACCGCGGCTTCGGCATCGCCCAGCTCAAGTTCGTCACCGCAGCGGCCGTGACGGGCGTGGTCATCCCGGGCCTGGAGCAGCAGACCGCCGAGACGCTCCGCGACCATCTGGTCGAGGTCGCCGAGAGCCGGCGCACGGGCCTATGACCGACGCGGCTCCCTCGCCCGACGCCCCGCCGCAGAACCTGGTGCGCTCGCCGCTCAGCGACGGCGAGTGGCACCGGCTGCACCCGCTCACCCCGCTGCTGCGGGGCGGCCTGTTCCTGATCGTGGTGATCGGCATCGTCGTCGCGAACCTCCGTGATCGGCTGCTGTTCCTCTTCCTCCCCTGGCTCGCACCCGGCATGGGCGACGAGTTCGAAGAGGGCATGAGCGAGTGGGAGGGGACCGGCGACCCGGTCGACTTCGTCATCGCGAACAACCTGTACCTGGTGGCCGTCCTCGCGGTGCTCGGCGTGCTGATCGTGATCGTCGCCGTGTTCTACATGTCGTGGCGGTTCCACACGTTCCGCATCACCGACGACGACGTCGAGGTGCGCAGCGGCATTCTGTTCCGCACCCAGCGCCGCGCGCCGCTCGACCGCGTGCAGGGAGTGAACCTCACGCGCCCGATGATCGCCCGTCTGCTCGGCACGGCCAAGCTCGAGGTCGTCGGCGCGGGCACCGACTCGAACGTCAAGCTGGAGTACCTGTCGACGCCGAACGCCGAGGCGGTGCGCGCCGACATCCTGCGACTCGCATCCGGGAGACGGCTCGGGGATGCCGCGGCCACGACGGGGCCTGCACGTCAGGGCGGCCGCGTGGCCGCACTCGGTCAGACGGTCGGCCGCGAGATCACGGGTCTCATCGAAGGACCCGAGCTTCCGGTCGAGGTGCCGGACTCGGTCGTCAACATCCCGTTCGGCAGGCTCGTGGCATCCCATGTCGTGAGCATGTCCACGGTGGGACTGCTCTTCGCCGCCGTCGCGATCGTGATCGGCGTCTCGCAGGGCGTGACGTGGCTGCTCTTCGGCTTCGTCCCGGCGATCATCGGTTTCGGGGCCTATTGGATCCGCTCGATCATGCGGTCGCTGAGGTACTCCATCGCGCCCACGCCCGACGGTGTGCGGATCACGTTCGGGCTCTTGACGACGGTCACCGAGATCGTGCCGCCGGGCAGGGTGCACGCGGTCGAGGTCACCCAGCCGATCCTGTGGCGGCCGGCCGGCTGGTGGATGATCCGCATCAACCGGCTCACCGGGCGCGCCGCCACCGACACCAACACCGATCAGTTCACGACCGTGCTGCCGGTCGGAACCGCGGCCGACGTCGAGCGCGTGCTGCGGCTGCTCCAGCCCACCGTCCCCGAGTCCGAATGGCCGCTCATCGTGCAGCAGGGCATCCTCGGACCGGTCGAGGGCGACACGTTCACCAACACCCCGCGCCGCGCGTGGTGGATCCGGCCGTTCTCCTACCGCCGGAACGGCTTCCGGCTGACCGACGACGTGCTGCTCCTGCGTCGCGGGGTGGTGTGGCGCAAGCTCGCCATCCTGCCCCTCGCCCGTCTGCAGAGCATCGGGCTGCACCAGGGGCCGCTGGATCGGATGTCGCGCGTGGCGTCACTGCGCGGGCATGTGGTCACCGGCCCGGTCTACGCGCATCTGGCCGCGATCGACCGGGACGAGAGCCTCGCGCTGTTCGACCGCGTGGCCCGCGGCGCGGTCACGGCCGCCTCCGGAGACCGGTCGCACCGGTGGGCCGAAGAGGACGGCCCTGTGGTCGCGCCGTCGCTGCCGGAGCGTTCGGCGCCGCCGGAGCCGGTCCCGGTCGAGCCCCCTCGTCCTGCTGCCACGGAGTCGGACGACGAGAACGAGCCGACGCGCCCGGCGGAGGAGCGCGCATGACCCGCGACGGACGACTGGGCGTCGGCATCATCGGCGCCGGGCGCGTCGGCCCGGTCATCGGCGCCGCCCTCGCCGGGGCGGGGCACGCCCTCGTCGGCATCACGAAGGGGTCGGACCCGGAGCGGGTCGAGGCGATCCTGCCCGGTGTGCCGACGCTCGACGCCCCAGAGGTGCTCCGCCGGAGCGAGCTCGTGATCGTCGCGGTTCCGCACGAACAGCTCGAGGGTCTGGTGGCCGGACTCGCCGCAGTCGGGGCGTGGCAGCCCGGACAGCTCGTGCTCCACACGGATCCGGGCTTCGGCACCGGGGTGCTCGCGCCTGCCGTCGCGCAGGGTGCGATCCCGCTCGCGGTCCACCCGGCGATCGTGTTCGCCGGCACCTCGATGGATCTGCGACAGCTCTCCACCGGATACGCGGCGGTCACCGCCCCGGGTCCGGTCCTCCCGATCGCGCAGGCGCTCGCGGTCGAGCTCGGCTGCGAGCCGGTCGTGATCTCCGAGGAGGACCGCGCCGTGTACGGCGAGGCCGTCGGTGCGGCGACGGAGTTCTCGCGTTCGATCGTGCGGCAGGCGGCCGGACTGCTGACCGAGGCCGGGGTGCCGAATCCCGGTGCATTCCTCTCGGCGCTGGTGCACACGACCATCGACCATGCGCTCGCCGACGCGGGGTCCGCCGGGCCGAGCGATCCCACCGCTACGATCGACGGATGATCAGCACCACCGACGGGCTGCGTTCCCGACTGGCCGAGGCCAGAGCCGCAGCTCCCGAGGGGGCCAGGGTCGCGCTCATCTCGACGATCGGCGCTCTCCACGACGGCCACATCGACCTCGTCCACCGCGCCCGAGAGGTCGCCGAGATCGTCGTCGTGTCGGTGTTCGTGAACCCGCTCCGCTTCGCGACCCACGCCGAGTTCGCCGCGTACCCGCGAACGCCGGACGACGACGAGCAGCTCCTCGAGTCGCTGGGCGTCGACGTGATCTTCGCCCCCAATGCGGCGGAGCTCCTTCCCGACGGCACGGCGACGACGAAGGTCACGGCCGGCGATCTGGGCCTGCGCTACGAGGGTCGTTCGCGACCGTTCTACTTCGACGGGCTCCTGACCGTCGAGGCGAAGCTGCTCAACCTGGTCAAGCCGGACGTCGCGGTGTACGGCGAGCGCGACCCGCAGCGCATCTTCCTGGTCCGCCGGATGATCCGCGACCTGTACTTCGACGTCGAGGTCGCCACCGTCGAGACCGTGCGCGGCGACGACGGGCTGCCGGTGTCGACCCGCGTCGGGATGCTGGATGATCGCGACCTCGCCGCCGCCGGGCTGCTCCCCGCCGCGCTCGATGCGGCGGCGTCGAACGCCGACCGCGGTGTCGACGCGTGCATCGCGGCCGCCCAGTCCGCCCTGATGGGTGAGCCCCGCATCCGATTGGAATACCTGAGCGTGGTGGATCCGAAGTCGTTCCTCCCGGTGGACGAGGGTCACCAGGGTCCGGCGCTCGCGCTCATCGCGGCGAGCGTCGCGGGCCATCGGTTCATCGACAGCGCCCTGATCTACATCAGCTGAGGCTCGGAGGCCGGCATGCGCGTGACACGGATCGGCGGGCCGACCGCTCTCGTCGAGTGGGACGGATGGCGGATCCTCACCGATCCGACGTTCGATCCGCCGGGTAGGACATACTCCTTCGCGCTCGGCACCACGTCGCGCAAGACGACGGGGCCGGCGCTGTCGCTCGACGACGTGGGAGACGTCGACGTCGTCCTCCTCAGCCATCACCACCACGCCGACAACCTCGACGACGCGGGTCGCGCCGGTCTCGCCCGGGCCACAACCGTGCTGACGACCGTCGCAGGCGCGAAGGCGACCTCCCACCCTGATGTACGCGGCCTCGCCGCCGGCGCTCAGACCACCCTGAGCGCCGAGGGCAAGCGGACGATCACCGTCGAGGCGACCCCGTGCCGCCACGGCGCGCCGCTCACGGGGCCCATCGTCGGTCCCGTCGTCGGCTTCGCCCTCACGATCGAGGGCCAGGCTCGGCCCGGACTCTGGATGACCGGCGACACCGTTCTGTACGGCGGGCTCCGTCGTGCCGCCGCCGCGCTCCGCCCCGACGTCGCGCTCGTCCACATCGGAGCGGTGAAGTTCCCGCTGACGGGTCCGCTCTCGTACACGATGGACGCAGCTGACGCCGTCGAGCTGATCGACCTGGCCGAGCCGGGCGTCGCGGTGCCGGTGCACGTCGAGGGCTGGAGCCACTTCTCGGAGCAGGAGGAGGCGGCAGCGCGCGTATTCGAGGCGGCGCCCGTCGAGGTGCGCAACCGCGTGCGCTGGGCGCCCCTGGGTGTGCCCGTCGACCTCGGCTGAGGCCGCGTCCGGAGCACAGGGACCGCCGAGCCGGCGCCGATAGACTTGGCGGCGACTTTGCGAGGAGCTCCCACCCATGACTGAAACGCCCGCGGCCGCGCCCGCCGACGCCCCCGAGCCGACCGAAGAGGACATCTTCGAGCAGAAGGCCGTGCGCTTGGCCAAGCGCGAGCGACTCATGGAGGAGCGGACGGATGCCTCGGGAGGCGCCTACCCGGTGAGTCTGCCGATCACCGACACGATCCCCGCGCTGCGGGCCCGCTTCGGCGATCTCGAACCCGGCGCCGAGACCGGCGAGACCGCCGCCGTCGCCGGACGCGTCGTGTCGAGCCGCAACACCGGCAAGCTCTGCTTCGCGACGCTGCAGGCCGGCGACGGGAGCCGCATCCAGGCCATGGTGTCGTTGGCCGCCGTCGGCGACGAGTCGCTGCAGCGCTGGAAGGACCTCGTCGACCTCGGCGACCATGTGTTCGTCCAGGGCGAGGTCATCTCGAGCCGCCGCGGCGAGCTGTCGATCATGGTGAGCGACTGGCGGATCGCGGCGAAGGCGATCCTCCCGCTGCCGAACCTCCACAACGAGCTGAGCGAGGAGAACCGCGTTCGCAGCCGCTTCCTCGACCTCATCGTGCGCGATCGCGCACGTGACACCGTGATCGCGCGGGCCAAGACCAACGCCAGCGTTCGCCAGACGTTCGCGAGCCACGGCTTCCTCGAGGTCGAGACGCCGATGCTCCAGGTGCAGCACGGCGGGGCATCCGCTCGTCCGTTCATCACGAACTCGAACGCGTTCGACGCGGACCTCTACCTGCGCATCGCCCCGGAGCTCTTCCTCAAGCGAGCTGTCGTGGGCGGCATCGACCGGGTGTTCGAGATCAACCGCAACTTCCGCAACGAGGGCGCCGACTCGACGCACAGCCCCGAGTTCGTGATGATCGAGGCCTATCAGGCGTACTCCGACTACAACGGCATCGCCGACCTCACGCAGGAGCTCATCCAGAACGCCGCCGTCGCCGTGACCGGTTCGACCCTCGTGACGTGGGCGGACGGCACCGAGTACGACCTGGGCGGTCAGTGGGAGCGCCTGTCGATGTACGGGTCGCTGTCGGAGGCGTCCGGCCGCGACGTCACGCCCGAGACGACGCTCGACGAGCTGCTCGCGTTCGCCGCCGACGTCGGCGTCGAGGTTCCGCCGCACGCGACCCACGGCAAGCTCGTCGAAGAGCTGTGGGAGCACTTCGTCAAGCCGGGCCTCACGCGTCCGACCTTCGTCATGGACTTCCCGATCGACACGAGCCCGCTCGTCCGCGAGCACCGCTCGATCCCCGGCGTCGTCGAGAAGTGGGACCTTTACACCCGGGGCTTCGAGCTCGCCACCGGATACTCCGAGCTCGTCGATCCGGTCATCCAGCGCGAACGGTTCGTCGAGCAGGCGAAGCTCGCCGCACGCGGCGACCTGGAGGCCATGCGGATCGACGAGGAGTTCCTGCGGGCGCTCGAGCACGGCATGCCGCCCACCGGCGGCATGGGCATGGGCATCGACCGACTGCTCATGGCCATCACCGGCCTCGGCATCCGCGAGACGATCCTCTTCCCGCTCGTCAAGTAGTCGCGTCACGACGCCTCCGCGCGCCCGGGTCGCCGGAACGCCCAGTCGGGCAGATGCCCGGCGAGCACGAACGATCGCACGATCTCGCTGAGTCCGTGCTCGGGTTCGATCTCGCACGCCTCGACGGCGTACACCTCGGCATGCGTCGACCGGCCGAGGGCCCACGACAGCCAGGCGCACATCGCCAGCGCACCGGGACGCGACGGCCGGGGCGCAGAAGCGGCGACGTGCCTCGTCAGCTGCAGCGCCCGCTCGAGGCGATCCGGATCCGGCCGATCGCCCTCGCCCCACAGCTGCATGGCGAGATGGACGGGGTACTCCTCGCCCGCCTCCCAGCGCAGCTGCGCGTCGAACGCCTCGTCGCCGTCGGCGACCGTGCCGCTCCACTGCACGAGCGCGACGTCGCGCAGCGCGGGGCGCGACAGGCACCACACGAGGGCGGCGGCGTCGTACGGAGCGAGGTCGGCGGGATCCCATGCGAGCGCTTCCTCGAACAGCGACGGCAGGTCGTCGAGATCGCAGACGGCGGCGAGCGCGGCGGGGTCGATCCGCGCCGACTCCGTGGTGGCGGATGCCTCGACCGCGCCTGAGGTCGCGGTCGAGTCTTCGCGGACGGACGCACGATCCGCTCGCCGTTCGACGGGGGGTCGACGTTCGTCGTCCCCGCAGAGCACCGACACCGCCCGCTCGAAGGCGACCAATGCCCGGCCGACGCGCTCGGTGCGGGCGAGATCGAGCGCCGGGAGCCCCGCGCCGGAAGCCTGATCCCCATCCGGCGTCGCCTCGCCGAGCACGGCCGACTCGAGATCGAGGTCGTCGAGAGGCCGGCCACCGGCCGGGCATTCGACGTCGAGCGCCGACCCCCAGCCGTCGCCGCCGACGCACAGCGCGTCGGTCAGGCCCAGGCCACAGGCGTGGGCCCGGCGCTCGAGCGCGCGGAACAGGTCGGCGTGCGGCATCCCCTCACCGTCCGAGAAGCCCGCGTCGGTGTAGGCGATCGCGGCGACGGCGTCGGCATCGGGAAGGCGGCACACCATGCCGATCACGGTCGCGGCGACCCGGTCGACGGCGTCCGGCTCGCCGTCCGGAAGGTCGAAGCGCATTGCGCCGATGCTGCGCGACCCTTCGAACGGGATCATGACGAGGCTGCGTGTAGGGACGTAGCCGAGCATGCGGGGGACGAGTGACAGGAATTCCGCGGCGCCCGCGGCCTTGACGATGGTGGTCATGGACGACGACTCTGGACGGGTTCGCCGACCGTGCGTCGCCCGGTCGCGCGATGTGGAGGATGCCCCGCTCCGCGCGCGGCTGGGGAGGAACCGCCGCACGGGGGGAGGTCGGGGCGGACGCCCGTCTCGCGAGGCGGCGGCCGCCGCAGCGGGCGAGCGGTCTCGCCGGTGAACCCGCGTATCCTGGAACCATGGACGATTACTGGGTCGCAGTCGTGTGGACGCTGCTTCCGACCGTCGTCGTCAGCCTGATCTTCTTCTACGTCATGCGCAGCGTGATCCGCGCCGACCGCAACGAGCGCCGCGAATACGCCCGCATCGAGGCGAAGGAGCGCGCGAAGCGCGGACTGCCGCCGGCCGCCGCATCCGGCGAAGCCCCCGCCGCCGCCGAGCACTGACGGTGACCCCCACTAAGGTGGGGCACACGCTGTCCGGGGAGCGCGAGGAGCACAGGTGATCACCGTCACGTTCGATCCGACGTGGTGGCTGGTGCTCGTCTTCATCACCGACACGATCATCCGCATCGCGGCGATCATCATCGTGCCCCGCAATCGGCGGCCGACCGCGGCCATGGCATGGCTGCTGGCGATCTACTTCATCCCGATCGTCGGCGTGTTCCTCTTCCTGCTGATCGGCAACCCGCGACTTCCCCGCAAACGCCGGCGCAAGCAGGAGCGCATCAACGACTACATCCACGACACGAGCGCATCGCTCGACTTCGGCACGCTCCGCCCGCACGCACCTGCGTGGTTCACATCGCTCGTGACGCTCAACCGCAACCTCGGCGCGATGCCGCTCGCCGGCGACAACGCGGCGCACATCATCGGCGACTACCAGGAGAGCCTGGACGCCATGGCCGACGCCATCCGCGCCGCGAAGCGCTACGTCCACATCGAGTTCTACATCTTCCAAGCGGATGCCTCGACCGACAACCTGTTCCGCGCCCTCGAAGAGGCGTGTGGCAGGGGCGTGGCGGTGCGGGTCCTCCTCGACCACTGGGCCAACCGCGGCAAGCCGTACTACAAGACCACCCTCAAGCGCCTCGACGCGATGGGCGCCGAATGGCACCTGATGCTCCCGGTGCAGCCGCTCAAGGGCAAGTACCAGCGCCCCGACCTGCGCAACCACCGCAAGCTCCTGGTGATCGACGGCCGCGTCGCGTTCACCGGATCGCAGAACGTGACCGACTCGACGTACAACCTGAAGAAGAACATCAAGCGCGGCCTTCACTGGGTCGACCTCATGGTGCGCATCGAAGGCCCGGTCGTGGCATCCGTCAACGCGGTCTTCCTGTCGGACTGGTACAGCGAGACCGACGAGATCCTCACGGATGAGATCGACCTGTTCGACGTCACCTCCGGGCCGGGCGATCTCGACTGCCAGATCGTGCCGTCCGGCCCCGGTTTCGAGTTCCAGAACAACCTCAAGCTGTTCGCCGGCCTGCTGTACGCGGCGCAGAACAAGATCATCGTCGTCAGCCCCTACTTCGTGCCCGACGAGGCACTGCTGCTCGCCATCACGACGGCGTGCCAGCGGGGGATCCACGTCGAGCTGTTCGTGTCCGAGGAAGGCGATCAGGCACTCGTCTACCACGCCCAGCGCAGCTACTACGAGGCGCTGCTGCGCGCCGGGGTGAAGATCTGGATGTACCAGCGGCCGTACATCCTTCACTCGAAGTCGATGACGATCGACGACGAGGTCGCCATCGTCGGGTCGAGCAACATGGACATGCGCTCCTTCGGTCTCAACATGGAGATCTCCATGCTCGTGCGCGGCGAGGAGTTCATCCGCGAGATGCGCGCGATCGAAGACGGCTACCGAGACCTCAGCCGCGAGCTCACCCTCGACGAGTGGGAGAAGCAGCCGCTGCGATCGACGGTTCTCGACAACCTCGCTCGGCTCACATCCGCGCTGCAGTAGCTCACCCGCACCGGGTGATTGTGACCTGTGCGTTACCGACCTCCCTGAGATTCTCGGGCCGGTTGCGACACCATAGTGCTGACGGATGCCTCCGGCCTGGGCATCCCGCTCGGTCCAGGAAGGTTCTCGCATGACCCCTCGCACTCGCACTCTGCTCGCAGGACTCGGCATCGCCGCGCTCCTCACCGGCGTTCTCACCGCCTGCGCCACCGGCTCCGGCGGTAGCCCGTCCACCGCTCCCACCACGTCGAGCGACGACGGCAACGACGACGGCGCCGCCGACCAGGAGGTCGGTGCGGCCTGGCTCGACGGTGGGCGCATGATCGGCATCGTCACCCAGGGCAGCTCCACCTGCATCCCCACCGCCGAGGAGGCGACTGTCGACGGCTCGGTGCTGAGCGTGACGCTGGTCGACCCCGAAGACGACAGCGCATGCACGATGGATCTCGTGCCGCGCGTCACGCTCGTCGGCGTCCCGGAGGGCGTCGACCCCACGCAGGACCTCGAGATCGAGGTGACCGGCGACGGCTGGAGTGGCGACACCGATCTCGAAGGCGTGCCCGGCCTCACCGGCGGCGGCGAGACCGACTACCTGCCCTCAGCCGGCTGGACCGACGTGGACGGACAGTTCGTCGTCCTCTCGTGGGGCTCGTCGTCGTGCGCCCCGGTCATCGAGAACACCGAGGCCACCAGCGCCACCGAGATCACCGTCACGTTCGTCACGCCGCCCGAGGATCAGGTCTGCACGATGGACATGGCCCCGCGCGCCGTGGTCACGTCGGTGCTCGAGGTCGAGGATGAGGACGCCGAGATCTTCGCCATCCTCACCGGCGCCGAGTTCGACAACGTCCGGATCCCGATCTACCCCAACTGACGCACGACCGACGGGATGCCTCGGCCGAGGCATCCCGTCGGTCCGCGTGGGCTCGCTGGCCGACCGCGCCGAGTCGTCGGCGCGCTGCGGGTCCTTTGGCGCGGTTGAGCCTGGGTTGTCCCCGTCTGCGGGCGTGTGGGGGTGAACCGGACGGGCTCAACCGCGGCGAGTTGCACGGGTCGCCGGCGGGCACAATCGCTTTGCCGCGGGTGAGCGTGCGTGGCCTTCCTCCACACCAGGAGTGGACGTGAGGCGAGCGAGCGAGGGCTGTGGACAACGGGAGGGATGCCTCGGCGCGGGGCACGCTGAGGGTGTGCCGCAGCCGATCCCAGCCCAGCTCGGCGCGAGCTTCTCGACTGCGGCGGCCCTTCTTGCCGGCGTGACGCCGTCTCGGCTGCGGGGCCGTGATCTCGAGCGGCCGTTCCACGGCGTGCGGGCCGTGCGGGCCGGTGACGCCCCGAGGGGCCCCGAGCGGCTGCTGCTCCACCGCGTGGGCCAGTACGCCGTGCGGATGACCGAGCACGAGTTCTTCACGCACGTCGCGGCCGCAGTCATCTGGGGCCTCCCGCTTCCTGTTCGCATGCTCGTGGGTCGGCCGCTCGACGTCGGCGTCTTCGCGCCGCGCCGGAACGCCGCAGGGCCTCGGACGAACGGTCATTCGGTGAAGCCCGGGCACGCTCACGTCGTCCGGCATCCGACTCTCGGTGTGCGAGTGACGACGCCGGCTTCCACATGGGCGATGCTGGCGGGTGACCTGCAGCTCTACGACCTCGTCGCGGTGGCGGACGCGGCCGTACGCGCTCCGATCCACGAGAGCGACGCGCGCGCGTTGACGACCGTCGAGCAGCTCCAGGCAGCGCTGGCGGCCGGTCGTCGCGTGGGGATCGCTCGACTACGGGCAGCGCTGCCCCTCGTGTGCGACCGTTCTGCATCTCGACCGGAGACCTGGCTCAGGCTCCTGTTGATCGACGCGGGCCTGCCGCCGACCTCCGTGAACCACGAAGTGATCGTGAACGGCAGGTGGCTCGCACGCGTCGACCTCGCGCTTCCCGACCTGCGCATTGCGATCGAGTACGAAGGCGAGCACCACCTCACCGACTCCGAGCAATGGCACCGCGACATCGCGCGCACGGAGCGGCTGATCGAAGCCGGCTGGCGCGTGATCCGGGTGACCAAGCGCGACGTGTTCGAGGAGCCCGGCCCCATGATCGACCGTGTCCGCCGCGCGATCCTGTCGGCCCAGCGCTGACCCGCCCCCAGCCACAGCCCCTCCTCGCCCGAGCCCCATCCCCAGCCCCGCCCACCGAGCCCCATCCCCAGCCCCTTTGCCTGAGCCCTTCCCAGCCCCAGCCCAAGCCCCAGCCCCTCCTCGCCCGAGCCCCTCCTCGCCCGAGGCCCTCCCTCGTCGCCCGAGCCACGACCTCGCCCGCCCTCGCGATGCCCTCGCGCGACCTCGACCGCGCCGAACGGCGTTCCCCGCGGCCCGGCCAGCGCCGAACGGCGCGGTCGAGCGGAGCTCAAGCATGTCGAACCGCGCCATGCGGTGGGTGGCGGGGCCAAGGTCCGCAACTCGGCGCGGTTGAACGAGGGGCCCGGGGCGCGAGAGGGCGCGAGAAGGGTGCGAGAAGGCGCGAGAAGGCGCGCGGGGCGAGATGGCACGAGTAGGCGCGAGAGGTGCGCGGGCTACGCGTCGGCGCGGACCAGCAGGTCGCCGATCTCGCATTCGAGCGCGCGGCAGATCGCCGAGAGCGTCGAATAGCGGATGGCGCGTGCCCGGTCGTTCTTGAGGATCGACAGGTTCACCACCGAGACGCCGACGAGCTCCGACAGGCGTGTCAGGGTCATGTCGCGCTCCTCGAGCAGTTCGTCGAGCCGGCAGTGGACCCCGCTCGGGCCCTCGTCTTCGGCAGGACTCATACGAGCCCTTCGGTGTCGCGCCGCAGGCGGTCGCCGACGGTGAAGACCAGGGTCGCGGTCGCCGCGGCGAACGCGATGAGAAAGAGGCCGGACACGTCGACCGTGCCGACCACGTTCGCGAAGGTGCTGTCGGAGATCTGCGCGAAGGCGCCGTTCGCCCCCATGTTGCCCAGACCGGGCACGACGGCGTAGGCGACGAGTCCCGTCATTCCCGCGGTCGTCACGAGCACGGTGTTGACCCGGCCGAAGATCCGCCCGCGCAGCATGTTCCAGGTCAGGCGCAGCAGACACGCCACGACGACCACGACGGCGAGCGCGGCGACCAGCGGCTGCGCGACGAGCGCCGCGACGGATGCCGCGGGCAGCTGCGGCGCGGTGATGTAGGCGGTGCTCAGCTGGACGGGGACGAGCGCGCCGCCGGGTCCGATCGGGGCGTCCGCCACGGTCCCGGCGAACTCGGCCAGCACAGGGACATCGGTGCCGGGGAGCACCTCTGCGATGCGGATCCACGCGGCGACGATGCTTCCCACCGCGATCGCGATGCCCGCCAGCATGAAGAAGATCATCGCCGCGGCGTCCGAACGGGAGATCGCGCGCCGGGTCGGCTGCGAAGCGGTCATCACACCAGTCCTTTCGTCTCATCCTGAAGGCGCTCGGCGAAGGAGATCACGGCCGCGACGGCGCCGAGCGCCAGGGCGGCCCAGACGGGCCAGAGGTCGATGGTCAGGGCGAACTCGGCATCCGGCCACGCGAAGGTGACCTCCGTGCTCGGTTCGCCGACCGCAGGGTAGTCGCCGGACACGCCGGACGCCCCGAAGACGAAGAAACCCGCGTGGTATGCGGCGGCCTGCGCCCACCACTGCCAGAGCACACCGAGCACCAAGACCGCGACGGAGAGCGTCCCGAAGGATTGCGCCAGCATCGGGGTCACGCCGCCTTCGCGTCGCAGCGAGTTCGCGAGCCTCGCGATGGTGAGGGCGACGGCGACGAAGAGCGCGGTGACCGCGATAGTCGCCAGTGTCGCGTAGATCCGGGTCTCCGGATCGGCTCCTTCGATCAACATCGTTCCCGACGTGAGACCGCCGCCCACGACGGAATCTGGATGGATGCCGAACACATCGAGGTTGGGGAGCATGACGGGCATGTACGGCGCGACCGACACCTCGTAGTTCGCCGCCGGCGCGAACCAGATCGACCCCACGTGGAACAGGGCCGTCGCGGTGAACAGGGCCGAGAGCACCCACGCAACCGCGGGCACGGCGCGCACGGCGAACGGGACCGCGGGAGAGGTCTGAGTGGCCACCTCGGGTGCTTCATCTTCGCCGGTCATACGAGCAGGTCCGCTTCTCGCTGCAGGCGCTCGCCATGCCGGAAGATCGCGCCCAGCGCGCCGAGGGCGAAGGCGGCGCCGATCGGCCAGAACGACACGCTCACCTGATAGACCCCCGCTGTCGTGACGTGTTCGCCCGGCACCGGGAAGAGCTCATTCGCCAGGATGGTGCGCCCGAGGCTGCCGAGCAGTTCTGCCCCGAGTCCGGCCATGAGAACCGCCACAGCACCTACGAACAGCCAGCGGGTCACGACTCGCGCGAACGGGACGCCCTTCAGCGCCTGGCTGCAGGCGATCGCGAGGATCAGCCCGGGCACGCCGATTGCGACCAGGGTCAGCAGGTCGGATGCGGCGAGGAGGGCGCGGATGCCGAGGTCGAGCCCTGCCACAGTGACGTCGGCGCTGTGGAAGTAGCCGCACACCAGCGTCGTCGCTGCGGCATCCACAGAAGTGATGTCTCCGCAGGTCCGCGTGTCGAGGAGATCAGCCACGACCGGAACGTCGGGGATCCACGTGTCACCGGGGCTCATCCATCTCCAGGAGGTGATGACGAGGTGCAGCGCGGTGAATGCGACCCAGATGCGCGCGATGGCCCCGGCCACATCGATGACCACCGCGGGGCTCTTGCGCCGACGGGCGTCCCACGCCACGAAGCCGATGAACGCGGCGGCAGCAAGCAGCCCGCCGGCGATGAGCAGCAGCGCTCCCGGCAGGTCCGGCCAGCCCATGCTCATGAAACGGTCCTGATCATCTGACGCACGTGCTCCATATCGATAGTCGTTATTATCGAAAAACGATATGCTCCCCGCCGGCCGGCGTCAAGGCATCCGCTGCGCTATGCCCCTGGCGAACAACGGCATGCGGCATCCGCCCGCTCGTTACCCTCGTTCTAAGGCGCGAAGGGCTCGGCAGACCCTCGATGCCCCGAAGGAGTTGAAGATGTTCGAGAGATTCACCGACCGTGCCCGTCGTGTGGTCGTCCTCGCCCAAGAAGAGGCGAAGATGCTCAACCACAACTACATCGGCACCGAGCACATCCTGCTCGGGCTGATCCACGAGGGCGAGGGGGTCGCCGCCAAGGCGCTCGAATCCCTCGGCATCTCGCTCGACGCCGTGCGCGAGCAGGTCCAGGACATCATCGGCCAGGGCCAGCAGCAGCCGACCGGGCACATCCCGTTCACCCCGCGCGCCAAGAAGGTGCTCGAGCTGTCGCTTCGCGAAGCGCTGCAGCTGGGCCACAACTACATCGGCACCGAGCACATCCTGCTCGGCCTCATCCGCGAGGGCGAGGGAGTCGCCGCCCAGGTGCTCGTGAAGCTCGGCGCCGACCTCAACAAGGTGCGCCAGCAGGTCATCCAGCTGCTCTCGGGCTACCAGGGCAAGGAGCCGGCCGCCGTCAGCGGCGCCGCGCACGAGGGTCAGCAAGCCGCGCAGGGCGGGTCGGCCGTGCTCGACCAGTTCGGCCGCAACCTCACCCAGGCCGCGCGCGACAACAAGCTCGACCCCGTCATCGGGCGCGAGAAGGAGATCGAGCGGGTCATGCAGATCCTCTCGCGCCGCTCGAAGAACAACCCCGTCCTCATCGGCGAGCCCGGCGTCGGCAAGACCGCCGTCGTCGAGGGTCTCGCTCAGGCGATCGTGAAGAACGACGTGCCCGAGACGCTGAAGGACAAGCAGGTCTACTCCCTCGACCTCGGCTCGCTCATCGCCGGATCCCGCTACCGCGGTGACTTCGAGGAGCGCCTCAAGAAGGTCACCAAGGAGATCCGCACGCGCGGCGACATCATCGTCTTCATCGACGAGATCCACACCCTCGTGGGTGCCGGTGCCGCCGAGGGCGCGATCGACGCCGCGTCGATCCTCAAGCCCCTTCTCGCGCGTGGCGAGCTCCAGACGATCGGCGCGACCACGCTCGACGAGTACCGCAAGCACTTCGAGAAGGATGCCGCGCTCGAGCGCCGCTTCCAGCCGATCCAGGTGGCCGAGCCGAGCCTGCCCCACGCGATCAACATCCTCAAGGGGCTGCGCGACCGCTACGAGGCGCACCACAAGGTGCAGATCACCGACGGCGCGATCGTCGCCGCCGCGAATCTCGCCGACCGCTACATCTCGGACCGGTTCCTCCCCGACAAGGCCATCGACCTGATCGACGAGGCCGGCGCCCGCCTGCGTCTGTCGATCCTGTCGTCGCCGCCCGAGCTGCGCGAGTTCGACGAGAAGATCGCCAACGTGCGCGAGCAGAAGGAAGTCGCCTCCGAGGAGCAGGACTTCGAGAAGGCCGCCTCGCTCCGCGACGAGGAGAAGTCGCTCCTCGCGGAGCGCCTGCGCCTCGAGAAGCAGTGGCGCTCGGGGGACGTCGCGTCGCACGCGGTCGTCGACGAGGGTCTGATCGCCGAGGTGCTCGCGCAGGCCACCGGCATCCCGGTGTTCAAGCTCACCGAGGAGGAGTCGAGCCGCCTCGTCTTCATGGAGAAGGCGCTGCACCAGCGTGTCATCGGCCAGGAGGAGGCGATCGCCGCCCTCTCGAAGACGATCCGCCGTCAGCGCGCGGGGCTCAAGGACCCGAAGCGCCCGTCGGGCTCGTTCATCTTCGCCGGCCCCACGGGCGTCGGAAAGACCGAGCTCGCCAAGGCCCTCGCGGAGTTCCTCTTCGACGACGAGGCAGCGCTGATCTCGCTCGACATGTCGGAGTTCGGAGAGAAGCACACCGTCTCGCGTCTGTTCGGCGCCCCTCCCGGATTCGTCGGATTCGAAGAGGGCGGTCAGCTCACCGAGAAGGTGCGCCGCAAGCCGTTCTCGGTCGTGCTCTTCGACGAGATCGAGAAGGCGCACCCCGACATCTTCAACTCGCTCCTGCAGATCCTCGAAGAGGGTCGTCTGACCGACGGTCAGGGCCGAGTGGTCGACTTCAAGAACACGGTCATCATCATGACCACCAACCTGGGCGCGCGCGACATCGCGGGCGGCCCGGTCGGGTTCCAGGTCGAGGGCGACACCGCGACGTCGTACGACCGCATGAAGGGCAAGGTGCAGGAA
Source organism: Microbacterium sulfonylureivorans (assembly GCF_003999995.1). Taxonomy (NCBI): domain Bacteria; kingdom Bacillati; phylum Actinomycetota; class Actinomycetes; order Micrococcales; family Microbacteriaceae; genus Microbacterium; species Microbacterium sulfonylureivorans. The sequence goes on from NZ_RJAD01000001.1 coordinate 1,677,084, forward strand.
GAGCTCAAGCGGCACTTCAAGCCCGAGTTCCTCAACCGCGTCGACGACATCATCGTCTTCCCGCAGCTGTCGAAGCCCGAGCTGATCCAGATCGTGGACCTGTTCACCAAGCGCCTCGGCACCCGCCTGCTCGACCGCGACATGACGATCGAGCTGTCGCAGTCAGCGAAGGAGCGTCTCATCGAGATCGGGTTCGACCCCGCCCTCGGTGCCCGTCCGCTCCGCCGCGCCATGCAGCGCGAGGTGGAGGACCGCCTCTCCGAGAAGATCCTCCACGGCGAGCTGAACTCCGGCGACCACGTGAAGGTCGACGCCGAGAACGGCGAGTTCATCTTCGAGAACGGGCCTCGGGGCGACAAGGTCGCCGTCGGCGTCGTGCACAACGGCGAGATCGCCGCGACGCCCGACCTGGCGATCACGTCGGACTGACCTCAGCGGGCCGTACCGGCCCCTGACAGAGCGAAGAGCGGATGCCCCGGCATCCGCTCTTCGTCGTCTCCCACCGCGCATGGGCGAGCCCGGTGAAAGCGGCGGGACATATCGCCCGAGAACGATCGCGGCAGGCGCTGCGGCGAGAATTCCGCCCGCCGCTTTGACAAGCCGGGTCGGGCTCTACGCTTGATGGATGAGCGAGATCATGGTGCGGCCGGCGCGCACGCGCGACGTGCGCGGCATCCAGGCGATCCTCGAGCCGTTCGTCCAGCGCCGCATCCTGCTCGGCAAGGACCTGGTCGTGCTCTACGAGGCCACCCAGCAGTTCGTCGTCGCCGAAGATCCCGACGGCAACCTCGTCGGCTGCGGCGCCCTCCACGTCATGTGGGAGGACCTCGGCGAGATCCGCACGCTGATCGTCGTCGACGAGTGGCTGCACCACGGAGTCGGGCGCGCGATCGTGGAAGCGCTCGAGTCCCAGGCGCGGACGCTCGGGCTGACGCGTCTGTTCTGCCTCACGTTCGAGGTCGACTTCTTCACCCGCCGCGGCTTCTCGCCGATCGGCGAGCAGGTGGTCGATCCCGACGTCTATTCGCAGCTCATCCGCTCACCCGACGAGGGTGTCGCCGAGTTCCTCGACCTCGCCCACGTGAAGCCCAACACGCTGGGCAACACGAGGATGATCAAGGACCTGTAGAGCGGATGCCGCGCCGACTCAGTCGAACAGGTCGCTGAGCCAGTGCTCCTTCTTCTTGCGGCGGTTGTGACCCTGGTCGTACCCCTGCTGCCCGTACCGCGGGTCGTACTGCTGCCCGTACGGGTCCTGCGCCGGCGGAGCGAAGCGCTGGTCGGTCGGCGCGTAGCCGGGCTGCGCGCCGTACGACGGCGCAGCGGCGGGCGCCGCCGGGCCGGACTCGCGAGCCGCGCGCTCGAGGATCTTGTCGAGCTCGCCTCGGTCGAGCCAGACGCCGCGACACGTGGGGCAGTAGTCGATCTCCACGCCCGAGCGCTCGCTCATCACGAGCACGGAACCGTCGGTGGGGCACTTCATGGGGTCCTCCTGGGAGTCTCGTCGACCCTATCGACCGCATTCCCGGTGTCGGCTGTGAACGCCCGGCGCGGGCGCGCCGACCCGGTGGGAGGGATGCCGCCGCCTACCCTGGTCTCATGACCGGCCAGCCCCCGCGCAGACGGCACTCCCCGGCGGTGTACCGACGCCGCCGGCTCGTGCTGCTGCTGGCGATCCTCGCGATCGTGGCCGGGGTCGTGTGGCTCCTGGTGGCGCAGCCCTGGAGCGGTTCGGCGAACGAGGGCGCTGCGGATCCTCAGACGAGTCAGACCCCGAGCGGCTCCGGTTCGCTCCCCGTCCCGTCCTCCGAGCCGACGCCGAGCGCCACCGCCGAGTCGGAAGACGGCGCCGCGACCGCGTCGCCCCGCCCGTCTCCGTCGGGCACGCCGTCAGCCGAACCCTGCGTCGCCACCGACATCGACGTCGAGGCGATCACGACCCAGGACTCGTACTCCGCCGACCAGTCCCCGGCGTTCTCCATCCGCCTGACCAACACCGGCTCGACGGATTGCACGTTCAACGTCGGCACGAGCGGTCAGGCCTTCACCGTGACCAGCGGGAGCGACACCTGGTGGCGATCGACCGACTGCCAGAGCGAGCCCAGCGACATGATCGTGCTCCTCACCGCGGGTCAGACCGTCACGAGTTCGGCGCCGCTCACCTGGGACCGCACGCGCTCGGCTGTCGGCACATGCGACGACGACACGCGCCCGCGTGCGCCGGGCGGGGGATCGTCGTACCATCTCGCCGTCGAGATCGGCGGCGTCGCCTCGACCGACACGGCTCAGTTCCTGCTCTACTGACGATCCGCAGCGCGCGTGGGGGAGCACCCGCGGGGAACATTCGCGCGGAGCGATGGACACTCGCGGCGCCGGCCGCCGACAGCTGCACGGGAACAGAAAAGGCCCCCGGGGTTGGGGACTCCCGGGGGCCTGCCATCGTCGAGCAATTCGAGCACACCCCATGGCGCGCGATACTCGACAATGAAGAGAGAGTGCTGGGGACACTGCTCTCGGAGGTGCTGGGGACACCTCGTGTACCAGGTTACGTGGATTGGTTGGACCTTGTCTGTCCCCACTTTGGTGGACAAATCCCGTGGAATCGTCGCGTTTGGGCCAAAATCTGTCCCCCAATTGGGGGACAGACCCTGCGACACGCCAGGCGTAGCCTGAAGGCTAGCTCCCGTGGACCCGGCTCGACGCTGTCCCCCAGCAGCAGACTCGACCCCCAACGAGCAGACGAGCCGCCGGCGAGCAGTAGGCCCTCTCGAGCCACCGCCTCGGCGGGCGGCGCGGGGGGGCCGCTTGGCTTTTTCCTGCCTGACGCCCTGATCCTCGCGTAAGTGCGGGGTCGGAGCGTCCCCCCGGACCACTCCGACCCCGCTCATCCCCCTTGCTAGGGCTTGTCGCTGCCGAACACCTCGGTCTCCATCGCGTCGTACCCCTCGGCCTGCGGGTCACCGTGAGTGCCGCCGGAGAGCGCGTACTCCTCCTCCGGCGAGAGCACCAGTCGGTGCCGGAAGAAAAGCGCGAATCCGGCCAGGATGACGACGTACACGACCCCGATGGCGACGATCGCCGGCAGGAACGTCGGGTTCAGCAGGAATCCGACGAAGATGAGCGCCGCGATCACGGCGGCGATGACGGCGCCGGGGACACCCCAGGGGCTGAGATACGGCCGCTTGGCATCGGGGAACTTCCTGCGGAGGATGACGAACGAGATCATCTGCAGGAGGTAGGCGAGCACCGCTCCCCACACCGCGATATTGAGCACGACGGCTCCGGCGACGGCACCCGCGCCCTCGTTGAGAGCCGTCACCACGTCGATGAGCACGAGAGCGGCGAACCCGACCACCGCGCCCACGACCAGGGCGACCCATGGCGTCTGACGCTTGCCGGTGAGCGAGAGGAACTTGGGGTAGTAGCCGGCGCGAGACAGCGAGTACATGTTGCGGCCGTAGGCGAACATGATCCCCTGCAGCGAGGCGAGCAGGCCCACCAGGGCGAAGAGGGCGAGCACAGCGGCCGCGCCGTCGCCGACGATCGCGCGGAAGCCGTCGAGCAGGGGCTCGAGTGAGAGTCCGGTCGCTGCGGCTCCGATGACCCCGGTGTTGAGCACCAGCACGAGCAGGCCCGTCACGATGAGCGTTCCGCGGGCCCAGAGGCCCGCCCGGGGGATGTCGCGCACGGGGTCGTGCGACTCTTCGGCCGCCAGCGGGAGCTCCTCGATGCCGAGGAAGAACCACATCGCGAACGGCAGCGCGAAGAGGATCGGGAAGACGCCGTGCGGCAGGAAGGCCGACTGTCCCTCGTCGGCGGGGATGTCCCACAGCGCATCCCAGGAGAATGCGCCCGAGAAGACGGCCATTGCCGAGAAGACCAGGATGATGCCGATCGAGATGATCGAGACGACGATCGCGAACGTGAAGGAGATCGCAGCCCCTGCCGCGTTCAGCGCGATGAACACGAGGTAGAGGATGATCCACCACACCCAGAAGGGCAGTGAGAATCCGAGCAGGTTGGCGGTGATGAAGTCGGCGTATTGAGCCGAGAAGAAGACGATGACCGCGGTGGTGGCCACGTACTCGATCGTTTCGGCGGCACCGGTGATCAGTCCGCCCCAGGGGCCCATCGCGGAGCGGGCGAACGAATACGCACCGCCCGTGTGGGGCATCGCCGCCGCCATCTCGCCGATCGAGAAGATCATGCCGTAGTACATGACCACCAGGATCGCGAAGGCGATGACCATGCCGCCGAACCCCGCGAACCCGATGCCGAAGTTCCACCCGGAGAAGTCGCCGGAGATGACTGCGGCGACGGCGAGGCCCCACAGCCCCCACACGCCGGCTGAACGCTTCAGCGTCCGCTTCTGGAAATAGTCCTGTCCAGCTCGCGTATAGGTCGCCCCAGCAACCTTCGCAGAGCCATCGCTCGACTGTGACATCGATCCTCCGTGCGCTCGGGTGTGGCGCGGGGGGTGCGCCTTGCGCTGATTGTGATCCCTATTGGCAGGTTGTGTCTACCTTTGGAGGAGAATTTCTCGTTACAGTGAGAACGAGCGCGGTCATCGGAGCCGCGCTCGCCGCATGACGCAGGAGGATGGAACATGCCGGGGAACCTCAGCGTCGCCGATCTGCACGGAGCGATCGCCGAGGGCGAGATCGATACGGTCGTCGTCGCCTTCGCCGATGCCCAGGGTCGCCTCGTGGGCAAGCGGGTGTCGGCGCGCTTCTTCCAGGAGGAGGTGCTCCCGCACGGCGCGGAGGCCTGCAACTATCTGCTGTCGGTCGACGTCGACATGAACACCGTCGACGGGTACGCGATGTCGAGCTGGGACACGGGCTACGGCGACATGATGCTGCTGAGCGACCCGGCGACGCTCCGCCGCGTTCCCTGGCTCGAGGGCACCGCGTTGGTGATGGCCGACCTCGCGTGGGAGAACGGCGATCCCGTCGCGCAGTCGCCCCGCGACATCCTCCGCCGTCAGCGCGCCCGTCTGGCCGACCGCGGGCTCGTCGCCTACTCCGGCACCGAGCTCGAGTTCATCGTCTTCGACGACTCGTACCGGGATGCCTGGGCCAAGGGCTACCGCGACCTGAAGCCGTCGACCGACTACAACGTCGACTACGACCTTCTCGCCTCCGGCCGCCTGGAGCCGCTGCTGCGCGACATCCGTTTGAGCATGGACGGAGCCGGCCTCTACACGGAGGGCGTCAAGGGGGAGTGCAACCTCGGACAGCAGGAGATCGCGTTCCGCTACGCCGAGGTGCTCGAGACGGCCGACCAGCACACGATCTACAAGAGCGGTGCCAAGTCGATCGCCGACAAGTACGGCAAGTCGCTGACGTTCATGGCCAAGTTCAACGAGCGCGAGGGCAACAGCTGTCACATCCACCTGTCGCTGCGATCCGACGACGGTGAGGCGGTCATGGCCGGCGACGGCGACCACGGCTTCAGTCCCCTCATGGAGCACTGGATCGCCGGCATCCTCGCCACGCTCCGCGAATTCACGCTGCTCTACGCTCCGACGATCAACTCGTACAAGCGCTACGCGAACGGGTCGTTCGCGCCGACCGGGGTCGCCTGGGGAGTCGACAACCGCACCTGCGCGCTGCGCGTCGTGGGCCACGGATCGTCACTGCGCGTCGAGAACCGCGTCCCCGGCGGCGACGTCAACCCGTATCTCGCCATCTCGGCCATCATCGCCGGCGGGCTGCACGGCATCGAGCACGAGCTGCCGTTGCCCGAGCCTCTCACGGGCAACGCATATGCCGCCGGAGTCGACCACCTGCCGACCACCCTGCGCGACGCCGCGCAGCTGTTCGACGAGTCGGCGATCGCGCGCGCCGCGTTCGGCGACGACATGGTCGCGCACTATCTGAACCAGGCGCGCATCGAGGTCGAAGCCTACGACGCCGCCGTGACCGACTGGGAAAGGGTGCGTGGCTTTGAGCGCCTCTAGCGAGCGTCGGCCGGTGATCGGCCTGACGACCTACCTCGAGCAGGCGAAGCAGGGCGTGTGGGACGTGCGCGCGGCCTTCCTTCCGCAGCAGTACTTCGACGCGGTCACCGCGTCGGGCGGCATCGCCGTGCTCCTCCCGCCGCAGCCCGCTCCGGATGCCGCGGCTCCTGTGGTGCTCGAGGGCCTCGACGGTCTCATCCTCACCGGGGGGCTCGACGTGCAGCCCGAGCTCTACGGGGCGGAGAGGCATCCGCTCACCGATCCCGCGCGACCCGACCGCGACGCGTGGGAGCTCGCGCTCTTCCGAGGAGCCGAGGAGCGACGGATGCCGGTCCTGGCGATCTGCCGAGGGCTGCAGCTGGTCAACATCGCCCGGGGCGGGACGCTCCACCAGCATCTTCCCGACGACCTCGGCACCGAGCGCTACCGCATCGGCGGGGGCGTCTTCGCGACGAACGAGGTTCTGGTCGACGAGGGAACGCGGCTCGCGGACCTGGTCGGACCGGGTGCACTCGACGTCCACAGCTATCACCACCAGGGCGTCGATCGACTGGGCGACGGGCTCGTCGCGACGGCGCGCACTGACGATGGTCTGGTGCAGGCGTTCGAGTCCGACGGCGACGGGTATCTCGTCGGGGTGCAGTGGCACCCCGAGGAGAACGCCGAAGACCGCCGGCTGTTCGCCGGACTGGTGGCCGAGGCGGCGGCCTTCCGTGCGGCGTCCCGCCCCAACGAAGGCGTGTCCCGATTTCTGCCGGATGGCGGCGCCTCAGGCGGCAGGAATCGGGACACGGTCGGCGTAGAGGGGGGACGCGCATGAGTGACTCCGCCACGTTGATCAACCCGGCCACCGGACGCGCGATCCGCGAGGTTCCGCGGGCAGACGTCGACGAGGTCGATGAGGCCATCGCCCGCGCAGTCGTCGCGCAGCGCGCGTGGGCCGCGGGCGCACCGCTCGAGCGCGCCGACGCGCTCCGGCGGTTCGCGCGGGTCGTCGAGGACAACGTCGAGGAGCTCGCGCAGCTCGAAGTGCTCAATTCGGGGCATCCGATCGAATCCGCCCGGTGGGAGGCGTCGCACGTCGCCCAGGTGCTGAACTTCTACGCGGGCGCGCCCGAGCGGCTCAGCGGGCAGCAGATCCCGGTCGGCGGCGGGCTCGACGTGACGTTCCACGAGCCGTACGGCGTGGTCGGGATCATCGTGCCGTGGAACTTCCCCATGTCGATCGCCTCGTGGGGATTCGCACCGGCGCTCGCCGCGGGCAACGCCGTTGTGCTCAAGCCGGCCGAGCTGACGCCGCTCACGGCGATCCGCCTGGGCGAGCTCGCCGTCGAGGCAGGACTGCCCGAGGGCCTGTTCGCGGTGGTGACCGGCTCGGGCTCCGTGGTCGGGCAGAGGTTCGTCACGCACCCCGACGTGCGCAAGGTGGTGTTCACCGGCTCGACCGAGGTCGGCGTGTCGGTCGCGGCCGGGTGCGCGCAGACACTCAAGCCGGTCACGCTCGAGCTCGGCGGCAAGAGCGCCAACATCGTGTTCGACGACGCCGACCTCGAACTGGCCGCCGCGTCGGCTCCGGGTGCGGTGTTCGACAACGCCGGACAGGACTGCTGCGCCCGCAGCCGCATCCTCGTGCAGCGCTCGGTGTACGACCGCTTCCTCGAGCTGCTCGAGCCCGCAGTGCGCGACTGGCGGGTCGGCGACCCGTCGCTCGAGTCGACGCAGATGGGCCCGCTGATCTCGGCATCCCACCGCTCGTCGGTCGCCTCGTTCGTCGAGGGGACGAACGTCGCCTTCCGCGGCACCGCCCCGGACGGCGACGGCTTCTGGTTCGCGCCCACCGTGGTGCTCGCCGAGCGCGGGGATCGGATCGCACAGGAGGAGGTCTTCGGCCCGGTCGTGGCGGTGCTTCCGTTCGACGACGAGGCAGACGGCATCCGACTCGCCAACGACACGATCTACGGCCTCGCCGGCTCGATCTGGACCGAGAACCTCGGCCGCGCCGTCCGCGTCGCGCGGGCGGTGAAGAGCGGCGTGCTGTCGGTGAACTCGCACTCGTCGGTGCGGTACTGGACGCCGTTCGGCGGCATGAAGGCCTCCGGACTCGGCCGCGAGCTCGGGCCCGACGCGGCGGAGCACTTCACCGAGACCAAGAACGTCTACTTCGCGGCGGATGCCTGATGTCCGGCCGTTCCGGCATCGTGTCCCGGTTCGTCCCGGTTCGAGGGCCGAGTGCCGGGAGGGTCGGTTTGGTGTCCCACTTCGTCCCGGTTCGGGGGCCGAGTGCCGGGACGAACATTCTGGTGTCCCACTTCGTCCCGGTTCGAGGGCCGAATTCCGGGACGAACTGGGACATGAAGCGGGGGAATCGGGACATGACGAAGAGGGGAACCGAGGAATGGATCTGACGCAGCGGCTCAAGGACCGGGTGGCGATCATCACCGGCGGCGCCTCCGGCATCGGGCTGGCGACCGCGCGACGCTTCGCCGCCGAAGGGGCCGAGGTCGTGATCGCCGACCTCGACGCGACGACCGGCGAAGCCGCCGCGGCCGAGGTGGGCGGCGTCTACCGGCACGTGAACGTCGCGGACGAGGCATCCGTCGACGCGCTCTTCGACGGCGTGGCGGAGGAGTTCGGGCGCATCGACATCGCGTTCAACAACGCCGGGATCTCGCCCGCCGACGACGACTCGATCGAGACGACGGAGCTGCCGGCATGGGACCGCGTGCAGGACGTGAACCTCAAGAGCGTGTACCTGTGCTCGCGCGCCGCGCTGCGGCACATGGTTCCTGCGGGCAAGGGATCGATCATCAACACGGCGTCGTTCGTGGCGCTGCTCGGGTCGGCGACGTCGCAGATCTCGTACACGGCATCGAAGGGCGGCGTGCTCGCGATGACGCGTGAGCTCGGCGTGCAGTTCGCCCGGCAGGGGATCCGCGTGAACGCGCTCTGCCCCGGCCCGGTCAACACCCCGCTCCTGCAGGAGCTGTTCGCCAAGGACCCCGAGCGCGCGCAGCGCCGGCTCGTGCACGTTCCGATGGGACGCTTCGCCGAGCCCGAGGAACTGGCCGCGTCGGTCGCCTTCCTCGCGTCGGACGACGCGTCGTTCATCACCGCGACGGCGTTCGTCGTCGACGGCGGCATCACCAACGCGTACGTGACACCGCTGTGAGCTGTGCACGTGGGTCACAGCTCAGCCTGGGCGGCGGCGCGGCGGCCGAGTTCTCGGCGTGTCGGGCCCGGCCGGGGGAGATCAGCCTGAGTTGTGACACGGCAGCTGTATGCGGCACGGTGACACCGTGACCGAGACGCCGATGCGAGAGGTGCGCCGGGCCGTGTACCGGCCGGTGCGCGAGGGGAACGCCCTCGAAGACACCGTCGCGCGCCTGGTGCAGACCATCCGCCTCGGTGTCGTCGCGCCGGGGGAATCGCTGCCGGCCGAGCGCGAACTCGCCGCTCTCTACGCCGTCAGTCGCGACACCGTCCGCGAGGCCATTCGCGAGCTCGCCGACACCGGGTATCTCGTCCGCCGCCGCGGGCGCTACGGCGGCACGTTCGTCGCCGACCCTCTTCCTCAGCCGCCCGACCCCGGTCAGGTCGACCCTGCCCAGCTCGATGACGTGCTCGGGCTCCGTCGCGTGCTCGAGGCGGGCGCGGCGCGGGCTGCCGCGTCCCGCGCCCTCGACGCCGCTCAGCGCGACGAGCTGTGGGCGCGGTACGAGGCCGTGGCCGCGGCATCCGAGCCCGACTACCGCCGGCTCGACACCCTGCTGCACCTCGCGATCACCGAGGCCGCCGGAATCCCGTCGCTCATGGCGCTCGCCGCCGAGAACCGCGCTCAGGTCAACGCATGGCTCGACACCTTCCCGCTGCTGCCGCGCAACATCGATCACGCGAACATCCAGCACGAGCACATCGTGACCGCGATCCTCGCAGGGCGAGCGGATGCTGCGGAAGCCGCCGTCCTCGACCACCTCGCCGGCACCGAGGCGCTGCTCCGCGGCTTCCTCGCCTGACACGATCCCCCGCACTGCCTACCCCCCGGCAATCAGGCGGGTTCGGGGCGCCTCGGTGGAGTGACACGCCGGGGTAGGCGGCGTCTCGTGCGCCGCTCGCGCCCGATAGCCGCGTGGGCCGTCGGGCAGGGGACGCGGACATGGCGTCTACCCTGGACTGATGGCCGGGAAGAAGCGCGCGAAGAAGGAACCGCTCGAGTTCCGCAACACCCAGCTCGGCGACGCGCTGCAGACCCAGGACATGGCCGCTGTCGCATTCGCGCTGCGGCACGGGCCGACCGTCGTGCCGCTCATGCGTCCTGGCCAGCGCGACAACCCGCTCGACGTCGGCGAGGTGTGGACCTATCGCGACCCGCGCACGGGCGAGATCGCGCTCCTGCTCTTCAGCGACGCGGCGCACAAGCCCGAGACGCTCCCGCCCGGGGTCGCACTGCAGTCCCCCGCGTGGCTGCGCGCCTTCCTGAGCACGCACGAGGACGACATCACGACGGTGTTCTTCGACATAGCGGGACCGCACCCGCTGCAGGCCTCGCCGACCGACCTGATCGCCGCGCTCGACGCCTGAGCCCGCGTGCGGCGCGAGGCTTTCGCCGGCGTCGTGTCCGGTGTGTCCGTCAGGCCAGACCCATCCGGCCCGAGGCGCCGGGTCGATACCCGATCGTGACCGCCGCAGTGCCATCGCGACGCTACGCTCGCGCCATGCGTCGTCGTCTCGCCGCCCTGGGCATTGCGGCAGCCTGTGGACTGCTGCCGGGGTGCGGCGCGCCGGCTCTGCCGAGCAGCGGGCCCGTCGCGTACCGGCCGCCGGTCGACGCCTATATGGACGCGCTCCTCAGCGGCACGCTCCACCTCGACGACGAGTGCGCGTGGGTCGAGTCGGAGTACGGCGACTACCTCCCCGTCTTCCCCATCGGCATCGCGCGACTCGATACGGATGAGCTCGTGTACGGAGGCCGCTACGGCGACGGTGACGTCATCGGTGTCGGCGGTGGCGACGCGAACGACTACTCCGGTGCCGGCTGGTACATCCCCGACGGATGCCCCGACCTGCCGCTCTGGGCGGCCGCACCACCCCCGGATCCGGGCTGACCCGCTCAGAACGTCGGGATGTCGTCTCCGCGCCGGGGCTTGACCCGTGCTCGCACGTCGTCGAGCGCCCCGCGCAGGGTGCCTGAGCGGTTGTCGATGAGATCGGTGTAGCCGAGCCGGGCGGCCTCGGTGCGGCGCTGCGGCGACTGCGTCACCGGACGCACTTCGCCGGCGAGGCTCAGCTCGCCGACCGCGGCGAGGGTCTTCGGCGAGGCCTCGTTGCGGACGGCCCCGGCGACGGCGACCGCGATCGCGAGGTCGGCAGCGGGTTCGGTGAAGCGCACGCCGCCGACCGTCGACACGTAGACGTCCTGATCGCTCGTGACGATGCCGGCCTTCTTCTCGAGCACCGCGAGCACCATGGCAACGCGGGCCGAGTCGACGCCGTTCACGATGCGCCGCGGGTTGGGGGCCGACGTCTTGATCGTCAGGGCCTGCACCTCGACGGGAAGCGCCCGCTTGCCCTCGAGGGCGATCGCGACGCACGTGCCGGGCTCTGGGGAGCCGTGGCCGAGGAACAGCGCGCTCGGATCGGGGACCTCGGCGATGCCGGCGCCGGTCATGTCGAAGCAACCGACCTCGTCTGTCGGCCCGAAGCGGTTCTTGAGCGCGCGCACGAAGCGCAGCGACGTCTGCCGGTCTCCCTCGAAGTGGCACACGACGTCGACCAGGTGCTCGAGGATGCGCGGCCCCGCGATCGATCCGTCCTTCGTCACGTGCCCGACGATGATCACGGGCAGCCCGCGCTCTTTCGCGACGCGGATGAGCGTCGACGCGACCTCGCGCACCTGGGACGGATGCCCCGCCATGCCGTCGGACAGCGACGACGCCACCGTCTGCACCGAGTCGACGATGAGCAGCTCGGGCTGCACCTCGTCGACGTGCCCGAGGATGGTCGCCAGGTCGGTCTCGCTCGCGAGGTAGAGCTCGTCGTGGAGCGCACCGGTGCGCTCGGCCCGCAGCCGCACCTGGGCGGTGGACTCCTCGGCGCTCGCGTAGAGCACGCGTCGACCTGCCTGCGCAGAACGCGCCGCGACCTCGAGCAGCAGGGTCGACTTGCCGACGCCGGGCTCACCGGAGAGCAGGATGGCGGCACCGGGCACCACACCGCCGCCGAGCACGCGGTCGAACTCGCCCACCCCGCTCGTGCGGCGGGGGGCGTCGGTCGTGTCGATGCTCGTGATCGGCAGCGCCCGGCGCCCGGCGCCGGGGGCGACGGGCGTGACCGATCGCAGCAGGCCGGTGGGCTCGGATGCCTCCACCACGGTGCCCCACTGCTGGCACTCGCCGCAGCGGCCGACCCACTTGAGAGCCGTCCAACCGCACTCGGTGCATCGGTACGGCGCCGTCTGCGTGGGTCGTCGGGTGGCGGCCATGGGATCAGCGTACGGCGGGGTCGCGACATCCCTCCCAGGCGCGGCGTAGGGTGACCGCATGCGCGTGGACGCGGCATCCCGATTCATCGCGGCCGAGCCTGAGGACGTCTTCCGGGCGTTCGTCGACCCGGACCTGATGCTGCTCTGGCTGCCGCCCGACGGCATGACCGGGCGGTTCGAGCGGTTCGACGCCGTGACGGGCTACCGCATGGTCCTGCGGTACGACGAGGCTCCGACCGGCGGGGGCAAGGCGTCCGCCGACGAGGACATCGCAGAGGTGCGCCGCGTCGACGTCGACCCGCCGGAGCGCCTCGTGGAGGAGGTCGACTTCCCGTCCGACGACCCCGCCTACGCCGGCACGATGACGATGACATGGACCTTCACCGAGGGCGACGGCGGCACGTACGTCGACATCGAGGCGACCGGCGTTCCGCACGGCATCGACCCCGGCGACCACGCGGTCGGCCTGGCGTCGTCGCTGCGCAACCTGGCGCGGCTCGTCGAGTGAGGACGCGGCATCCGATCGGTTGTTCCCAGCGGGGAGCGGATGCCCCGGCCCGCCGAGCCGGTCAGGCCTCGGGATCCTCGAGCACGGCGCCGAGCGCCTCCATCATGTGGCTGCGCTCCTCCAGGCGGCGGTGCAGCTCGTGCTGGGCGGACTCGATCAACCCAGCGCCGAGCTCGACGCTCTGGGCGTGCGGCGAGCCGTGCTGCGCGCGGATGTACGCCTCGAGCTCGGGTCCGGACTCCCACGACGTGATGAGGCAGTAGCGCGGTGCATCGCCCCGGTGCCACACCGCGTGCCAGAACCGCTGCGTGTCGACGACGATCTGCGTGCCCGCGGGGAGCGGCAGCCGCAGCTCGGTCGACGGATCGAATCGGTCGCGGCGCAGGATGAGCAGCGAGTCGGGGTCGTCGGTGAGATTGAAGAATCCCCGAACGACCCAGCCCGTGCCCTCGGGATTGAGGCGGTTGTTGTCGTCCTGGTGCAGGTTGTAGATCGCGTCGGCGTACTCGTTCGGCTGCAGCTCGATCACCCGGCAGCGTCCGACGCCGGCGCCCGGCTCCCGGGCGCGCCGGACGAGCGCCGGGGCCTTCTCGACCTGCGCGGGGATCCAGACGCCGTCCTTGTCGGTGCGCGGCGGCGTGTGGTTCCAGAAGCCGTTGCACTCGACCTCGCCGGCGTAGCTCGTGAGGGGCGCGAAGCGCGTCACGCCCGACGAGCGCCAGGCCGTGTACTCGAGGTCGAGCCACTCCGCGGGGTCTGCCGACTGGTCGTAGCGGTCGAGCACGGCATAGCCCGTCTCGCCGAGCATCGGCACGGTGACGTACTCGCCCATCCGCACCGCCTCCGCTCGGACGCGGTCGGATGCCGCAGTCGCTCAGGCAAGCCTAATCAGGAGTGTTCGACCGCGCGGCGGTCGCGCCGTGCAAAAGAGCGGATGCCTCGACCCGCCATGATCGCGACCCGTCGCGGGCGCGGCATCCGCTCGGTCTGTCAGCCCCGGAGGGAGGCGGCCACCTCTCGCAGCGCGTCGGCGGAGCGGTGGAAGAGCTCGAGCTCGCTCGGAGCGAACTGCGTCTCGCGGACGGGCACCGCGCCGGCGGCGCTGACGATCGACGGCACCGAGAGGGCGACCCCGTCGACGCCGTGGAAGTCGTGCAGCACGGGCGAGACCGGCATGACCGCGTGCTCGTCGTTCAGGATCGCCTCGATGATGCGAGCGCTCGACAGGCCGATCGCATAGTTCGTCGCGCCCTTGCCCTGGATGACCTTGTAGGCGGCGTCGCGCACGTCGATCGCGATCCGGTCGAGCTCCTCGACGGTCATCCGATCGCCCGCGGGCGTCACCCACTCGAGGATCGGGACGGTGCCGATGGTGGCCCGGGACCACAGCGGGAACTCGGTGTCGCCGTGCTCGCCGACGATGTAGGCGTGCACGCTGCCGGTCGAGACGCCGGCGCGCTCGGCGAGCTTCCACCGGAGGCGCGAGGTGTCGAGCACGGTGCCCGACGCGAAGATGCGCTCGGGCGGCAGGCCCGTCTCGTCCTGCGCCAGCACCGTGAGCACGTCGCACGGATTGGTGACGATCACGAAGACCGCCTCGGGGGCGGCCTCGATCAGCTGCGGCATCATCTTGCGCATGATCCCCGCGTTGACCCCGGCGAGCTCGATGCGGGTCTGGCCGGGATTCTGCTTCGCCCCCGCGGTGATCACGACCACGTGCGATCCTTCGACGACCGAGATGTCGCTGCCGCCGGTGATGTCGCTCGATCCGGTGAACTGCGTGCCGTGGGCGAGGTCGAGCACCTCGGCCTCGACCTTCTGCGCCGCGATGTCGTAGAGGGCGACGTGCCGCGCAGACCCGCGGATCAGCGCTGCGTACGCGGCGCTCGAACCGACGCTCCCGGCGCCCACGATGGTGACTTTCGAGTTCTCGATCACAGCCATGGCACCAGCATGGCAGGGCGCGCGGGCGCGGGGCTAGGCGGGCCCGACCGCCCGGCTCTACGATGACTCGCACGCGGGGCCGCGTGGCGCCGGGGTTCTCAGGAGGCAGGGATGTGCCGCTGGCTGGCCTACACCGGAGAGGCGCTGCAGCCCTCCGCTCTCGTGCTCGATGCGCAGCACTCCGTCGTCGCGATGTCGCTGAACTCGCCGCTCGGGGCCGAGACGGTCAACGGCGACGGCTTCGGACTCGGCTGGTACCCCGCGGATGCCTCGTCCCCTGCGCATCCCGCCGTCTTCCGCAGCATCGAGCCGGCCTGGCACGACCAGAACCTTCGCGAGATCAGCGAGGCCGTGCGGAGCCCGCTGTTCTTCGCCCACGTGCGAGCGGCCGCAGGTCCGCCGATCCAGCAGACGAACTGCCACCCCTTCCGGTATGACAACTGGCTGTTCATGCACAACGGGTCGATCGCGCAGTTCGGGCTCATCAAGCGCGAACTCGTGCTCGCGATCGATCCTTCGCTGTACCCGCTGATCAAGGGGACGACCGACTCCGAGGTGCTGTTCCACCTCGCACTGACGTATGGACTCGCCGACGACCCGATCGCCGCCGTCGGCGCCGCGATCCGAAAGGTCGAAGAGGCGGGGCACGCGGCGGGTGTGCAGTTCCCGATGCAGGGGACGGTCGCCGTTGCGGACGGCGCCACGGTGTGGGCGTTCCGCTACTCATCGCAGGGGCGTTCGCGGACGCTGTTCCATTCCGCCGACGTCCCGACGCTGCGGACCATGTACCCCGAGGCGGAGCGCTTGGCCGCGTTCGGCGATCACGCGCAGGTCGTGGTGTCGGAACCGCTCAACGACCTCCCCGGCGTGTTCCTCGAAGTGCCCGAGTCGACCGTCGCCGTGCTCGATCCGACCGGGTACCGTCACGAGGCGTTCTTGCCGGCCTGAGCGGTCTCGGCGGGGCCCGGCCGGGCGATCGGCGGGTGCGGACTCCCGGCCTCTTGCGCGCCCCCGCTGCCGGGAGGAGGATGTGGCTCGCATCGCAACGGGGGTCCGCCGCACGCGCTCGACAAGGCGCAGGGTCGGCGTGGGGTTGCGACCGTTCCACGCAAGTTCCACACATCGGGGCAAGTCTGCGGATTCGCCCCATCGGTGATTCCATCCTTCGGAAGGCGCGCCATGAGCCTCTGGGACACCCTGTCGGATGCGGGCGGGGGAGCGGATCGGCTGCGCCCGCTGCTCGAGCAGATGACCGGCCCGATCACCACCTCGACCGACGACGACGAGTTCGGCACGTGGGACGTCTCCTCGGTGACCCAGAGCGTCACCGCCATCCCCGGGATCGACCTCGCCACGGGCGGCATGGGCGGGAGCGGATCGCTGCTCCAGCTGCGCGATCCGAACATCACCGTCGCAGTCGGCGAGCTTCGCGCTCCCGACTCGGGCTGGCGTGTCGTCATCACCGCGCCGATCGCGGCCATCAAGGTGCCGGGGTTGGTGGGCGCCAAGCTCGACCCGCAGGGACAGCTGATCCCCGATCCGGCGTTCCCCGATGTCTCCTTCGTCGTGCCGCAGCTGCGGGTGAGGGTCATGCAGCTGTCGGGGCAGTCCGTCGCCGTGAAGCTGCTGTCGTCGGCGACGAGCTCGGGAGGCGGCACTGAGGACATCTACGAAGGCGTGCGCATGGAGCCGCCCTATGCGCTCGTCGGGCCGGGCTCGACACTGGGCTTCGCGTACCGCACCGCGGTGCTCGACCTCTCGGGCGAGGCAGCGCCCTCCGGCCTGCCCCCGGAGGCGCGTGTGCAGCCTGCGGCATGGCAAGGGCTCTTCCTGCCCGAGGTGCGCCTGTTCGTCTCGCCGTCGGGACTGGAAGGCGTCGCCGTGAGCGCCGGCGTGCGCAACCTCTGGATCGGCGTCGGCGAGCATCAGGGAGTCACCGGGATCTTCGAGGCCGAGGTGGTGAACCGTGGTGGGGCTGCGCGCATCCGCGCCAGCTTCCGCGCGGCCAACGGCCGCTACATCGGCGACCCGGGCACGGGCACCGCCATGCTCCCCGAGAACTCCGAGATCATCGTAGACACGGAGGGCGGCATCGCACCCGTCGTCATCTCGATCGCCGTCGGCTCCACCGCGGCCGTCACCGACGATCGGGCGCCGGTCACGACACCGGCGACCGGGACGCTGACGATCACGGTGACCGCCGACGACGCAGGGCCGTCACCCGCGGTGGTGCGCACCATCACCGTCGCCCGCGACACGACCGCGACGAACGGCTCCGCTGCGGGAGGGTCGACCACGGAGGTGCGCCCGACCCAGCGCGGCACGCACGTGATCGTGAAGGAGAGCGAGACTGCGACGCACGTCACGGTGCGCCTCGAGCCCCGGCGCAGCGTGGCGTGGACATGGAGCGGGGGTGGTTCGACCGGCGAGACGCTCACGGTGCCGGTCGCCGCGGGCGGCCCGGTCTCGGTCACCGCGACGATTCCCGCCGGGGTGCCGCAGACGGCGGGATGCTGGTTCCACTTCGATCGCCCGACTGCCGGCCAGCTCCCGCCTGCGCCGGTCCCCGCTCCCGTCCCGCCGCTCAGTCCTGAGGAGCAGTCGCGCGAGGACGCGCGGCTGGCGTGGGCGGACAGCAACGCCGACATGCGGGACCGCCCCGCGTCGGGCAGGGCCACCAGCGCGACGGGCGGCTCGTCGTTCGAGACCGCCATGGCCGGGCGCGTGACGCAGGTCGGCGCCGGGCAGCTGATCACGGTCGACGGCTACGCCTCCCACGAGGATCCGGGCTCGACCGTGCAGGACACCAGCAACCTGGCGCTGTCGCGACGGCGGATGGAAGCCGCGATCCGCGCACTGGGCAACGCGGGCTTCACCAACGTGCAGGCCGGAACCCCGCACGGCTCGGCCTTCGCGAACTCGACCGCGACGATCCCGGGCCTGATGGACGGGGTGACGCCGCGGCCCGCGCGCGGCGACGCGTACTGGTGGCTCGCCGTCGCCCGGTGGCAGCCCATGCCCGCGGTCGAGGAGATCTGCCGGGCCGACATCACCCGCACCGTGCTGCCGCCTTCGCCCCGTACCGACCCGCGGCCGCCGCAGGCGCAGCGGCCGGACTGCTTCCGCAAGATCGGCGTGCGCGTCGAGATCGTGCGCGACACCCTCGTGCGCGCCGAGATCTACGGCGAGTTCGACATCGAGACCGCGGCCGAATCGTCGCTCGCCCGCCGCGGCGAGAGCCCGCTGCGCTCGGGCGCCCGCAACGCCGGAGACGGGATCTGCCTGTTCCTCGTGCGGCTGCGGCTCAGCGAGGACCGCGCCGCGTGGGAGGTCACCGCCGAGTTCCGTTCCGCCGCGCAGGACCTCGACGGACTGGCGATCATGACCGAAGGCGAGGCGAACCCCGACACGCTCAACGTGCTGGGTGCGCTGGCGGTGATGGCGCCGCTCACCGCGAGCGCGGTCGAGCTCTCTCCGGCGGCCGGCGCGATCGTCGCCCTCGGCAGCGTCGCGCTCGGCGCGAGCGACGTTCTCCACACCCACGAGCTGATGCTGCGAGGCGGTGAGCTCGTCGTGTCGAGCGGCGTGCTCGGTCCCGATGGGATCACCGCGGCATCCGATCGCGGCGTGCAGATCAGCATCCTGCTCGATCTGGAGATCGCCTTCAGCTTCGACATCGAGCTCGTGCGCGTCGACCCCGCGAAGCCCATCAAGGCCCGCTACAAGGCCATCGGCGTGCGGTCGGAGTGGGGGACGGGCGCGACACCTCTCGAATACGTGCCGCTGCCCGTGTTCGATCCGAGCCGCGGCTATTCGCTGGACGTGCCGGCAGGGGCGCTCACGGCCACGCCGCCGCTCGACGAGATCCTCCGCATCCTCGGCTTCCGCGTGAGCCGCGACAATCCGACCTACCTCGAGGTGGAGGTCGGTCTCGGCGTCGACCTCGGGATCGTCAACGTGGATGCCGTCCGCGTCCGCGTGCGCCTGGACGGCCCGCCCCTCGACCTGCAGATCACGAAGCTGCGCGCGAGCATCGAGATCCCCGGCACCCTCCACGGCTCGGGATCGCTCGAGTTCACCGAGTTCGGGTTCCGCGGTGCCTTCGACCTCACGGTCACCCCAGTCAACATCCGGGTCGCCGCCGTGCTCGCGGTCGAGCGCGACCCCGCCCGCGGTGTGACGGGAGTGCTCGTCGGCGGCCGCGTGGAGTTCCCGGTGCCGATCCTGCTGGGCAACTCGGGTCTCGGCATCTACGGCTTCATGGGCGGCATCGGCGTCAACTATCGCCGCGACGAGTCCCCCTTCACCGGGTCCCTGACACCGGCGCTGGACTGGGTCATGGCGCAGTACCCGCGCACAGGTCAGGTGATGGCGCCCGAGGGGTGGACTCTCGAGCCCGGCGCCTTCGCCTTCGCCGCCGGCA
The DNA here is from genome assembly GCF_003999995.1 of Microbacterium sulfonylureivorans. Taxonomy (NCBI): domain Bacteria; kingdom Bacillati; phylum Actinomycetota; class Actinomycetes; order Micrococcales; family Microbacteriaceae; genus Microbacterium; species Microbacterium sulfonylureivorans. The sequence goes on from NZ_RJAD01000001.1 coordinate 1,696,399, forward strand.
TAGCGGTCGGAACGGTCGACGGCGGCTTCACGGTGCACCTCGACGGCATCGTGCTGATCGAGCTGCCGGGCCCGAGGCTGCTGCTCATCATGAAGGCCGATGTGCTCAGTCTGCCGCCGGCCTTCGGGAGCGATCAGACGGCGACGTTCTTCGCGGTGCTCGACATCGACTTCGCCGCGGGCAAGATCCTCATCGGCATCGTGGCCGCGTACGAGATCGAGAGCATCCTGAAGGTGCGGGTGCCCGTCACTGCGAGCTTCGAGACGGCGAACCCCGAGAACTGGTTCGTCGACCTCGGTCGGTTCCCCCCGGCTGAACGCGTCACGGTCGAGGTGCTCGACGTGATCCGCGGCAGCGGGTACCTCATGGTGCACGGCAACGGCATCACGCTCGCGACCCAGCCGGTGCTGTCGGTGCCGTCGGGCTTCGCCGTGGCGACGGGGTTCCACCTGCAGGCCGTGCTCATGGGCAGCAAGTCCGTCGGGCTCTACCTCGAGGTCGCCGCCGGGTTCGATGCCATCCTCGGACTCGATCCGTTCTACCTCGCCGGCCTCATCTATGTGCGAGGCGAGCTGCGCCTGTGGATCGTCGGCATCTCGGCGAGCGCGACGCTCGAGGTGCAGGTCGGCACCCGGCAGAATCCCGACGGCACGACCACGCAGGAGCCGTATGTGCACGGTGAGGTCTGCGGAAGCGTCGACTTCTTCTTCTTCTCGGTCAAGGGATGCGTGAGCCTCACGATCGGCGCACCTCCCACCCCCACGCCGAAGCCGCGGGACCTCGTCGCGGGTGTGTCGCTCATCGCACGGACCCCTGCCAAGGTCGAGGGGACGGGCGCCGGCGAGGTCATCGACGGGAAGCTCGGCGACGCGGCGCGCTCGGGCACGAGCGAGCCGGTGCCGGTGGTGCCGATCGACGCGATCCCACTGATCGCGTTCCACACCGCGCCCCAGATGAACGGCGGTCCGGGTGGCACAGACGTCGAGGTCCTCGGCGCGCCCCCTGTGAACCTCCCTGCGGGAGGGCCGAACTTCTGGACGCGGGTCGGCGACCGCTGGTGGCGGTACCGCGTCAACGCGATCGTCCTCACCGGCGGGGTCGGACCGGGCGATGCGCCGAGCACCTGGATCAAGCCGCTCGCCGCGACCGGCCCGCACGCCGGACCCACGCTGGCGCTTCTGGACTGGCTGCCGACCGCCACGCCGACCGCCGTCCCGTACGGCGAGAACCTCGTCGAGACCGTCCGCCATCAGTGGGGCAGCGTCTGCGGGCAGGGCGCGCCGCCCGCCCAGGTTCTGTGGACATTCCACGACAGTCCCGACGGGCCGAGCGACGACGGCTGGCGTCTCACCGGCGTCGCATGGCCGGATCCGCCGGGCACCGCACGCACCCAGGCGGCCGACCTGCGCGTGCGGGTGATTGAGCTGTGGCGCATCCGCCCGCGCGTCGATCTCGTGCAGGGCACGGCGCCGGCGGTCGTGATCGGCGACCAGGTGCTCTGCTTCGATCCGGGCGCCGATCCGGTCGATCCTCGCGATCCGTTCGGCCGGTGGGACGGGCTGCCGCCGACGACGTTCAGCGCCGGGGCGTTCACGAGCGGCGTCTCGCTCGCAGAGGCTGCGACCTACGTGAGTGACGGCGGATCGCTGCATGATCTCGCGGCGGTGGCGCAGCGCAACGGCTGGGAGGCTGAGGCAGCCGAGGCTCTCGAAGACGGCCGCCGGGCGATCGATCGCCGGTCGCGCAGGCAGAAGAGCGGATGCCACGGCGCCGTGCTCCGCTCGCCGTACCGCGACCTCGACGAGCCTGCCCCGTGGGGTACGGAGGACGAGCGCCAGCTCGTGAAGGTCGCGTGGGACGAGACCGGGTTCCGCCCGCACGAGCTCGGCGACGCAGTCGCGTTCGTCCGCGCGGACGACACGTTCGTCGCGTTCTCGGTGTTGCTGCTCGTCGATGAGCGCGGACTGAACGACGGCGTCGTCATCCGCTGCGAGGCCGCCGACGGCACGGCGCTCGACGAGCGTCCGGTGAGCGGGTCCGACATGCTCGGCGGTGCGCACCGCCTGCCTGACGAATGGGTGGACGCGGGCGGCCCCTGGGCGGACCCGGTGTGGCGGGCGGGCGTCATCGCCGGGCGCCTGCGCAACAGCGGTGCTCTGCTGCTGCCGGCGTTCGTGCCCCTCAAGTGGGTGCCCGACGGCACGTCCCGCATCGTCATCGGGCGCCGTCGCGACGGCGGGCGCAAGCAGTTCAGCGACCCCTTCGTGGTCGTCGCCGCGACGGGCGCGTTCGCCAGCGAGCGGGAGCGCTACGAGTGGGACGAACTCACGATCGACCGCGACCGGGCCGCGCTCTCCAACGCGCTGTCGAAGGGTGCGGACGATGTCGCCCTCCTCCACCCCGGCACCGACTACAGCATCGCGGTCACGTGGGAGGCGACGAGCAAGACGGGCGAGGCGCAGCCGGGCGCGGGCGACGACGGAGACGGCTGGAACCCGGTCGGCACACCGCAGACCTTCTCGTTCCGCACTGCGTCCACCGCCCCGATCGACCTCGATCCGTGGATCACCAGCACCTCGCCCAGCATGGACGAGGTGGGGGTCTTCACCCGTGAGAAGGTGCGCATAGTCTTCGCGACGCAGCGGGTCACCGGTCTCTTCGATGCCTACGGCCGTGAGCTGCGGGTGACGGTGCGTGCGGCATCCGGCGATCACCCGGCTCCTCCGGGCGGTGGCACGCCGGCAGACGGCGTGGCCCTTCCGATCGACCCTGACGGCGTCATCGCGACGCTGGAGAGCGCGGACGGAGTGCTCAAGCCGTGGCACACGGCGGTGCTCGAGGTGGTCGGCGAGGACGGGCTCGACTGCGTGAACGTCGATGTCGATGCCACGAACGTCTACACGACGACCCTCGAGTACGACTTCGAGCCGCTGACGGACTATCTCGTCGACGTGCACAGCGTGGTGAAGGGGACGGGAGCGGATGCGATCCTCGTGCACCGCGTCGGCTTCACGACCTCACGGTTCCGCGACAGGGGGGAGCTGGCATCCCTCACCTCCGGAGCCGCCGTCGAGCACCGAGCGGTCGCCGACTTCACGCCGATCGCCGCGCTCGCCGACCAGCCCACCGGGGCGGCCGTCGACGACGCGCTGCAGCGTGCGGGCCTCGATGTCGAGCCGGTGCCGGGCTGGCCGCGCACGCGCGTGCTGTGGAGCGACGACGACGTGCCCCAGCCGCTCGCGGTGGTCGTCGAAGGCAGCGAGCCGCTGTGGCGCACGCGCACCGTCCCGACGTGGGTGCCTGCACCGCCGGACGCGCCGGATCCGAGCCACGGCTACTGGGCGGGACGGCCCGGGGAGTGGCTTGTGCTGCGCGCCGACGTGACGCCTCCGGCCGCGGGCGACCTGCCGCGCGCGACGGTGCAGCGGATCATCCGCGGACCGGGCGGCACACGTGCCATCGCGATCCTCGGGCCGTCCGCCCGCGGACGCGAGGCGCGCTTCGCCCTCGTGCACCGCGACGTCATGCCGACGACCACGACGGAGGCCGCGACGACCGCCGTCCGCGTCGACCTGCAGCGGGCCCCCTGGGAGGTGGAGGACTGATGTCACGCATCGCCGATCCGTTCCGCATGCGGGCTCAGGCCGTCGAGATCGACTGGACCAGGGTCGCACGCGAGCGCGAGCAGCTGCTGGGCGAGAAAGTGGACTGGGAACGGCTGAAGCGCCGGTGGGGCGACGTCCGTGTCGTGTGGGCGTGCTCCGCGGAGCTCGGCGTGCCGCACGGGCCTTTCACGGTGTGGCGGCGCCCGGTGTCGCAGCGGCGCAAGCCCGACCCCGTCGACGCCGAGGTCACCGGCGATCCGGATGGTCTGCGGCTGAGCTGGGGAGGGGTGGATGCCGGCCGCGTCGTCGTTCGGTGCCTCCCGTCCGATCCGGCTCAGCCCGTCGGCCTCTTCCTCTACCGCGTCGGCAGCGATGGGCTCGCCGGCACAGTCGGGGCGGGGGCGGTGCGCGTCCCAGCGGGAGCGACGGCGCAGCTCGACGTGCGCACCGGCGGCGCGACGTGGGCCGTGCTCGTCAACGGCCATTCGCCCTCCGTCGCGATCACCACCCTCCACGACATCGTCAACGCCGACGACTGGGAGCCGCTCGAGCTCGTCGGCCTTCCCGTCGACGGGCCTCTCGGCGACTACGACACGAGGGACCAAGGGCGGGTCGACGCGCCCGAGCGCCCGTTCGACGCCGCCATCCGTCGGATCACGCGGGGCGCGCCGCCCCTCGGCTGGGACGGCCTGACGCCCGCGGGCGTGCAGGCGCCGCCGTGGGAGGAGCCCGACCCGCCGTCGCTCATCGAGGAGGTGCGCAAGTTCGTCTTCCCGGCGGTGGAGGCCCTCTACGACCCCGGGCTGCCCGAGTTCGGCCAGATGCAGGTGCAGGCGTGGACGCCGACGACGGCGCCGCACGTGGACGAGGCGTCGACCTCGTCGCTCGACGCGAACGCGGACGTGCGCCCCTGGGCGGTCCTCGGCCTGACGGCGCACGTCGATCCCTTCCTGAATCTGGCGACGGGATTCGGCTCCGTCTACACCGTCGAACCCTTCGGGGAGGAGAACGAGATCGCCATCGGAGGCGACGAGCTGCTCATCACCGGGAAATACGCCAACGTGCTGGCGCCGGGCGAGCAGGTGATCGAGGGTCAGCCGCTGCCCGGCGGCATGGGGTCGGCCGAGTTCGCCGCCTATGCGCCCAGGGGCGCCCGGCTGACGCAGGTGCCGGCGCCGGCGCAGCTCACCGCGACCCGCGCCGGCCTCGTTGAACCCCGGCAGCCCGACGACGCGTGGGGCGAGAGCATCCGCCTCTCCTACCGGCGTGCACTTGCATCGGCCATGCTCGGCACACCCACCCAGCAGGCGGCGGTCGTCTCCGACGCCGGAGCACCCTCGGCCGACGCCATCATCGAACGGCGCGATCCGCAGGGCTGGCGGACCGTCGCGATCTCACCGGATGCACCGAAGGGTCAGCCGGGATTCGACCGCGCGTCGCTCATGCACGCGCCTGCGGTCATCCCGCTCGGAAGCGGCGGCCGTGCCGTGCGATACGGCGTCGCGGTCGCCGACGTGTTCGGCGTGTGGTCGCCGTGGCGCGATGTGCCCTACACGGGCGACGAGCCGGCGCCCGAGCTGCCGGCGATCGTCACGGCGAAGCTCGACACGCGCTATGCCGGATCCACCTCCGCGCCGACCACCCTCGAGGTCGACATCGCCACGGAGTGGACGCAGCGGCGCACGTCGAGGATCGACGTGCGCGTCGTCTTCCATCCGCTTGCCCCGCCGCCCGCCACGCCCCCTGTCCTGGCGCCGACCGGAACGGTGCCCGCGGGCGGCTTCGACCGCGATCTCGCGATCACCTTCGCGGGCGACACTCCGACCGGGGTCGGGTGCACCGTGGTCGAGCTCAATGAGGAGGGCACCGCTCCGCTCGGCGGCGCGGCGCGCGGGTCGGGCGCACGGCGGTACCGGCTCACGGCCACCGTGCCGACTCTCGACTTCGCCACCGTCCGCCGATGGGGAGCGGCGCTGTGGACGCGCCGCCATCTGCTGGCAGGGCCCTCGCCCACACCCTTCGGTGCGCGCACCGACGTCCAGGCGGCGAGCCCCGTGCCGGTGCATCCGCTCCCCCCGCCGCTCCTGCCCGACGTGCCGCTCGCGAGCCTGCCGGACGCCTCGGGCTGCTCGCACGCCTCCGTGTCGTGGAGTCTGCCGGCCGGTGCCGACGCGCGGACCGCCGTGGTGTGGGAGTGCGCCGAGACCGCGCTCCGCCAGACGGCGGGCCTCCCGCCGCCTGCGGACGCGACCGAGAGCCCGTCCGAGCGGCTGGTCGCCGCGCGGGCGGCCTACGACGCGCTCACGCCTGACCGCCGGCGCGGCGTGTTCCGCCGCGTCGCCGAGGTGGACGCGGGGGCTCGGACGACCGACGTGACGCTGCCGCGCGGCTCGACCGACATCCACTTCTTCGCCGTCACGATCGTCTCCTCCACCGCGATCGAGTCGCCGTGGCCGCAGGGCATCGGCGGCACACACCCGCACGAGCATCTGCGTGCGGTCATCGCACCGCGCCTGAGCCGGCCCGAGCCGCCCGTCGTGCGGTCGTCTCCGGTGGCGGCAACCGGGGCTTCGGAGGTGAGGCTCAGGCTCGAAGCGGCGAGCTCGCTGCCTGTCGAGACCTTCCGACTACTGCGCACCCGCAGTGATCGCGCAGCCCTGCGTGCCGACACGATGGGACCGCCGTTCGACGAGGTCGTCGCCCAGGTGAAGCTCGACGGGGCGACGCCGGTGCGCGACGCCGTCACCGGCGACCTCGTGTACGAGGCGCAATGGCAGGGCGCCCTGCCGCCCGCATGGACGCCGTGGCTCGTGCGCGCGGTGGCCGTGCCACAGGCCGTCGAGCCGCAGCGGGCTGTGCGAGGGCTCCACTCCGCCGCATCGGACGTCGTTTCGGTGCTGGCCGCGCCAGACACTCCTCCCATCCTCGAAGACCTCGAGTCGGGGGAGACGGATGCCGCGCACACCGGGCTCGTGGTGCGCACCGCGACCACGGCGCCGATCGCTGCCGGCGCGCTCGGATCGCACACCCTTCGCGCCCGCATCACCGGCGCAGGTCCGGCCCCCGTCGACGTGGGCCCGCTCGCGCTCGCATCCCTGTGGGAGACGCCGCTCATCACCCCGCCCGGCGGCCCGGCGGTGATCGAGCGCGGAATGCGGTCGGCCGGTCGGTCGCCGCTCGCGATGTGGTTCTCGAGGACGGATGCCGCGGCATCCGTCTCTGTCGACCTCACGATCACCGACCTCCGCGGCCGCACCACCACGCGCTCGATGACCATCCCCGGCTGGACGCCCCCGCCGCCTCCTCCCGCCGCGACACTCGACCTGCTCGGAATCACGCCCCGGACGCTCGCCGGAGTGGTGGTCGTCGTCGCCACCGACGCGGCGCTGGACCAGCCCTACCGCCTGCGCGTGACGGCTGCGCGAGGAAGGGGTCGGGGCCCGTTCCGTCCGCCGCGGCCCATCTTCCCGCCGCTGCGAGGGCTCAACACCGAGGTAGAGCTGGCCGCCGTGCCGGCCGCGCCCCGACCGCCACTGGTGGCGGGGACGATCGCGTTCCGCCGGGTGCGGCGCCCGGGCCGGTTCATCGGATCGACCGTCGAGATCGGGGTGCCGCTCGGGGTGCCGGTGTCTGTCGTTGTCACGCTCATCGCTCCCGACGGGGCCGAGGTGTCGGTCACCGCCGAGGCGTGACGGGGCCGCGGCCGGCTCGATTGGCGGGTTCGCGCGGCGTGACGTAAACTCTTCCGCGGTGACGTGTCCGAGCGGCCGAAGGTGCAACTCTCGAAAAGTTGTGTAGGGTAACCCCCTACCGTGGGTTCAAATCCCACCGTCACCGCCACTTAGAAGCCCCGAGATCCCTTGTAAACACTGGGATCGCGGGGCTTCTCTCGTTGTGAAATCGGCCAAGTGGGTAAAAAACGGGTAAAACCGCTTTACCCGCCGCCGCTTCAGGCAAGTGTCGGGTGCTCGTCTGACGGTCGCCCGAGCGGCCGGGACGGCCACTGCCCCGGCCGCCACACCCCGTGCCACAGCGCGGGGAATCACCCGCCAGCTAGGCGTTCAGTTCAGATCGAAAGCCCCGATGTCGGAGGTGGGAGCATGACGAACTCGGTGCCCGCGCGGATGAGCCTTGACGCTGCAGGCCGGTCGAGTTTGACCTCGGCCCGTCGGGCGTTGCTCAGCGCGGCGGCCACATAATCGAGGTCGTCGTCGAAAAGGTCGGCGTAGCGATCGAGCGTCATGGCGGCTGAGGCGTGGCCGAGCATCCGCTGCAGCGCCTTCACATTCGCGCCCGCGCTGACTGCGAGACTGGCTGCGGTGTGGCGCAGGTCGTGCGGCGTGACGCGCTGGAAGGTCGGATCGATCGCCATCGCGCGACGCACGGCCGCTGCGAACCACCCGTTCTGTGAGTTCGGGCTCAGCATGTGCTGCTTGCCGTCGCCGAAAACGAGCTCGTCTATCGCCTTGCCGACGATGAGAGCTTGCATCACGTCGTCAAGGAAGTCGGGAAAGGGCACCGAGCGTGCGACGTGCGATTTCGGCGTCCCGGTTTCGATCCTGCCGTTGACGGTCACCGCGTTCTCGTGGATGTGAACGCGCCGCCGACCCGCGTCGAGATCCCGTAGGCGAAGCGCGGTCGCCTCGCCCCACCGAAGGCCGGTGTAGGCGAGGAACAGAACGACCTCCGGATGGGAAGCCTGCGATGCCAGCAGGTGGACCTGAGCGTGTGTCAGGTATACGCGTCGCTTGGCCACCTTCTTGGGTAGGCGCACACCGCGGGCGGGGTTCTCGGCGATACGGCGGTCCCGGACCGCGGCATCCAGCACGGCCGAGAGGATGCCATAGCTGCGGATGACTGTCGCAGGGCCACGCAGCTGGGAGAGCTCGGTGACCCAACCGCGCACATCGCTGTACCGGACGTCACTGATCGAGATGCCCGCCCATCGCGGTGCGACGTGCACCCTCCACGCAGACTGCAGCGGATGGAAGGACGACGGCTTGAGAACGGCTGCTTGGTCCTGGAGCCACACGGCGGCCAGCTCGCCCACGGAGACACGTGCGTCCATCGGATCGATGTAGCGCTTGGTCGAGATCGCGACATCGACGGTGGCGAGGTACTGCTGTGCGTCGAACTTGGTGTGGAACCCACGCTTGGAGGCGTGCGTGCCGTCCGGCTTCTTGTAGCGGACGAGGTACCGCTTGCCTTGCTTGGTCTTATAGGGCTGGACGCTACCCATCCGCCTGTCGGCCGGCGTGATAGTTCATCCCTTTGAGGCGTCCGGCGGCTCGTGCTTTCGCGATCCAGTCGGAGGCGGTGCGGTGGACGACGTCCAGTTCGATTTGGACGGTCTTGACCGGGGGGATGCCGGCGAGCGCGGAGACGCCGTAAAGGATCTCGATGACGTCGTGCCGCTCGGCCTTGACACCGCGTTGAGCGACGGCGGCCGCCATCCACTGCGGGATGATGCGACCGTCATTGCTCGTGAGGTCCGCGACCGTGGTCCAGGGGGCGTTGTCGTCTTCGCTCAACTGGAGGGCGATGCACTGCGGCACGGCTGCCCGGACGATGGCTTGAGTGGCGACGTACCGCAGGTCATCTTCGCGAACCCCGCGGCGGAGCGCGCGGGCGACCACCGTGCGGACGACGTAGCGGCCCTCGTCCGGGTCGTACTCGGCTTCCACGCCGGTCTCGATTCCCGACTCCTCATCGACTGCTGTTGCGACGAATCGGGGGGCGATCCGGAGGGCGGACCCGACCGGCAGGGTGGCTGCCGCGGCGGTCATGTCATCGCCTTCGGGTGTCTTCACGTCGACCTTCACCCCCTTAGTTTGTCTTACCGCTCGCCGGATTCTCAGAACCTCTTGACGAGTGTACATCTAAGGTGGACACTCGTGTTAAACCTCAGTTTGGAAATACAGATAGGGGTCTAGACATGACAAGCACAGAACACCGGGCCGGCGCCGAGGTCGACCAGTACCTCTCACCCGCCCAGGTGGCGTCGCTGCTGCCCGGCCTGACCGAGAACGCTCTGGCGATTCGCCGCCACCGGCATAAGGAGCCGGCGTTCTGCCGCTTTGGACGCACGGTCGTCTATCCACTGGCGGACCTGCAGGCATGGATCGCCGCCTCGACTGTCAAGGCGCAGAAGCATGGGTGACAAGACCGAGCCGTCACCGCGACCGGCGCCGACGGTGACGGTGACGGTGTACTCAACCGGGCCCGACTGCATGCAGTGCAACATGACGTGCCGGCTCCTCGAAGCGCAGGGCGTCGACGTTCACCGCGTCGAGCTGGCGGACGAGCAGAACGCGGCAGCTCTGGAGTACGTGACCGAGGAGCTTGGCTACTCGGGGGCGCCGGTTGTCGTGGTTGAGGGTGAGCCGGAGAGCCACTGGTCCGGGTTCCAGCCCGACCTCATCAAGCGCCTGAGTGCACGTCTACACGAGTTGTCGGTGCCGACGTGAGCGCGGACCCCACGCCGGTCCCTGCCGCTGACGACATTGCGCGCGCAGGCGATCATGATCCCGAGCGGAACCGCGCCGCCGGGCGGCGCAGCCGCGAGCAGCGGGCGGACTCATCTGCGGAGTCGAAGCGTAGGTGGCGGCAGCGGAACGCCGACCATGTCAAGGCGTATCGCGCGGCCTACGACGCCGCACATCGTGACGACGTCCTCGCTCAGAAGCGCGAGTACATGCGCGCGCACAACGCGCGTCAGCGAGCGGAAGCCCGACGCCGTGAGCAGAAGCGGATCGCGGCAAGGGAGTGGTACGCGACTCACCGGGAGCAGCACCTGGAGACGCAGCGCCGGTACCGTCAGCGCAAGCGCTCCGAGGACCCGGACGGCTACCGGGCGGACAAGCGGGAGCGCAACCGCCGATGGCTCGAGACCCACCGGGAGGAGCACAACGCGCGGCTGCGACGGAAGTACCGCGACGACCCGGAATCGAAGCGGCTGGCCGCCGAGCGCTACTACGCCGCGCACGCCGAGGAAGTGAAGGCCCGCCGCCGGGCGTATTACTGGGCGCACCGCGAGGAGTCGCTGGCGAAGCAGCAGGCGTGGCGGGAACGGGAGCGGCGACGGCGCGCTGCCGGGCTGCCACCACAACGCCTGCACCGACTCGCGGCCTCGGACCGCGCCACACAGCGCCTCGAAGCAGAGCAGTTCTTCGGCAGGCAGCGGACACCCGCACAGATCCGGGCGCTCCGACACGAACGCGCCGAACCAGACCCGGTCTCCGAGCGCGAACTCCGCAGCTGGGCACGGGACAGTGCCCGGCAACGCGCCGCGCATGCCCTCGCCACCGACCCCTCCATCCGGCGTCGACTCCAGGAGGACTCGGCGCGACGCCAGGCGGAACAGACGCGCCGAGAGCGCGCCGAACGTGCCGCGGAAGAAGCGGCACGCCTCGACGCCATCGCGCGCCGGGTCAACGACCGCCTGCGCACCCAACCGCGGCAGCGGCATCCGGCGATCGACACGGCCTCCCCGCCGCTCGGGCCGGCATCCACCACGAGAGGAATCGGACTGTGACACTCGACACATCATCAAGCGAAGGACACCCCATGATCGATCGGTCAGATGCGGAGTCGGCCATCTACCGCACCGCGGTCGCCGCGTTCTCCTACTACGCCGACAAGCACATCGACGAGCCCGGGTACACGATCGACGAAGACCTCGACTGGTGCACTCAGCCGCTCAGGGGGCTCCCGGAGGAAGTGCAGCGCCGACTGCGGGACGAGATCCGCGCGCTGATCACCGACCCCGCCCGTGATCGTCAACCGTTCATCCGTGACGTGATCGACCTCTCCGACGCATGAGGTGATGCCCAATCGCGATGCTTCTGCCAATCGGTCACGCGCCCGCCTGTCTGGCCGGGCGATGATAGTTCGCTTCCGCGGCTCCGTTCCGGGCTTTCGCGGCATAGCCTCGCTGCGCTCGGTATTCCACGACCCGGCACTGCGCCGCATCCGCTCACTCTTGAGCCAGTTGCCAGACCGACTTAACCTGCAGTTGAACGGAGGAAGACCATGACACTTTTCGCAGTCGGCGGCGCTGCCGTCGCGGCGTGCCTGCTCGCCCTCTGCCTGCCGACACTGTGCGTGGCTGCCGTACGCGGCGACGCCGGAACAGCAGTGCGGCTGGCGTTGACCATCGCCGTGTGCGCAGTCCTCACGACGGTCCTCGGCGCATACCTCGAGGGCGCCGCTCCCGCCGGTCTGCCGATCGTCCCCTGAATGCCTAATCGGCCGGCGGCGTGATCGACAGCGCTCGCTGGACCGCACTGGCGCTGACGCCCAGCACGCGGGCAATCTGCGCGTAGGAACGCTCCTCGGCACGCAGCTCGACCGCCATCGCCACCAACTCATCGGTCATGACCGTCGGGCGCCCCGGACGCCTCCCGGCCGTCGACGCGGCGGACATCCCGTCCCGGGTCCGTAACCCGACTAGACGCTTCTGTAGTCCATCAAGCTCCGACATCACAGCGGTGGGAGCGACCGCGCTGAGCCCCGTCGACAGTGACGCTTCCGCGAGCGAGCGGAACTCGACACCACGGGCATCCAGAGCGACGATCGTTGCGAGGAAGTGGTTCACGCTATGCGACAACCGCGCCGCGCTCGACACCAGCAGCACGTCACCGTCCGCGAGCTCGTCCAGGCACCTGGCAAGTTGTGGTCGTGCCCGTGGGTCCACGCCGGCGGGGTCGCTGAAGACGAGTGTTGCGCCCTCGCGAGTGAGCTCGGCGACATCCAGCGTGGCGTCTGCGTCGCTTGAGAACCCGCGAGAGTATCCGACGACTCGGGTCACCGCGACGGCCCCTCCGGACCCTGGCTCGGGCCGGCGACCACTGGCCCGGTCGCGTCGGGCCGCTCCGCTGTCGGTATCGATCTGCGCAGTCGAACCAACTCCGCCGACAGCCGCCTCTCCTCCCGAGAGACAACCTCAGATCCCGCCGGCACCGGCAGCCGCGGCACGATCTCGCGGATCCCGAGGACATGTAGCTCCACCAACGCCTCACGCACCTCGACCATCGGCTCACGCCGGGAATCGATGAAGTCCGTCATCCGTCGTAGCTCGCTTAGCCACTGCGCGGCTAGCAACGCTGTGAGGGGTCGCTCCTGCGCCGCTCGGAGCGCGGCCCCGACCGCCGCGGATCCGCCGGGGTCACCGTGAGTGACGTTCGCTTCGACCTCGCCGCTCCGCCCAATAACAATTGCGCGACCGACCGCCGCGGAATCGGCCATCGCGGCCACAAGATCGCCGGTGCTTTCCCAGTCCCGTTCGCGCGCCTTGCGAGACGGCAGCGGCTCCGGGCGCTGTGCCCTCATCGAACGGAGGTGCACGGACATGGTCGTCAACAGTGCTTCCGCACGTGAGGTCGCGACCACGGCAACCCGTGTGGCGAACCCCGCGTCCGCGAAGCCCTGCGCAGTTCCCGCCGCCGTCGCCGGCGTCATGAAAGGTCCCTCGATCAACAATGACCGGTGGTTGCCGCGCGCATATACCAAGCAGGCGCGGAACCACTCGGCGACGGCGGCATCGACCTCCGACCGCGCGCGCTCCGAGCCAGCGCCCCGCGCTTCCTCGAATGAGGGATGGAAGGCGCGGAGGTCAGCGGCGGAGAGGACCGCTTGCGCCGGGCGCGTCGAAGCGAGCCTGGCTGTCGCGCGAGCCGCCCCACTTCCTCGCGGAACGTGCAGCAGAGTCAGCGTCGGCTCGCGCTCATCTGCAGCCGGCGGAAAAGTCATCGGCACGATGTCGCGAGTAAGGATCAGATCGAGCTGCTCGGACGTGAGGCTCGCCATGCTCACTCCGGGCCCTCGCGCGGAGCACTCGAGTGCTCCTCGAGCTGCGCCAGGAACGCATCCACTTCGGCGCGGTCGAACCCGTCAACGGCCAGCGACTCGCGGCGAAGTTCGATCACCTCGGATCGGGCGGCGTCCGCACCGTCAGAGCTGCCCTGCGCGACTGCCAGAAGGCGTGCCGTGGCGTCGTTCACGCGGGCACGTAACTCGTCGTACGCGACGGCATCGCTCACCCGCCAAGCTGACCGCGCCTCGCGCATCCACTACCTCCCCCACCATCGTAGCGCTCGCCCCACAATGGGTATCGGGCGGATACTGAGTGATCGGTGCACAATCGTTGCCCCGGACACTTCAGCCGGGGATAGGGTGTGGCGCGTGGATCCAGTCGAAGAAGCCGCGCAGCCACGATGCCCTCGCTGCGGCATCGTGATGCGAGACATCGCCGGCGGGTGGATCTGCCCCGCCTGCAAGTACACGTCCTTCGCTCAGTTTGCGCAGCAGCCCCTCGATCCCGAGATGCCGAACATTCACGGCGGATAGCGGCGAGCACCGTCGCCTTCTCCCACGTCTTGAACCCGGCCGCACCCACGCGAAGGTGGATTGAGACTGCGCCCAATCGGGTCACTCGTGAACTGAGTGATCAGTCACGCAGAGTCGGCGCCCATGGGCGCAGAGTGTGGGCCGGACGGGGGCGCTCGAGTCAGCCGTGCTGCTCAAGGGCCGTCCTGCGCGTGCTCCGCCCTGCGGTCTCGGCCTAGTGGAACCACTTGTGGAGTACCAGCGACCGGATCGGGCACTACTAGGCAGCGTAGGCCGAATACCTCTTCGACCAGCTGGGCAGTGACAACTTGATCGGGGGTGCCCTCGGCGACGACCTGCCCGTCTTTCATGGCGATCAGGTGAGTTCCGTAGCGGGCGGCATGGTTCAGATCGTGGAGGACGGCGACCAGGGTGTGGCCGACGCTGTGCAGGTCGGTGAGCAGTTCCATCAGTTCGATCTGATGGGTGATGTCGAGGAAGGTGGTCGGCTCGTCGAGCAGGAGGATGTCGGTGTGCTGCGCGAGTGCCATCGCGATCCACACCCGCTGTCGCTGCCCGCCCGACAGCTCGTCCATCAGGCGCCCGGACAGGTCGGCGACCGCTGTCTGGTGCATGGCCCGAGCCACAGCCTTCTCGTCCTCTTCGGTCCACTGCCGGACGAACCCTTGGTGCGGATACCGGCCTCGAGCCACCAGGTCGGCCACGGTGATGCCGTCGGGGGCGATCGAGGTCTGTGGGAGCAGTCCGACTCGCCGCGCCACCTCCTTGGTCTTGTACGAGTTGATATCGGCACCGTCGAGGATGACCTGGCCGGCCGAGGGCTTCAGCAGCCGTGCCAGGCCACGCAGGAGGGTGGATTTTCCACACGCGTTCGGCCCCACGATCACGGTGAATGACTCATCTGGGATGGACACCGACAGACGCTCTGAGATGACGCGCTTGTCATAGCCGATCGTCGCGGAATCCACGTGGAGTCGTGAAGTAGTGCGGGTGTTCATAGACGTCTCCGGGCTTCGATGTACAGCAGCCAGCCGAGGTAGCCGCCGCCGAGCATGACGGTGAGAATCCCTACGGGCAGGGGAGTGGGGACGATGTGCTGGGCGATGTAGTCCGCACCCAGGCAGAGGAGTGCGCCGACGAAAGCCGCGGGCGCGAGGGTGATCCCGGCGGTGCGTGCGAGGCGGCGTCCGATCTGCGGTGCCGCCAGGGAGATGAACGCGATCGGGCCTGACGTGGCGGTGACCGTGGCGGTCAGCGCGACCCCCACCACGATCAGTCCGAGACGAGTCGCAGACACGCGTACCCCTTGGGCGGCGGCTGTGTCGTCACCCAGTTCCAGCTGTCGCATCGCCCGGCTCATCATCATTGCCAGCAGCATGAGCACGGCGATGCAGGCGCCGCCGATGATGACCTGGTTCCAGGAGATGCCGTTGAGGGATCCAGCGCCCCACGCGGCTGCGGCCATCGCCTGGTCCAGGTCGGCCTTGAGGATCAACCAGGTGTTGAGCGAGCCCAGCATTGCGGAGACCCCGATGCCGACGACGATCAACCGGAACCCCTGCACGCCTCGCCGGTAGGAAAGCAGGTAGACGGCGACGGCGGTGACCATTCCTCCCAGCAACGCTCCGCAGACCAGCTGCCAGTATGCGCCGTTGACGAGCAGGATGACGATCAGTGCGCCCGTGAACGAGCCCTGGGAGAAGCCGATGATGCCGGGGTCGGCGAGCGGATTGCGCAACAGTGACTGGAAGACCGCCCCGCTCATGCCCAGCGCCGCACCGAATACGAGTGCCGCGGTCACCCGTGGCAGTCGCCACTCGACGACGATCTCGTTGACGAGCGCGGGCTCCCCGCCCGTGAGGGCGGAGATCACCTGCCCTGGTGTCAATGGATACGAGCCGGTCATCAGCGAGAGCACTACCAGGCACGCGATGGCGACTGCGAGCGCTGAGCAGACGATGAGCGATCGCCACTCGAACCGCACGGCGACTGGGCCTCGTCGCAGCACCAGTTCCCGACGCCCGAAGTCCACGGGTCCCGTCCCCGGCGGCTGAGTCGTCCGAGAGGAGAGGGTGTGCGGATCGTGGCCGCTGTGCGTGTTCACAGACCACTCGCGTTCTTGCGCCGCACCAGCGCGATGAGCACGGGGGCGCCGACGAAGGCCGTGACGATGCCCACGGGAATCTCACCGGGCCGGATCACGACCCGCCCGAGGATGTCAGAGGCCAGCAGCAGGCTCGGGGCAAGCAGCACGCTGTAGGCGAAGATCCAGCGTTGGTGGGGTCCGACGATCCAGCGCGCGACATGCGGCACCATTAGGCCGACGAACGCAATAGGTCCGGCGATAGCGGTGGCACCACCGGCCAGCAGGGTGAGCGCGATCACCGCGAGCACGCGGGTGCGCAGTAGGCGGACTCCTTGGGTGACGGCGAGATCGTCACCCAGTGCCATCGCGTTGAGCGAGCCCGAGACCGCGAAGGCGAGGACAAGGGCGATGACAAGGATCGGCAGGATCGGCCACACGACATCCAGAGGGCGCCCCGCGATCGAACCGGCATTCCATGACCGCATCACGTCGAAGGCGTCCGGATTCGTGAGTTGCAGCGCTTCCCGCGCGCCTCCCAGGACCGCGCCGACGCAGAGTCCGGCGAGGACCATGAGGACCGGTGAGGACCCCTGCCGAGTCGACCCGAGGGCGAGCACCAGGAGCGTGACGATCAGCGCGCCCGCGAAGGCGAACCACATGTAGCCCTGGATGTCGCGAAAGCCGAGCACCCCCACCGCGACCGTCACCGCGAAGGAGGCGCCGGCGTTTACTCCGAGGAGGCCCGGATCGGCCAAGGGGTTGCGGGTGACCGCTTGGATCAGTGCGCCCGCCAGTCCGAGCGCGACGCCGACGACCAGACCTACGATCGTGCGCGGAATCCGGAAGTCCCGGATCGCGAATTGATCGATGCCGGGTGCCGGGTTGAACAGTGCGTCCCAAACCACTGACGGTGCGATCGACGTCGATCCGATCAACACGCTCAGCACCAACAGGGCGGCCAGCAGGATCAGCGCGATGACCAGGCCGAGCAGATGACGACGCAGTCCGGGCACCTTCACGGTACCCGGACTGTCTTGCCGGCGAGCGGAGGTTGTCACTCCTGAGTCGGGAGGGACGCCAGTGCACTGTCGAGCGACTCGAGGTAGCGATTGACCTGCCCGTAGGAGTTGTTGCCGGGGCAGAACACGCCGAGGGCGTGACCAGAGGTCACTGCTGGTAGTGCCTTCCATGTGTTGGTCTCGACGACCGGGACGAAGGGCTCGGTCGGCTGGCCCTCGGCGTCGACGGGGTAGGTGATCACGTCGTACTCGGTCAGCTCGCTGAGCTGCTCGAACGGCCGGGCGGTCCAAGCCAACGGGTCCTCGCCTTCGGCCGCTTCGGGAAGATTCAGGCCGACGTCGTCCCTGGCGATCTCGGAGCAGCCGATGTCGGCGATGGCGAAGGTTCCCGGATCGGACGAGTCCCAGCGGATGATGTCGACGAAGGACGTGTCGGCGATGATCTCGCCGTAGCTCTCCTGGATCCTGGCGAGGAGCTCCTCGAACTCTGCCTTCTGCTCGGTGAGCGCATCCGTGGTGTTGGCGGCGTCTGCGACTCCGTCCGCGAGGGCCTTCCATTCCTTGTCGAGGCCGTAGAACACGGTCGGGGCGATCGCCTCGAGCTGCTCCTCGAGCAGTTCGAACTCCTCGTCGGGAATCTGAACCAGGATGAGATCCGGCTTCAGGCTGGCGAGCTGCTCCATGTCGACCTCGTCGGCGCTGGAGGCGAGAAGCGTCGCCGCCGCATACGTCGCCTGCTGGTCCTCGGGCAGCAGGCCGACGACGGACTCCGACTCCGCGGTGGCGCCGACGGGCGTTCCGCCGAGGTCGATGAACGCCAGGGTCGTGTTGCCGATCGTGGCTACGCGCTGCGGGTCTGTGGGGATCTCGGTCGTGCCGTTGTCCGCCGTGATGCTGCGGGTGTTGCCGGTCGTCTCGCTCCCAGCTCCGCCGGTGCCGTCGCCGCTACTGGCGCAGGCCGTGAGGGCGAGCGCCGCGCTCAGGACTACGGCTGCGAGGCCCGCGCCGCGGCGCGTCAGGGGTGTCATGGTCATTGCTGTGTTGTTCCTTGTCTTTGTCTTTGTCTTCGACGGGGGTCAGTGGGTGTCGGCGGGTATGAGGTCGTGAACGGTCGTGCCCCAGCCGACCGTGTGCGTAGCGCTGCGAACGAGTCCGGCTTGGGAGATGACATCGTCGAGCTCGGCGGCGGTGCGGAGGCCCGAGCCGTGCACGGTGAGCGCAAGCAGGTCTGCTTCGCCGTCGTGTTCGTCGAGGTCGTCGGTATCGAAGAGGTCTTCAACGAGCAGCACCCGGCCCGCGGGGGCAAGGTTCTCGGCTGCTCGGCGAAGGGCATGGGCGGCATCGGCATCCGGAAGGGTCTTGAATGCACGGATGACGAACACCGCGTCTGCCGCCGGGCTGGGTTCGAAGACGGACTGCTCGACCACGGTGACCCGCGCGCGCTGCTGCTCGTCGGGGATGGTGTCGGGAAGGTCCCGGCGCAACCAGTCGGCCTGGGCGGGCAACGCGCAGATCGTCACCTTCAGGTCAGGGTGAGCGGCGACGAACTCGCGCGCCTGGGCACCGGCACCGCCCGAGTGGATCACGAGGTGCCCGACGCCGGTGAGGATGTCGGAGGTCGCAATGGGCTCGGCCAGCGTGACCTGGAAGTTCGCCAGACGCTCCAGGTAGCGATTCTCGTAGTCCTGTTCCGCGCGGACCACGGCAAAGGTCTGCCCGGTGACCGAGGCATAGGACGACCGTCCCGTGCGGATCGACTCGGTTAGCCCGTGGATGCCGAGTACCTCGCGACCAGCAACACCGGCGGGATGCAGGAAGTCGATCATGAACTCGACGGTGAGGACGTCACCCACGGTGGTTAGGTCGTAGTGGCCGGGTTCGGTCGCGGTCAGGAGATCGAGGGTGACCAGGTAGCGCAGCAGTTTGGCGAGTGCCCGCTCATCGGCATCCGTGCGGACGGCGAGATCCTTCACCTCGGTGACGCCGCGGGAGATCAGCTCGGGAATGCCCAGCTCGACTGCGGTCCGGATCGCCACCGGGGCGATCAACTCCGTCAAGTCGTGGACCTTCTCCATCGGGGTTCTCGTCTTCGCGGGGTCGGGCACCGCTCCGTCGGTCTCCAGCGCGATGACTTCGCCACGACGCCAGTACCCGATGAACTCGATGTCCTCCTTCGGGACCTCCCTGTCTTCGACCAGATGGCGCCGGATGTTGCGCACGGTCGCCTGTTCGCCGGCAACCCACGCGAACGGTCTGCCGTCCCACCAGTCGCACGTGCTGACTGCATCCCGCAGCAGAGCGGTGGTGCCGGCCTCGGCGCCCTCGCGGGAGAGCCAGGTGACCTGCACGCCGGGCAGTTCCCGGAGAGGTTGACGGTTTTCCGACTCGGCGATCTCGATGAACACCTGCGCCCGGGTGCCGCCCGGCAGCGCCCGGAGCAGGCGGTCGATCGCGGGGATCGTCGTGTCGTCTCCGGCGACGAGTAGCCAGTCCGCATCCTGCGGGAGCGCCCGTGACGAACTCGGGCCGAAGAAGTGGATGCGGTCGCCGACCTTGGCCCGGTAGGCCCACGTCGTTCCGACGCCGATGCCGTGCTTGACGAAGTCGATGTCCAGTTCGCCGGTTGCGGGATCCCACCGCCGCACGGTGTAGATCCGCGACAGGGGCCGCGGGTCTCTGGGAAGATCCAGCCCCATCTCCTTCTGCACCGGCAGCACCGGCTCGGTCTGGCCCGGATACGGGAAGACCAAGCGGATGTCGTCGTCGAAGCCGTTCGACTCGAACGCTGGCTGAGCGAAGCCGTTCGACGATGTGAACGCGCCCAGCTGCTCACCGGCGAACGTGATCCGCCGCATCCCCGGTGTCAGATCCACCAGTCTGACGACCGCCACTTCCCGGAGAGCCAGGGGATGCACGGCCGTCCGGCGCGAGGTTTTCGGCATGCTGGTGACAGTCCCTTTCGGACGGGTTCGGGTGACGAGGCCGCGCGCCACCGTCGGCAGGACCGCTCTCCAGGTTAGGTAACCCTCACCTACAATTGGGTGCGCCGCTCGCCATTTAGTTAGGACGTGTGCCGTGGATCTTCCGCCGCTCAGCACCAGCGGACCACCACCGATTCCTCGAGTGCAGGCCAGCGGACTCTGGGATCAGAGCGAGAATCTGCTGCTCTGGGTCCGGAGGGGAGCGGCAAGCGTCTGTATCGAGGACGATCCGGAGATCCACCTCCGCGAAGGTGAGGGTGTCTGGATTCCGATGAGTGCCGGAAACCGTTGGCTGGTCACCACGGAGCCGGGCACGGTTGCCTTCCCGCTGTTGACATCTCCGCGGGTTGCGGCCGAATACTTGTCGGAGCCTCGCGCATTCGCAATTCCGGACGGCTGGCAGGACTGGCTGATCCAGAACTTCAACCTCATGATCACCCCGCTGGCGAGCCACGGGCACTCCCACGATGCACTCGCCCAGCTCCTCGGTCGCCACGGGTCGCGCCCACCGGATCAAGCTGGGGCCGCCGACACCGAGCTGCGGACGACCGATCGGCCGATCATGCCCAGAGCCAACGGGGCCCGGGACGTTGCCGAAGAGTTGCTGCGGAATCCTGCTCTCGACCTGACCATCCCTCAATGGGCGACGCGAGTGCTGTCCAGTCCGCGCACCTTGTTGCGCGACTTCCGCGCAGACACCGGCCTCACGTTTGAGCAGTGGCGGCTGAGCTGCCGCCTGCACTCCGGTGTCGAATACCTTGCAGCCGGCTACGGTGTCGCCGCAGTGGCGGCGCGAGTGGGATTCGCCACTCACAACGGCTTCACGCGCGCGTTCAGGCAGCAGTTCGGACTCACCCCTCACGAGTTCAGTCGCGAACTCTCCGCGCGGCGGGGCGCGAGCGGGTTGGCGTTACGGGCGACCGCGGCGCGCCAGGCGGATCAGCTGGTGCGCATGATGCGCGCGACGGACGCTCCCGCAGTCCCTGACAAATTGCCCGCCGCCCGCACACCTGCGCACACCAACAGCGTCCACGTGCTCATCTGGACATACCGCGGGAGCGGATACCTCGACATCGGCGATCGCCGATACGAACAGGAACGAGGCGTCGCGACCTGGATCCCCGCCGGTTTGGAGCACATCACGGGTGCTCGCGAGAACTCCCTCTCTCTGCCCCTCGGGAACGCCGCCACAGGTGACCTGCGGTTGAGCGAGCCTTTGCAGGCTCAGTTCTCTCCCACCTGGGACGACTACCTGCTGTTCTGCTCGGTCAGCGCCCGCACCCCGATCCGTCCGGACGAGTACATGCCCAGTCACATCCTCGACCTGTTCGCGGAACAGGTCGCCCTTCAGCGAGCGCTCTCGGTGCCCATGCCCACCGACCCCCGGGCGCGGGGTGTGGCCATGGACTACTTGCGCAGCGTCGGTACCTCCGGGGGGCTATGGGTCGACGCGCCGGCCGATATCCGCCGGGCCTTTCGCGAACAGACCGGAATGACCTTCGCGCGCTGGTGCTACGCCGCCCGCATGCAGATCGCCCGCGATCTGATCGCCGGGGGTGCAAAGCCCAGCGCCGTTGCCCGCCGCGTCGGCTATGCCCACCTCCCGACCTTCAGCGCCGCCTTCACTAGGTTCCACGGCCTCTCGCCGCGAGAGTACCGGGAGCGCGAGGCCGGGACACCCTGAACCCGCGCCAACTAGGCGGTAAGTGGTCTGCCGATGATTCGAAAGATCGTGACGACACGTCCGACGGTGAGCCCTGGACGTCGTACCCGTACGATATGAAGTCTGTAGCGGCTCGTGGCGGAAGGCGGCGGTGGCATGGCTGGGCTCGGGGAGCACGTCAAGGCGATGGTGCGCAGCCACGCCTCGGGTGACGATGCTGCCTTCTACTCGGTCGCCCTTCAGGTTGCTGCGCGCGAGGCGAGAAGCGGACATCACGTCGTCGCTGAGGACATCAAGAAGGCTGTCGATGCGTCGAGGAAGACTAGTCCGCGACCGAATCTCACTCGTCTACCCAAGCAGCGAGCGGAGGTTGACGATGTCGTCGAAGAAACACATCCGCGCCTCGCCCTCCGCGATCTCGTAGTTCGCCCTGACCTGCTTGAGCAACTTCAGCATGTGATTGCGGAGCAGCGACAGCGCGAGGTGCTCTTGCGGCATGGATTCGCGCCCGCGCATCGCCTCCTGCTTGAAGGGCCTCCTGGCACGGGCAAGACGATGACAGCGTCAGTGCTTTCGTCGGAGCTCGAGATTCCGATGTTCACCGTGAGACTCGACGGTCTCCTCAGCAAGTACATGGGGGAGACAGCAAGCAAACTACGGTCAGTCTTCGACCTTGTCGCGGAGCGCCGGGGCGTTTACTTGTTCGACGAGTTCGATGCTCTCGGTGCCGATCGCGCTGGAAATGATGTTGGGGAAGCTCGCCGCATCCTCAACTCTTTCCTCGTCTTCCTGGAGACATCAAGCCCGGAGTCGATCGTGATAGCGGCTACGAACCACCGAACGATCCTCGATCCAGCGCTCTTTCGCCGGTTCGACACGGTGCTGACCTACGAGCTACCCGATGCTCGTCAGACCATCGCCATTCTGCGCACAAGACTTGGCTCTCTAGCGCGATCGACGAGTCTCGCGAAGCTTGGTTCGCTCACCGAGGGGCTCAGTCATGCCGACCTGGTTCGCGCTGCTGAAGCGGCGGCTAAGGTTGCGCTCATGAGGGGCGATAGCGTCGTATCGCGCGTCGACCTCGAGTATGCGCTCACCAAGCGTCGGCGGGCGAGTATTGGTTGACGATCTAAGGCACCTCGACCATCTCTACATCGTCGAACGTGCAGCCAACGAAGACTTCACGCGTGGCGGGCAGGGTAACCCAAAGATCCGACCCGTAGAACGTCGGGCACACGGCCTCGCGATGCGAGGTGAACTGGCTGACGTGTTTGCTGCGGCAGCGGGCGCTCGGGCGGCTGCCAGCGTCAGCGAAGAGGAACTCGCGGCACTGGGAACGGCCATCGTACTCGAGGGTGCGGATGCGACGTACCCTCTCAAACTTGAGTCGTTGAACAGACTTACCGCGCACCGCGTGAGGCCGAAGAGCCCAATGTGGCTGCTGCTCTCGGTTCATCCGGCCACGCTGGAAAAACCCGAGCGTGCCGCGGTGTGGGTCGCTGACGAGTACCGGACGAAGTTCCTTCAGCTGTTCGAGGAGTATCTGGCGAAGAACACCGCCCAGACCGGAAGCCCCGCGAACCAGGCACTGATCGCGAACATCGCCAGGATTCGACAGGCAGTTCTGCGAGATCTATGGACCTCAACGGGTGAGCCCCCAACCCAGGGCGTCCATTGGTGGGAGCTTTGGCTCGACAGTTCGCAGCCAAGCGTAGAGGTGTTGACCGCTTTTGCCGAAGTCAACAGGTTGCGGCTGGTCCCTCGATCTTTGCGCATGCGGGACCGTGTGGTGATGTGGATTGAAGCGACGTGGGACGCCCTTCAGGTGCTGCCATTCACCAGCGTTCCCATTGCTGAAGTGCGCAAGCCGGAGTTCGTTGACACAGTGTCGGATCTCCCGCCGGAGGATCAGGACGACTTCGTTGCCGACTTGGCTGCGCGAATCGTCCCTGCTTCTGAGACCGGTCCATACGTGACTCACCTCGATTCGGGTGTCTTTCAGGCGCATGTCTTGATTCGCAACTCGCTGGCCGTAGAGGACGTCTACACGGTCGTAGGAGCCTCGGGGGCAGATGTAAACGGCCATGGGACGTCAATGGCTGGGTTGGCGCTGTTCGGTGACCTCGATGAGGCGCTGATGTCCGGCGCGTCGATTTCGCTCTCTCACAGGCTCGAGTCGGTGAGGATCATTCCCGGGGTGGGTGAGCCCGCTCATGACCCACTCGACTTTGGGACCGCCACCGCTAACGCAATCGCGCTCCCGGAGATTGCCGCTGTTCGTCCCCGCGTCTTTTGCCTGCCGGTGAGCGCAAGGCCGGATCACCCGGGCGAGCCCACGCTATGGTCGTCGACGGTGGACGCGCTCGCGATGGGCACTGGTGTCGTGCGTGATGGCACTGAGCTTCAACTGCTCGCGGCGCCCGATCCAGACGCCGCAAGATTGATCCTCGTAGCCACAGGAAATGTCGACTCCTACCAGCTGGATCACCGCGCCGAATCCGACACCTCCGCCATCGAGGACCCAGCGCAGGCGTGGAACGCACTCACCGTGTCTGCCTTCACGAACCTCGCTGATGCCCCGACGGATCCCGCGTACGACGGTTGGGAAGCGCTGGCAAAGCCGGGCGAGTTGTCGCCTCACAGTCGAACATCGGTGATGTTCGGTGGTCGCAAGTGGCCGATCAAGCCAGACATCTGCATGGAAGGCGGGAATGTACTCACAGATGGCACCTCCGGATTCGAGGACCGCCATCCCACGGTCTCGCTGCGCAGCGCGGGCACCGCGTCCGATCTCGCCCTGAGCACAGCGAACGCCACGAGCGCTGCGACCGCGCAAGCAGCCAGGCTCGCCGCTCTCGCGATGGCGCGCTACCCGTCCTACTGGCCGGAGACCGTTCGAGGACTGCTCACACACTCGGCCGAATGGTCCGACCCCATGTGGCAGGAGATTGACCGCGCGGGCAACAAGTCGGATCGTCTGTCGCTTCTGCGCAGATACGGATGGGGTATCCCAACAGAAGCCGCTGTGCTGAACTCGTCGAACCACGCCGTCACGCTCGTAACCCAAGACCAGTTTGTCCCCTTCGACGGCCCGGAGTACCGCATGCGGCACTTCCGACTTCATTCCTTGCCGTGGCCGCGTGAAACCCTTGAGCAACTGGGCGATGTCACGGTCCGGCTCCGCGTAACGCTTTCCTACTTCGTCGAGCCGTCGGCCTCCCGCCGCGGTTGGCGGAGGCGATACTCGTATGCGTCGCACGGACTGCGATTCGATCTTCAGGGCTCGCTGGAGACGGAGCGTGAATTCGTTGCCCGAGTCAATCGCGATGCACAGGACGACGAGCAAGGAACCGGCAGTCGAGGCTCCGGAGCGTCGAATCGGTGGCTCGTTGGGCCGAACCAGCGGCACCTCGGATCGCTCCATCAAGATGAGTGGTCCGGGTTTGGGTCGGAACTGGCAGCGACAGGTTCGTTGGCCGTGTACCCGGTCGGGGGATGGTGGAAGAACAACGGCCGCACCGACCGAGTCTCGCGCCCGATCCGGTACTCGCTCCTGGTGTCGCTGCAGACCGACGAAGTGAGCGTCGACCTCTACACCCCGATCGCAACCCAGATTCGCATCCCGATCGAGATTGTCGCTGGATAGCTCGAACGTTGGCGAGCGCGCCAGCCACGACAGCAAGCACGACAGCAATGCAAGCACCACAGCAATGCACGCAGGCACTTTCTGTGAATCCCGTTCCGAGATAGGCAAAACGGGCGTACCCTGGGCGCATGCGAGGTGGCCTCGAGAGGTGGAAGCGAGGTTCTGACTCCCAGGGCGTGAGTCAGGCGATGGCCTACGCATTCAAGGCCACGTGCGACTCCCACCGACCAGCGTCAGCCGGCGTGGATGCGCTCACCGGGTACAGTGCGGAGCCGACAGGCACGCGGTTTGTCGTGGACTCCGGCGTGATCTCGTCAGACAGCTTGGATGCAGCGCAGCTACGGGTTTGGGTGGACGGGAGTGACCCGACGACGGGGGAGCGACGCGGAAGGGAGCTGATGTCGCCGGATGCTGATCTGGTGCTGGACGGCACGATCAACGCACCGAAGTCGTACAGCATCGCCGCGCTCCTCGACGAGGATCTGTCGGCGGAGTTCGAGGCTCTGCAGGACCGGCTTCGTGACCAGATCATCACGACGTGGCAGCGGGAATTGAACGCGCGCCGTGGCGCCGGCGGCAGGGTCCGGGAGAGCATCCAGCGGGTTGAGGTGGTGGAGTTGCAGCACCGCCGGTCCCGCGCACTGGACCCGCACATCCATCGGCACTTGTGGTTGAACGTGCGGGTGCTGGGGGATGACGGTCAGTGGTCGAACGTGGATTCTCGGGTGGCGATGAGGTTGCACACGGTGATCAACGCGGAGGGCGACCTGGCTGCTCGCACCGACCCGGGATGGCTTGCCGCCCTCGCGCGCCACGGCTACACCCTGAACAAGTCCGGGGAAATTGCGGAGCTCGCACACTTGGTTCGGCCGGTGTCGCGGCGGTCGAACCAGATCGAAGCCAACCGTGCCGCGCTGCTCGCGCAATGGCGGGCAGATCATGACGGCGAGCAGCCGGGCTACGGCGTTCTGCACCAGATCGATCGTCGCGCCTGGGCCACCGGCCGTCCCAACAAGCCGGACGCGATCGATGAGGAGACGTGGCAGCAGATGGTTCTGCGCGAGCTGGCTTTGGTTGATTCCCGCGTTACCGATCGCCGGGCTACGCGAGTGGTCCGATCGGTGCCGGTCGGATCCCTCGACCGGGACCTACTGGCGGCGATGGCGGTCGTCGACGCCGACGACCGGTCGACCTCGAGCAGCGGACGGTTCAGCCGTTTCGACCTGCGCGCCGGCGCCATCAGAGCGATCTCGCAATCGGGAGTGGTCGCGCACCGCGAGTTGCTTGACGACGTCATCGCTGATGTGACGGGACGGGCGATCCGGACTGTAGTTTCGTTGCTGCCTGCCGAAGATGAGGTTCCTGATCATGTGAAGGCGTTGATCGCACCGACGACTGTGCGGCTGAAGGTGCGGCTGGCCAACCACCTCGATCGGCTCGCAGCGCCCGGCACCCCCGTGCCCGCCGCCACGGTCCACAAGGTCGCCCATTTGCTCGGCACCCCAAAGCTTGACTCAGCACAGGCCGCGGCGATCGGCGCGATCGCCGGAACGGATCGGCTGGTCACCGTCACCGGACCTGCCGGCACCGGCAAAACCACCATGCTGCGGGTCGCGAACCGGCTCATCCAACAGCAAGGCGGCCGCATGATCGTCGTCGCCCCCACGAAGAAAGCCGCCACGGTCGCTGCGCGCGAGATCGCCACGGCCACGTCCAGCGTGCACGCACTGCTCCACGATCACGGCTACCGCTGGCACCGCGACGCCTCCGGCGCACAAAAGTGGCTCCGGCTGACCGCGGGCGAGGTGGACCCGACTACCGGCGCACCCTACAGCGGGCCTACCCGCTACGCGCTAACACCAGCGGATCGGATCGTCGTCGATGAAGCCGGGATGGTCGACCTGCACACGGCGACCGCGCTTACCGAACTCGCACTGGAAACCGGCGCCAGCATCGCACTCGTTGGCGATCCCTTCCAGGCGCTCCCAGTCGGCCACGCCGGCGCGATGGCCGCCGCGACCCGTCGAGCCACCGCCACCATCGAACTCACCAGCGTCCACCGATTCGACAACCCCGACTACGCCGCACTCACCCTGCGACTACGCAACCCCGGCGACCAAGCTACCGCCCTTCAGGTCGCGGCCGACCTCGACGCGACCGGTCACGTGCGCCGCGTCGACAACGCTGACGCCGCCCGCGACGCGATGATCCAGGAGTACTTCCACTGGTCATCGCGCGGCTCTCGGGTGTGCCTCGTCACCGGCAGCAACGCCGAAGCCGACGCGATCAACGAAGCGATACAGCTCCGCCGCATCGAAGAAGGCCGTCTTGACCCACGCACCGCCGCAACCGGCCACGACGGTCAACAACTCCTCGTCGGCGACACCGTCCAAACCCGGCGCAACGACCGAGCCGCC
Organism: Microbacterium sulfonylureivorans; assembly: GCF_003999995.1. Classification (NCBI taxonomy): domain Bacteria; kingdom Bacillati; phylum Actinomycetota; class Actinomycetes; order Micrococcales; family Microbacteriaceae; genus Microbacterium; species Microbacterium sulfonylureivorans. The sequence continues at coordinate 1,724,163 of NZ_RJAD01000001.1, forward strand.
GGCGTCGAAAACCGCGCCACCTGGACCATCCGCGCCATCCACCACGACACGATCGACCTGATGTCACCCACGGACAGCAGCGACATCCGCCGCGTACCGCTCACCTACGCCGCCGAACACATCCACCTCGCCTACGCCTCCACCGTCCACGGCATCCAAGGAGAGACCAGTGATGCCTCCATCGTGGGACCAGACGTCGACGCCTCCGGCCTCTACGTCGGTCTCACCCGCGGGCGTCACCACAACCTCGTCCTCGCAGTTGCTGGCACGGACGCGGCCAGCCGCGAGCAACTCGCCGGTTGCATGCTGCGTGGAAGCCGGGAACTTACTCTGGTCGACTCGGTCGAGGCAGCTCGCGCCGAACACCGGCGCGCAGCGCACACCAACCAGGCCGCACCGCTCACGGCGCCATCAACCCTTTCGGCCGGTATCGGGATTTGACCAACGCGGGGCGTTGACCAAGCGAATGACCGCGCCGGTCTAACGCCCGCCCGCAAAGCTCCTCTTCGCGTCGCCCCGTCGGCAGAACGCAACCCCGGGCGTCGCTTGCTCGGGTTTCTACGTTGGCGTTATCGGTGCGCGGGATGCGCGCGCCGATAAGCCCCGGTCATGTTGATTCGCCAGGTGACCATGTCTTCGCTGACTCCGTATCTTCTGGCGATCTCGCTGGGCTCGCTTCCGCGCCGAAGCGCGGTGACGAGGCCCAATTCGTGGATCAGCAGTGCTCCTGCCATCCACTGCGCCTGGTCTTCCATCACTTGATCCCACTCGCGGCAGCCCGAACCGTCTACCGCCGGCGTGGGGTCGTGCAGGAGAAGGCCGTGGCCGAGCTCGTGGCAGATGTTGCTCGCCTGACGGGCGGGGGAGTGAGCGTCGTTATGCAGGATGACGCGACCGGACCCGTGGAAGACGGTCACTCCTGAGAACGCGGCGGGATCACGGGTGAGGAAGTAGTCAGCCGCTGCAGGGTTCTCTTCGCGCAGCTCGGAAAGCTTGCGGACCGGAATCGCGAGGTACTCAGCCAGAGCCAGTGGCTCGAGCCGGTCAAACGGGCTCAAGCCCAGCTCCTCGCGGGTCTCGTAGGCGAGGTCGGTGACGTGCTTCTTGACGAACCCGGCAGGCGGTGGCATCTGAGCCCTCCAATGATGTGCGCGGCTATTTCTTCCGGAACTGGTTGTAAGAGGTGGCGATGATGCTCTCTAGCGCGTTCGCTGCATCCGCGGAGAGGTTCTTGTCCGCGCGAAGGTAGGTGGAGATCATCGCCATCGTTTCCGGCTCTCCATCGGCCTCGCCTCTCTTCACAAAGGTGTCAGCGTTCAGACCGCTCCACGCAGCGAGTGCTGCTAGCCCGTCGACGTCCGGACGTTTGCCCTGGGCCATCCGGGTGAGGGTGGAGGCGCTGACGCCGGCTTGCTCGGCGACTTGCTTCCACGTCAGGCGTCGTGCTTCTCGTGTTTGGTTGAGGGCTGCGTAGAAGGCGGCGGCGTCGAAGGTGCCCTTGGCCATGAGTGTCCCTTTCAATTCGACTTTCGCAATCATGGTGTAGAATAGCATTTGACTCTTGCAATCGTGAGGGTTCCAGACTAGAGCAAGGAGCAGCAATGTCCACCACCGCCGCAGACAAGACCAAGAACCAGGTCATCACTATCACCGTCAACCGCAAGCCGGTCGACCTGCCGGAGAAGCACGTCACCGGGCTCGCCATCAAGGAAGCCGCCATCGCGCAGGGCGTGGCGATCCAGCTGGACTTCCAGCTGTCGGAGAAGAAGGGCCAGAAGTTCCGCCCCATCGCCGACACCGACACCGTCACCGTCAAGACCGGCGACGAGTTCCGTGCGGTGACCGGCGAGGACAACTCCTGACCATGGCACTCTCCCTGGAAGTTGCGGAAGCCCTCGAGCAACTCACCGAATCCTTTCCCGACGCCCTCGTCACACATCGTGAGGACGGCACCGGGGGAGCCTTCGTCAAGGTCGACCCCCTTCCCCTCGGGGACCGCTTCAACCTCCGCTCCTCCTGGGTGGGGTTTCATCTGGTCTACAGCTATCCCGAAGCTCAGGTGTACCCGCACTTCTGCGCGCCCGGGCTCACGCTGCTGGATGGCACGCCGCTGCAGGCTCACGATGGATTCCAGCAGACTACCTGGGGGCTTGAGGGCGCTATCGAACCGGTCACCCAGCTCTCCCGCAGCAGCCGGCAGTGGGACCCCATGAACGACACCGCGGCATCCAAGCTGCATCGGATCCTGAATTGGCTGCGCGGATGAACGCCCCCTGGTCGGTTCGCATCACCCAGAACGATTGGCACGCCCTGGCGGCGCACCTGTTCCCCGGCGACCGCGACGAACACGCTGCGATCCTCCGCTGCGGACTTGCCCGCACGCCCCGAGGGAACCGGCTGCTTGTACACGACGTCCTGTACGCCGTCGACGGTACCGACTACGTCCCCGGCGACCGCGGCTACCGCAAGCTCACCCCAGAGTTCGTCCTCGAGGCAGCGGAGTCCTGCGCGGACGACGAGCTCGTCTATGTTGCCGTGCACTGTCACGGCGGCACGGAACGGGTGGAGTTCTCCGAGATTGACATGGCATCGCATGAACGCGGCTATCCGGCACTGCTGGACATCACCGACCGCCCTGCCGTCGGAGCGTTAGTGTTCGCCCGCAACGCCGTCGCTGGCGACATCTGGCTCGCCGACGGCACTCGCGTCCCCATTGATCACCTGCAGGTCCTCGGCCGGCCCCAGACCCGGCTGCATCCCGAGCCACGCCGCCCCGCTCACGCTGGTGAAGCGTTCGACCGCCAGTCCCGCATTTTCGGGGACCGCGGCCAGCACATCCTCGCTACCCAACGCGTCGCCATCATCGGTCTCGGCGGTGCCGGCTCTCTAATCAACGAATACCTTGCCCGTCTTGGCGTGGGAGAGATTCTTGTGATCGACCCAGACCGGATCGAGATGTCCAACCTGTCCCGCGTCGTGGGAGCGCGCCGAGGGGATGCCTGGAGCCTGCTTACCACCGAAAATCGGCCGGAGTGGTTGCGACGGATCGGCCGGCGGCTCTCTGCTCCCAAAGTGAAGATCGCGGCGCGTGTGGCGCGGGAGGCGTCCCGGACCGTCACCGTCACCGCCGTGTTCGACGACGTGCTCGAGCCCGATGTCGCAGAGTTGCTCCTGGACTGCGATCACATCTTCCTCGCCGCGGATTCTCACTCGGCGCGCCGGCTGGTCGACGCCCTCACCCATCAGTACTTCATCCCCAACACGCAGGTCGGCGCGAAGGTGTCTCTCGTGAAGGACACGGGCGATATCGCCGATATTTTCTCCGCCGTCCGCGCCAGCGTCCCGGGAGATGGGTGTCTGCGCTGCGCGCAGCTGATCAACCCGGTCCTCCTTCAGGAGGAAGCCAAGAGTCATGGCGAACGCCGCCGACAGCGCTACCTCGACGATGACGATGTGCCTGCACCCAGCGTCATCACCCTCAACGCACTGGCCGCCGCGCACGCGGTCAACGACTGGATGATGAGCATCACCGGCCTGACCTCCGATCTCGTGGAGCCCCACCGCTGGATCACCATTCACCCGCTCACTGACGAGATCGTCGAGTACGCACAACGACACCACCCCAGTTGCCCCAACTGCGGACTCGGGCGTTTCGCCCGCGGCGATGCCAGACGCCTTCCCACAAAGGTCCGCTGAAGATGACGCGCCGTGGCGGGAGCCGCCGCACCCGAAGCAAGCGGAAGAAGGCAGTCGCCCACCTCTACATGGACACGGATGTCACGGTGGCGCGGTTGCGGCTCTTCGCGCTGGCACCCCGTGAGGAGCAGGTGACGACCATCGCGGCCCTACGGGCAGCGGAGGCCGACGTCCGCAACACGATGTCGCTGGGCTTCGGAGGTATCGCTGCGGCGTTTCTGGTCGCATTGGTTGTGCCCAGCTCTCCCATCCGTAACGAGGGGATGATCCATACCGTCCCCGAGTGGATCATCGTGCTCTCGACTAGCGTCGTGTTGGCCCTCATCGTCCTGGCGGCTCTGGCGCCAGCCATGGTCCTCAGCGCGCGGGATGCAGTCCGCCAGGAACGTGCTGTGATCTGGCTCCGGGCGTTCGAGGACGAACTCGCCCGCTGCCACCGGCAACGAGGGCGCGCCGCCCGGAAGTGGCAGCGCGCCCACTGATCCGGTTGGGCGTGCGCATCTGCGTGCGAAGCCTTTGTCACTGAGGCGGTCAAGGATCGGCTCGCGTGCGCGGGCATGTGTCATCCCTGAGCGCCCGCAACTGAACGTCGGAGTTACCGGGTGTCTTTGGCCCGGGTTTCGTTCTTCGAGCCGGAGTCGGAGTCGCGGAACTGGCCGTTGGCGCCTTGGATGCGTACTTCGCCGCGGCCGTCGCCTGAGTTCTCGACGATTTCGCGTGCGCGGGCGATTGCCTCGGCTTGGGTGTCGAAGTGCGCGGATGCGCGTTCGTGGCCTTCCTTGACGACGTCCCACCCTCCGCGCTCTTTGTTGGGGACGACGTACCGGTCTTCATCGTTGTTCGCCATGGCTGACAAGTTGCAACGGCATCGACGGCGAACGAAAGGGGTCGTAGCTCCTCTGGCTGGCCATGTCCGAGCACGGGCGACGCCGAGCACGGGCGACGGAGCATCACAGAGCACAACGCCGCCCGGGGTCAGTCGTAGGCGTTGTGGACGTGCCAGTCGTTCTCGCGACGGAAGACGTCGAAGACGAGCGCTTCGCCGATCCCGTTGGTGGCTTGGAATCTCCACCCGCAGAGACTGGATGGCCGCTCGGGTGAGGCCGTCCAGATGGATTCGCGGAGCCGTGTGGGGGTGTCAGTGACGCGCCAGCGGTGGCCGGCGTAGAACATGCGAGTGGGGATGTCGTTGATCATCCATAGGGTCGCTTCGTGCTCGATGTTCGTCGTCGCCATGTCCACGACAATAGAACATAGCTTCGAATATTGGTAGTCTGTGCTCGGCCGGGAGGGGGCGGCTGGGGTGGGGACGAACAAGCGGTACGCGGAGCAGGTCGATCAGCGGATGAGCGATCGGATCCTGCAGCGTGCGGCCGCGAGTGGACCCTTGCAGACCCTGACGAGCACGGAGCTGCAGCTGGATGTTCTGCCGGTGACGACGGATCCGAAACCCAGGGTGGTGTTGGTGTGGGTGCGGTTCGGGCGGGTGCCGGTGCGGGTGGAGGCGGAGGCGTGCATGTGGACGGCGCGGGCGGTCGCGATCCGGTTCCGGGTGGCGGGGACGGAGCATCGGTGCTGGGTGTGGTCGGGAGCGATCGAGCCAGAGAGCGAGAACTGAAAGCTGCTGGAATTGAGGAAGCGGGCGGGAGTACGATGACTCCCGCCCGCTCCTGATTGCGTTGGGTTAGCGGACAACCCCAGTACCGGCGTACGAGGCCGGTGCTGCTACCGGCCCCGTAGCGTCTGCTGCGGGGCCGTTAGCTTTTGGGGATCGATCCAGCGCGACGCCGGTGAACTTCAGGGAGGCCGCCACGTTGTCCGCGACGATGTCGCGGGTCTCGCGGGTCTGCCCGGAGTCCTTGTCGGTGTAGGTACCGAACCGGAGGTCGCCGGCGACGAGGACCGCGTCGCCCTTGCGGAGCGACTCGGCGACGTTCCGCGCCTGCTGGTTGAAGACCACGACCCGGTGAAACACGGTGCCGGCGTCTTCCCACCGGCCGGTGGTCTCGTTGAGCCGGCGGTCGTTGACGGCGACACTGAACCGGGCGTATTCGTTGCCGGATTCACCGGCGCCGTGTTCGGGGTCGCCGGTGAGGTTGCCCTCGATGGTGACGGGAATTCTGGTGGTCATCCTTCTTCCTTCCGTTGGGAGACACCCTCGGTATCTCGGTGGGCGTGGGCCTGGGTGGTCCACGCGTCCCATTCCGCTTCGTCGGTCACATCGGACCAGGAGCGGGGCTTGGTGGGTTTATGTCCGGTGTTGCAGCCGCCGCCGTACGCGCGGGACAGGCGCGGCAGGGCGATGGCGAGGCGTTCGTGCCAGCTGACGGGTCCAAAGCCGGTGTCGCTGGTGTCGAATGCCACGTCGTGGGCGATGTGGAGGGCGGAGAGTTCTTCGACGAGGGTGCCGTGCTTCCACCAGCAGGCGGGGATGACGCTGACCGGGATGTTGTAGCGGACCGTGAACCACTCCACCCACGCCCGCAGCGCCTCCCACTTCTCGGCGGCCTCCTCTCGAGTCAACGTGCGCCAATTGAACGTCTTCGCGCCGATCGGCTCGGAGGACCCGTGCCTGTCCCCAGGGTCGTAGGCGGCGAGCTCAGCGGCCAGGAGCCCGTCGAACTCTTCCGGATCGTCGCTCATGCCGACTCCTCCCGGCTGGCCAGGCGGGTGCGGAGGTGCTCGAGCGCGTGCTGGGATGCGTCGCGGCGGGTGCGGTGCCGGGCAAGCACCGGGTCGCGGTCGATGAGCCTGTGCAGCAGCTCGTGGCAGTAGGCGTGCAGCGGGATGAGATCGCCGTGCGGTTCGGCAGCCCGCCAGAGGCCCGCAGTGAGGGTGACGCCGCGGTAGTCGAGGTGGTGCAACTCGAGCTCAGCCTTGCTCGCGGGCCGGTCGCAGCCGGCGCAGGCCAGCGGAATACCGCGGCGGGTCTGTTCGGTGAACCACCGGTCCCGGCGGGCGAACCAGGCCGGGGAGCGGAGGAACTCCCGCCGGTACAGCGACTTCAGCCCGGTCTTGCGCCGGTTGCTCATGACTCCTCCCCTTCCTCTGCGGCCGAGTCGACGGGTACGGGCTCTGGCTCCTGCTCGGCTGGTGTGCGTCGGGTGGTGGTGAAGACGGCGTGCTGTTCGGCTTCGGTGTGACGTTTGCCGGTGCGGATAGCGGCGGCGTCGCGGCGTTCGTCCCATCCGGCGAGGTCCAGCAGGACGCCGCGGCGGTTGCGGTAGGCGAGCAGCCCGACGGTGGGGGGCATGCGGCGGATCTCGTCGACGGACATCAGCGGGCGGCGTTCGAACTGTTCGCTGGTGGTGTGGCCTTCGTTCTGGGTGGACCAGGAGCGTTGGGTGCGGTGGGTGTCGCGGGTGCCGAGGAGTGCTTCGACGTCGCGGAGGTGGTCGACGTGGGAGGCGCCGCCCAGGAGGACTTTGGCGGTGGCGGCGGCCCAGATGGTGTCGGCCTCAGCTTTGGACCAGGACGTCTCTGCTTGGGAGAGGGCTTGGAGGACGACGAAGGTGCAGATGCCGCGGCCGCCACCGTCGGCCATGGTGCGCGGGAGCGCTGCCCACCGGAACATGTTGGCGATCTCATCGAGGATGAGCCCGAGCGGGTGGCTGAGCCGGGCGCCGGGGGAGGCGAGGGCGGTGGTGCGGGCGACTTCGACGATGTCGTCCAGGAGTGCGCCGAGGAACCCGCCCATCGCCGACGCCCCCGACGAGGACCCGAGCAGGTACAAGGTGTTGGCGGCGTCGAGGAACTCGCGAGGGTCGAACACCGGATCGCCGGGGCGCGGCATCAACGTGTCGCGGATCTGTGGCACCGCGAGCGGGGCGACGGCTCCTTGCACGCCGAACCAGATGGAGGAGACCAGTTTCTCGTCTCCGCTGATGGTCGCTTCGAGGTTGTCGCCCCAACCGGGGGCACCGTCGCTGCGGAGTACGTCGACGGCGGTGCGGGCGAGGGCGGGGCTGGAGCCCCAGTCGTAAATGTCCTCGATGGTGCGGCCGCCGACGGCGGCGGCGTGCAGGAGCCGGCCGAGGACGACGCCGGAGGCTTGGGCCCATTCGCCGTTGGTGGTGGAGGATCCGAGGGCGGTGCCGGTGATGATGGCGGTGCCGCGTTGCATCGCCACGAGCGGGTCGGTGCAGCCGGCGAGGGGGCTGATGCGGATCGGGTTGCGGATTCCGGAGAGGCCTTGCGGGTCGAACACGTGCACGGTGCCGCGGTTCTGCCGCATCCGCAGGGTGGCGGTGAGGTTGTCGTTGGTGGTGGAGGTGGTGATCAGCGGCCCGGACCAGTCCAGGATGGCGGAGATCAGCACCCGGTATCCCTTGCCGGAGCGCGGTGGTCCTTCGAGGGCGACGGAGTCTTCGATGGAGACGAACACGTCCATGCCCCGCGACCGGCCCACCCGCCACCCGACATCGGTCGCCGTCGGGCGGGCCAGGTCGGGGCGCAGCTGGCCGGCGCGGCGCAGTACGGCTTTGGCGGAGAGGTGGGCTTTGACCTCTGCTGTGGGGGCGAAGCCGGGGCGGAGGCGGAGGTCGGTGATGAAGGACCGGTCGGACTGCCGGTGCCGCTGATACGCCACCACCACGCCAATCGCGATGGCGGCGACCGCAAGCAGAAGGAGGAGGTCGGCGACGCGGATCTGCCACACCGGCAGCGCGCATCCCGCGGGGGCGGTGTACGTGGCGGGATTGCCGGTGAGTGCGAGGCTCAGCCCGGAGAGCACCCCGGTGGGTTCGGGGCGGGTGCCGCAGATCAGTTGGGTGATGGCTTCGGCGATGACGGCGGAGGCGAAGCCGAGCACGATGAGGATCGCGATCGCGCCAGCGAGGACGCGGCTGAGCAGTCGGTCACCCATCACACACCTCCACAGCTCACAACTTCTCGGCGGCGTGGGCGGCCACGGCCACCCAAGCGTCCCGCGTGGCCGGGCGCAACGCCTCGAAGCGCAGTGGCCCGGACTTCAGGGCAGGGTCGAACGGGATGGTGGCGACCGCCCGGACGTGCGGGGCGAAGCCGTCGACGACCCGGTCCAGGTCGGCACGGCGGGCGGGTTCGGATTGTGTGACGACCACGACCGCGTGGGCGGCGAGGGCGGCGGAGCGTTCGTCACGCTGCCGCAGAGCGTCCAACAGCAGGGCGGCGGATTCGGCTGGTTCGGGGGCGGCGAGGGTGGGGATGACGAGCTGATAGGACGAGTCGATCATCCGCAGCCACCGCTGCGCGGATTCGTCGTTGCCGGAGTCGAAGATCACCAGCCGGTAGTAGCGGGCGGCGACCTGCATCAGCAGGTCGAACTCGGCCTCAGCTATGCGCTGATCGGTGGCGAGCAGTTCCGGGTTGGAGCGCAGCACGTCGTACCGGTCGACGCACTGGTGGTGCACGTACCGGGTGATGTCCGACACCGACGCGGCCGGGTCCAGCAGGGTGGGGGCGGCGGGGAGAAGATCGCGGACTGTGGTGTCGTAGAGGCCTTGTTCGGTACGCCAGCCGAGGGTGCCGCGGGTGTCGTTGTTGTCCCAGGCGAGGACGTTGCCGCCGCCGTATCGGGCGTAGACGGCGGCGAGCATGGCGGTGGTCATGGTCTTTCCGACGCCGCCTTTGCCGTTGACGACGGCGATGGTGCGGCATCCCGCCCAATGCCGTGACACCACCGCCTCCCGATCCCGGCGAGCCAGCTCCGCCGGAGACGGCTTCACCGTGATGCCGAGACTGCTGAGCGCACCCCGCCACCCGGTGACGGGGCGGGCGGAGTCGGTGGTGTGAGTGATGAAGGAAGCGCGGGTGGGCGGCTCAGGAGCAGGGGCCTGCGCGGCGGACTGCTGCTCCTGCGCCGGTTCCCTCACCTCCTCTCCAAGATGCAAGGTGAGCGAGGCATCAGCCTCAGCCGACTCGGGATCGGGCTGGTCCGGTTCGAGCGACGGTGCGGTGTCGGGGACGGGGGTGATTTCTCCGGTGGTGGTGACGAGGAGGTGGTGTTCGCCGCGGTCGCCGGCGGTGACGAGCTCGACGGGGGTGCCGGTGCGGCGTGCTTCTTCGGCGGCGCGGCGGACGATGGTGAGGCGGATGTCGTCGTTCCCGGTCGCGGTGAGGGGTTCGGTGTGTCCGTCGGGGGTGATGAAGGTGGCGGTGGGGCCGGTGACGGTCGCATAGGCGCGGGGGTGGGTGGCGGTGCTCATTGAAGCTCCTTCGCGGGGGTCAACCAGCCGTCCAGATCGTCCCGGTCGGTGCCTGGCCAGAGGTCGTCGAGGTCGGTCGGGGACAGCAGGGCGGGGTGGGTGTCGTCGTGGTCGGGTGCACGGACGGCGTCGTCGGTCTTGAACAGGTCGTATTCCCACTCGGTGGAGGTGGCGAAGCAGTCCACCAGGTAGGAGTACTGGCCGACGTAGGCGAGGAACTCGCCCTTGCGCAGCTGTCTCGCCATGTCCACGTGCGGGGCGGGCATGTTGAGGCGTTGCTGGAGGCTGTGTTGTTCTTGGTGGTTGGTGCGGAAGATGAACTTGTTCTCGATGTCGCCGACGATCGAGTAGGCGAGGTTGCGTTCCTGGGAGTCGGCGTCGCCGACGGCGTCGAGGTCGCCCATCTTGTGCAGGATGACGATGTTGCTGATCCCGTAGTGGCGGGACAGTTTCAGCCATTGCTGGTACATCTGCAGCGCCGCCAGCGAGGTCATGTCCCGCCAGCCTTCTTCGCGGATGACGTAACGGGTGCGGTGCGCGGACCGGTCCGACACGACGGCCTGGATCCAGGCGGTGGTGCACACCTGGGTGAGCTGGGCGACCAGGTCACCGCGGGCGAACAACTCGCTGGTGTCGACGACCACGATCGGGGCAGCTGCGTCGAAGGTCACAGTGGATTCATCTTCGAACAGGCCGGAGAGGTCGCCGTCGACGAATCGGCGGAGCACGAACCGGGGTTGTACGGCGCCTTCGGAGACGCGGAAGTCGCCGGAGGGGTCGGCGACCATCAGCCCGAGTTGGTCGTAGACGCCGCGGAGGGTGGGGTGGTCGTGGGTGTCGGCGATGCACCGTTCGAGGGCGTCGTGGATGCAGGCGTGCTCGACCGCGGTCAGCCGCACTCCGCCGAGGGCGAGCTCGACGAGGGCGATGAGGGTGGCGATGCGGCGTTGCTGGACCATTTGCTCGTGTTGCTCGTCGGTGGCGTCGGTGCGGCGGGGGCCGCGGTCGAGGGGGTTGAGGCGGGCGGGGGTGCCGCCGCCGAGGGTGATGACGGTGCCGCCGGGGATGGCGTCAGCGACGACCACCCATTCGCCCTTCGCGTCAGATGGGACGACGGCTTGGTGGCCGAAGGCGAGGGAGCGGGTGACGAGGGTCTTCACGGCGGCGGACTTGCCGGCACGGTAGGCGCCGAGCACCAGGATGTTGGTGGAGAACGTGCCGCGTTCGGTGTTGTCGACGTAGCTCTCCCACGGGGAGAAGTGCCAAAGTGCGTCCGCGTTGAGGTCGACTCCGACGATCGGGCCACGGTGGCCGAGGCCGGCGTCGGCGACGAACGGGTAGATCCCGGCGATGTGCTGCGACGTCGCCTGATGCGCCGGGATCCACGCCCCGGCAAGATTCCAGTACCCGCCGTCGGTCACGCCCGGCCCGAACGGACCGGACACCGCCGGTTCCGGCAGTCCCCGCTCCTTGCGGGTGGAGGCGGCGGGCTGGTCGTCGCGGATGCTGCGCGCGGCGGTGCGCGTGAGGTCGCGGCGCTCTTTGCGGGAGCGGTCGCCGGGGTGGAAGACGTAGGCGCGGCGGGCCATCACTTCATCCCCAAACCGACCGGCAGCGCATTCACCATGAGCGCTTCGGCTTGCTGGCAGTACAGCACCTGCGCCTCCATCCCTGCCCGGGACAGCGCGTTGCGCATCCCCGCGACGGCCTGGTCCAGGCGTTCCTCGTCGGGGGCGGTGATGGTGAGGTAGGCGCCGTACCGGAACTCACCGTGCCCGGCGACGATCTCCTGCTCCTGCTTCTCCAACGCGTCCCAGTCCGCCAGATCGGCGGCCGACCCGTCGGTGCCCCGCTTGGCACGCAGCTTCTCGTTGCCCCGCCACACCTTCTTCTCATCCCGGATCCGCTTCAGCGCCTTCGACACCGGCACCGGGGTGAGCACCAGGGAGAAGATGTGGGTGACCGCCTCCCCGGTGTGGGGGTGGCGGGCGAACACGATCGGCGACACGAACCCGACCGGCGCATCCGACCGCGGCCACTCATGCACCCACATCGTGGTGTGCACTCCCGAGTCGGTGTGCACGATCCCGTTGTGACCCTTGGGTTCCTCGAGGTACATCGGGCCGAGCGCAATCGGATCCACCCCGGCGTGGGTGTCGTCACGGTTCTGCACGGTGGACGCGAACTCCGGGTCGAACGCCACCCGGGCCAGCGCGGCGACATCTCGTGGGGAGAGCCATTTGCGGACTTTGACCTTGGCTGCGCGCAGCGCGTCCGACAGATTCCCCGCCTCGATGTAGGCAAGGGACTGGATGGCGTCCTTGCCGCCACCGAGCGACTTCAACTGCGCGCCGAGGGCGAGCAGGTCGAGGGTGAAGGTGAGGTAATTGCGGTGCGAGACCGCGAACCGCTCCGACCCGTTCATCACCTCCTCATAGTTGGTCGCGGCGGGCGAGGTGGCCTCGAGGTCGCGACGGCGGCGGACGGTGTCGTAGTGGTCCCGGGCGGCACGAATGGTCGTGGGCAGGGTGCGCTCTTGCAGGGTGACGCGTTTGATGCCGGGCCGTTGGGTAAAGGAGGCGAGGACCTGCGCCCACTGCTGGGCGAGGTCGTACCGGTCGGGGGTGTCGTGCATCAGAAACCCCTGCACCTCGAGCTCCGCGGTCACCGACACGGTCCGGTCGTGCGGGTTGTACACACACGCCACCCCGTCCACATCCCAGAACTGGATCGACGCCCGAGTGCCCGGCATGTTCAACGTCCCCGCCAGCTCACGCCGCTCCGGCCGGTATGTCTGCGTGGTGGCACCCAGGGCGTGGCGGGTCTGCTTCATGAGCCACAGTCCCGCCATCCGCGGCGAGGATACCCCGTGGATGCTGGTCAGTGCCGTCCCGCCGAGGAGCAGGTAGAGGGGGGCGCCGTAGAGGAGCCCGGGGGGACCGAACCGGTTGATGCAGATCAGCACCACGGTGCCGGCGGCGGCGACGAACGTGAGCTGCCAGCCGTCCATCCCCATCACCACTCCTTGCCGGGAGCGGCGCGGCAACCTGACCGGCCGGGACAGATCCGAAGTCGAGGTCATGACGTCGTCCTTTCTCCTCGAGGCGCGGCAGGCGTGGAGGTCGGCGGCGGCGGTGCCGCCGATGCACCAGGTGAACCGGTCGGGCTGTGTGCGGTCGCCGAACGGGTCGTGGTTGAGGTGGCTGTCGCGGTCGAGGTGCCGCGGGTTGCGGGGCCTGACGCGCCCCTCGCGGTTGACGGGCGAGCACCGGCCGAGCTGCCGGAGACCGTGGCGCCTGTGCCGGGTTTGCGGGAGCCTGCACTGATGCCGGCGGGGGTGCTGCCGAGCCGGCTGGGGATTCCGACGGTCTTGCGGGCGGCGCTGGCACCCATCGCGCCGGCGTGGCTGCCCAGTCGGGAGCCGACGCTGTCGGCGGCGACCGCGCCGACGAAGCTGAACAGCCCGAAGATCGCGAACGGCGCGAACGCCACCAGCACCAGCCCCGCCAGTAGCGGCCAGGCTTGCGGATCCCAGATCGTCGACACCGTAGCAAGCCCGTTGATGATCAGGGTGACGAACCCGATCGTGAGCGGCCCGGTCAACAGCAGCACCACCACGGCGGAAACGTAGCGGACCACCCATTGCGGGCCGACCGCGCGGATCGGGAACAGCATCCAAGCGACAGGGCCGACCGCGATCAGGGCGGCGAGGACGATATTGCGGAACGTGAACACCAGCATCAGCAGCAGCAGCCCGAGCATCAAAAGGCCGTGGATGACGAACGCGAAGAAGTAGTTCGCCTGCCCACCGGCCCACATCACGCCCTGCAAGGTGGCGAACAGTGCATCGGGGCCGTCGCGGTTCATGATGTACCAGGTCATCTCGTCCACCGCGTTCAGCAGGTGCCCGGTCAGCCACAGTGTGATGGGCACCGCGGGGATCGCGATGAACGATCGCAGCACCGCGCCGAAAACCTCGGACCGGTCGCCAGAGACCACGGCGGCAGCGATCGCCCAGATCATCGCCCCCAACGTGATGATCAGCACCGCCCACTGCCAGAACGACCACTCCGTCGCGGCAGCGGCCCACAGCAGCGATCCGGTGTCGAACCGCATGTTGGAGGCGACCGCGAACATCATCGCCGTCGCCGATACCGCCATCCCGCGCCCGGCGTTCTCGAACGTTACGCAGACGACATCCCCGACGCTGCACCCGTACTCCACCAGCGCCGGCTTGCCTCCAGCCGACTGGATTGCACTCCGGTGCTGCTCGAATGTCGTACAGACGGTCGTTCGGGCCCCCGCGAACAGGACGCCGAGATAGCAGGTTTGTGCCTTGACGTCTGCCGCGTTGGTGGGGGTGCATGTCACTTGGCCGGCGGCTTCGCGGCAGTCGACCGGGTATGCGGGGGCTGACCACGGTTCCCCGGTGACGGCGGCCTCGATATTGGCACCGGCGGGAGCGGCGGCGCCGGGCGTAGTGGCGGCGGCGGGAGTGAGCGCACCGAGGGCGAGCCCGGCGCCGAGCGCGAGGCCGATCAAGAGGGTGCGCAAGGGGTTCATCAGAAGCCGAAGTCGAAGTTGACGAACCAGGCGAAGATGCCGCTGACGGCGCCGAGGATCGCGGCGGCGATGAAGATCCACAGGATGTTGTCGCCCGCCCAGCTACGGACCCGGTCCGGTGCCAGGCCTCGGAAGGCGAGCGCGGCGCCGGCGATGATCAGCATCACCAGCACGACGAGCATTGCTCCGGCCAGGATGTAGGACACGACGACTTGGAAGCCTTGGAAGAACGGGGCGGAGAAGTCGGGTTCGACCTCGGGGATGTCGACATCGGTGAGGACTGCGGTCAGGGGGGACATGGTGCTCCTTTGCTGGGGTCAGATGAGGGGGAGGCCGCGGGACGCCATGAACGGCTGCGGGTCGACCGAGATGCCGTTGGAGATGACTTCGAAGTGCAGGTGGCAGCCGAACGACTTGCCGGTGTTGCCCTCCGCCCCCAGCGGCGTGCCCGCGGTCACCGAGTCCCCAACCGCGGCGCGCAGCGAATCCCACTGCATGTGCCCGTAGAGGGTGACCAGCCCATCGCCGTGATCGATACGGACCGCGTTTCCGTAACCCTGGTACGCGCCGGCCGTGATGACCCGTCCGGGACCGGCGGCGAAGACGGTGCTGCCGCATCCCTGCGCCATGTCGTACCCCTGATGGTCGGTCGAGCAGTAGCTGCAGCCGACCACCGGGTTATAGCCGAACCCGCGTCCCTTCAAGTAGTCGCCCGCCAGTGGGTAGCCCCATTCGCCGCTGACGGCGGGCATCGTGCCCCGCTCCGGCGCCGCGGCGGCAACGGCCGATCCGAGCGTCGCGAAGGGGATCGCAAACAGCGGGGTGAGGAGGAACGCTGATACCGTCAGCATCAGGATCACCATTCCGATCAGAACCTTCCGCAGCGTCCTCGACTGGGCGAGGGCGGTGACGGCGGCGACCGGGGCTCCCATGTCAGGGCTCCATCGGCTCCGTGAAGTACCGGACCACCTTGCAGTCCCCAGCCTGCTGCCCCGAGTCCGGTGTCGGGACCGACCTGGCCCCGCAGAGCACCTGCACGCTCACCCGCACCGTCTCGTCGTAGGACGACTCCGCCCCCGCATCGTCCTCACGCGTAAACCTCAGCACCACATCCGCCGTGCCAATCGCCATATCACTGGACTCGTCATCCGGTACCGGGACGAGCTCGACATTGCCGGCGACGTCGGCGAGCACGCGGCCGTCCTCACTGGCGAGCGAATCCCACTCCGCCTCCGGAAGCACCACTCCCTGCCGCAACTCGAGCTGAGCGGCGGCCAACTCGGCCCGCTGATCGGCCTCCGAGGCGTAGCGGGTGTCTGGGGTAAACCATGAGTCGAGGTAAGTGAGCCACTCGTCACGCGTCGCTTGCGTGGTGTCGAAGGAGCTCGCCGCGGCGAGAGCCGCACGGATGTACGCATCCGGGTCCGTGGTGACGGGCTCCGCGACCCATCCGTTCTCCTCGACGGTCGCATCGACCACGGGATCGTCGACCGGCGGGGATTCAGAAACACTGGGAGAGGGCGTGCCCGGCAGGCCGCCGGTCGTCGGGTTAGGCGATGCCTGCTGGCTCGTGATCACCGCGATGACGATCGCGACGACTCCCACTAGGAGAACAAGCCCTCCGACGATCGCCCACAGCAAGCCGCGTCCGGCGAGACGCTCAGTCGCCATCATCATTGACCTTCCTGACTGACCAGGACGGCGTCGATGTGCGAGGCAAGCCTTCCGCGCCAAGGACTCCGTTGCGGCATCCTATGCACGCCGCGTCGCAATCGAAAAGGTATTCTTTTGGAGAAAAGAACGGCTCGCGCGACGAATCAGCGGTGGCCACGGGGGGAGCGCCATCGCCTATCCCGCGAACAATACTCGCCAATTGCCGGGGTTGTCTGTAGAGATTTTGGGGGACAACGGCGACGGTGGGGAGGCTGAACCTCGCCCCTCGATCAGTCGTCCGCGCTCGCATAAGTGTACGGTACACCCGTACACTCGATTTGTGAACGACTAAAGCGTTTACCTCTATAGACGGCCACTCGGGCCCCGCGGGAGAATGGACCCGTGCCTAACTACGCCCGACCAGCCGACAGCGACGGTGCGGAGCGGGCCATCGCCGTCTTCGGCAATCGCACCAAGGCTGCCATCATCCGCTACCTCCGACAGGATCCCAACGCGGGCCGAAAGGCGATCGCAAAAGCGCTCAACCTGGAAACAAGCAGCACCGTGCCGCAGTACCTCGGTGAACTGGAGGAAGCCGGGCTTCTGCTCGCCGACCCGCCAAGGGCGACCCGCAAGCGGGGTGAGTGGCCGGTGTACCGCGTCAACGACATCCGCGTGACGGAACTGTACCTGCGTCTCGGGCAGGAGATCGGCGAGATCTAGTCGGCAGGGGTGGTGCGGGCGAGGACACGCCAGATCGCGTAAACCCGTTGGCTACGCCAGCGGTCGCATCCGTCACCCCGGTCGGTCCGACAAACCTCAGCCATGACAGCGTCACTAGACCCTGGGTCCTCGCAGCTGCATGGAGAGGGAGCCCGTTCCATCTCGGCACTCACATGAGTGCCGAGATGGGTTCTCGTCGATGCGATCAGCCGGAGAGGACGACCTGTTCGCCGCTCTCATGCGCGACCACATCCGGACCTCACGATGCATCGTCGCGGCCGCTCGGAAACGTGATCGCTCGCGCTTGGTGCCCCCAAACAGATGCCTGGGTTTCGAGCATCCCGCGCGGAGGTCGAGCCTGAATGCTGGGACGACTATCGATGCGTCACCATCGAGCGTTTCATGCACGACATCGTCGTCGGGGTGCGTGCGGTGCGGGACATCCCGACGACGACGCTCGGGCCTGATCACCTACCACGCGATCGTGTGTCGCGATCCCGCTTGGGTGGGAGACGTCGTCTGCGAGATCGAGGCAGCAGGCCCCAGGCCATCCCGATCCTGCAATGCGACTCGTCGCTGGTGCCTGCCTTCGGCGCGGGCTGGGGGGCGCCGATCGGTGTGTCGGAGTGGCAGTTGCTGCTGGCCCGCATGGAAGAGCGACGGCTGCCCGATCGATCTTCGCGTTCCCCGGTTCGTTCTTTCGCTAATCCTGCGCGGTGGCGGAGTGCCGCAGCCCCTCGTAGGCCTGGTGCAGATGCGATCGCATCGCTTCGGCGGCGCCCTCGGGGTCCCGCTCGCGGATCTTCGCCAAGATCGCCGCATGAGCTTCAATGATCGGGTCAACGGTCTGGCCGGCCTCGGTCCAGCCCGCCCAGGCGCGGAGTCTGAGTTGATGCAGGAGCGGCGTGATCCCGTCGATCGTGAGGAGGGTGAGGTCATTGCCGGAGATCCGCGCGACCTCTCGATGAAAGGCCTGGTCGGCCGTGTGGAGAGCTTCATCGCCGTTGGCTGAACGCAGCTTCTCGAGCTTGTCCTGCAGTGCGGCGATGTCCTCGTCGGTCGCGCGCTCGGCGGCGATGCGTGCTGCGCCGACCTCGATGATCTGACGGAAGTCCTGCAACGCCGGAAAGTCGGCGCCCTGGACGGCGAAGCGGAGGCGGAGGAGCCGCTCGAGCTGGCTGGCGTCGGGGAGGCTGACCACGGTCTCTCGGCCCTGCTGACGGCGTAGCAGCCCTTGGCCCGCCAATTCAGCGATGGCTTCCCGAACGACCGTTCGACTTACCTGGAGCGTCGACTCGAGTTCAGCCGTGGAGGGAAGGGCGTCGTTCTCGCGGTATCCGCGCTCTTCGATCAGGCGGATCAACTCGTCCGCCGCCATGCTGGCCAACGATGTGCGCTGCAACGGACTCGCCACGGTGCTCATTTCTGTTGTCGATGGCTTCCAGCATAGGCAAATCTTGCTACTCCGCAGCTTATAGTATAAGCATATAGGGAGAAGGAGTTTTCATGATCCCCACGAACGACGTCGACCGATTCCGGTTCGTACGCGACGAGCTTTACACCCCGGTCATCGGCGACATTCTGGATGTGCTGGGCCGTCAGCACCAGTTCCTCAGTGCGGGAATTCGCCCCATCGAACCTGCCATGTTGCTCGTCGGGCGGGCGATGCCCGTTTTGATTGCCGACGTGTTCGGTGTCCAGGAGCAGCCGTTCGGTCGCCTCACAGAGGCATTGGATGCGCTCCAGCCGGGGGAGATCTATCTCGCAAGAAGCGCGCGGCTCGAGTGCTCCGCGTGGGGCGAGATCCTTACCGCGACCGCCAGGGGGCGAGGGGCGGCCGGAGCCGTCATCGACGGCTTCCATCGAGACACGCGGCGGGTGCTTGAGCAGGACTGGCCCGTCTTCAGCCGTGGCTCGTTCGCCCAGGACGCCGGGGTCCGCGCCACCGTGGTCGACTATCGGGTCAGCCTCGAGATCGACGGTGTGGAAGTGCACCCCGGCGACCTCATCGTGGGAGACATCGACGGAGTCGTCGTCGTTCCGCGAGCGATCGAGGACGAGGTGCTGGAACTCGCAGCCGAGAAGGTCGCCGGCGAGAGCATCACCCGCCGGGCCATCGATGGCGGTATGTCGAGCTCGGACGCGCTCGCACGGTACGGAGTGCTCTAATGGCACCGCATGCCTTCGGGGAAGACCGGGAGATCGTGCCGACGTTCGGCGCAATCGAGCTCCATGTAGCCCGGCAGACCGCTGAGGCTCTAGCGGCCGGGGGCATCCGATACATCGAAGTGCTCCTCCGTCACCCGGACGCGTGGCGCGTGCTGGAGGCGGTCGGACAGATCCCGGGCATCAGTGTCGGTGCGGGCACCGTGCTGGACGGGCAGACCGCGCGTCGAGCGCGCGATGCCGGAGCCGCGTTCCTGGTGAGTCCAGGGTTCGACGCCGAGCTCGCGAGGGAGATCAGTCAGCTCGGCATCCCTTACGTACCAGGTGTCGCCACAGCAAGCGACCTCATGCTCGCGAGTAAAGCCGGATACCGGGAAGTGAAGTTCTTCCCGGCCGAGCAGCTGGGTGGCCCGCGCGCACTCGCAGCCCTCGCCGCGGCATTTCCCTCCACCCGGTTCATGCCCACGGGGGGAGTGAACGCGGATCGGCTCGGCGATTACGCGCTTCTCGAGCAGGTGTTCGCCGTCGGGGGTTCCTGGCTCACCGATGCGGGGACTCCGGCCCTCGATGCCGTCACGACGCGCGCGCAACGCGCACTCTCCATCCTGCAGGGGAGGCAGCGATCGTGATCGACTGTCTCTGCATCGGCGAGGCGCTGATCGCATTCTCGCCCATCGACGCCCCGACACTCTCTGCCGCGAACGAGTTCGACGCCAGTGTGGGCGGCGCGGAGGTGAACGTCGCGATCGCGCTTGCCCAGGCGGGCCTGAACGTCGAGTGGGCGGGCCTCGTTGGGGCAGACCCGTTCGGGGAGCGGGTCGTGGCCCACCTGTCCGCTCACGGTGTGGGGACACGCCACGTACGTGTAATCCAAGACCGGCAAACCGGCATCTACATGAAGCCTCGAGACGGTGGGCGTGCTCGTTACTACCGGCGGGAGTCCGCTGCCGCAGGATTCGGTCCAGCCGACGTCGACCGCTTAGCGCGCACTGTTGCCGCGAGAGTCGTGCACACGAGTGGAATCGCCGCTCAGGCTTCCGAGCCCGGACGACTGTCGGCTCGCCACCTCCTCGAAGACCGTCCGTTCTTCTCGGCCCTGATGTCCTTCGACGTCAACTTCCGTCCTGCGATCGCTGCCGAAGGCGCCGATCGGGAACTTCGTCATCTGGCAGCATGCAGCGATGTCGTGTTCGTCGGACGTGACGAAGCCGCATCCCTGTGGGGTGTCCGTACGGCCGAACAGGCACGAGAGCTTCTTCCCGAACCGGACAGACTCGTTGTCAAGGACGCGGATCGTGAGGCGATCGAGTTTCACCGCGAGCAGGTGATCCGAGTTCCAGCGACGAAAGTCGACGTGATCGAACCCACGGGCGCCGGCGACGCGTTCGCTGCCGGATGGATCACGGCGCACCTGGCGGGCCACGGGCAGGCGGATCGGCTCGCAGCCGGACACGCCAGCGCCGCCCGCGCGCTTCGAAGTCCTCGCGATCACGCGGTCGAACCAGTTTCTCCAGGGCGGCCAGTCGATGCCTGACCCGTCGGAGCGCTTCGACCCCAAGATGTCACGCCTTCCCCAGGGGCGTGACCGTCTCCCCAGCGTCTGCGCGGGGGGACGACGTGGTGTTCGACCCGGGGGGACGAACACCACAAGGCCCCGTCGGCGGTCCCCTACGCCGACGGGGCACCTCTGTCTTCTCCCGTCACCGTCAGACTCACCCGCCGCCCGACGATGGAAACGACCTCAGACGCGAGCGGATCTGGTGCGCCGCGCGAGTTCGGGTGTCGTCCATCCCTCTATCACCCATTAATCTGACGGGTAATGAACGGTCCTCGGTGAGGGATCCGCTTCCGGTCGATGTGCCGATACGGGCCGGTGGTGACTCTGGCCCTGCGCTCATTGAGTCACAGCACCGTCACCTGTTCGTCCAGCAGTCCTCCAGCAATCCAGGAGGCGAAGCTCACCGTCACCCCGCAGGTCAGCCGCGCCAAGGGTCTCGCCTGTGATCTGTCAGGACATCCCTGACGTTCGCGCATCCATGGATCTCTGACGCTTCGGATCGGTTTGGTCCTGTCACTTCTGCCTCGACGTGCGAGGGATGAGTGGGTTGAGCCATCGATCCCCGCGTCCGCCTCGCGATCACGCAGTGGCCAGCGGACGCTCCGCGTGGAGCGGTGACAACGTTATGTCGAGAGCGCGGCATCTCTCATGAGACGTTCTACGCGATCTGAAGACGCGCCGCATCGGAGGGGCCATCGGGGCGTTGCAGCTACGGTCGAGACGCCCGAATCACAGCCCGGGCAAGCTTGCCGACGACATCGCCCCTCAGGCGGTCGCCGTCGGTGCCGCTCTGGAACTGTCCGGGCTCGATCATGGCCCGATCAGTGTTCACGAGAGGATGCGGGCGCTCGGGATGGAGCCGGTGCCGTCGACCGCGTCGCTGTCTCGGATCTTCCGTGACGCCGGCGTCGCGAAGACTGAGCCGCGGAAGAAACCACACTCCTCCTACAGGCGATTCGTCTATCCCGCACCGAATGCGTGCTGGCAGCTCGATGCGAGGGAGTGTGTCCTCACCGGCGGCCGCAAGTGCGTGATCTTCCAACTCATCGACGACCACTCCCCCTCGCCATCGCGTCTCACCTCGCGTGGGGGAGACGTCCTAAGTCGCGATCGTCGTGGAGAAGGAAGGGCATCGCCACGCACGGCGGCCCGCAACCGCTGCTCTCCGACAACGGCGCCGCACTGAACCCGTCCCGACGCGGAGTGCTCGGACAGCTGGTTGCCTACCTGCGCTCGCTCGGCGTCGGAGCCATCACGGGAAAGCCCCACGAAACCGACCAGAGGGCAAGAACGAAGAGTTTGTTCCACCACCTCGACATGCAGCCCCTCGCCGCGACGTTGGACCAGCTGCAAACCCAGGTCGACCACTTCGACCTCATCTACAACACCGAGCGACCCCACCGAACACGTCCGGGCCGGGTCTCTCCGCGGGCCGCCCGGGAGGCCACATCGAGGACCGAACCGCCCCGACCCTGTCGCCCGCGCGCACCGCTCCCGGGGCCCTCGGAGGGTCCCCGGGCGAAGCTGGTCGGCAACACGGGCGTCGTCGAGTTGCGCGGCATCCGATTCGGCATCGGCCGCGCCTTCGCCCAGCAGAGAGTTTGCGTGACGGACGCCAGGAAGACGTCATGGTCTTCGACCTCCGCGGCACCAGGATCATCGAGCATCCCTGGCCCAAGCCCGGCGCCAAGTACGTCAGCAACGGCCGCCGACCGGACAGCCGAGCGCGGTGTTGTGGCGCTGGTAGTGCCACCACCGCATCCATCCCACGGTCACGAGCTCGACTTACTTGATCGCGCGCAACTACTCTTTGGCAGCGGATCAGTTCGACATTGAACAACCCACGCACGTCGCGATGCGGGCGTTGTCCAGCGGGTCCCCGACGGACACGACCGAAGGGTTGTGCCGACTTCAGGGATCCGCGATCACGCACCTGAGCCGCTTTGATCTCGGCATGCCCACTGGTACCCCCGCCGGATCACCATCTGGACGAACGAGAACCTCCGAGTCTTCGGCGGCAGGACAAGCTGACCGTTTCGGACTCGGAGGTTCTCGTTCGTGGAGCGCGACGATTAGGTCGCTGGAACCCCCCTGATCTCGGAGTGTCGCATCAGAAGATGTTGACCGAGTAGATCGACCGATAGCCCGGCGCGCTTATCCGGACGTACCGAGCGGTCGTGGGATTGAACGTGTCCGTCGACGTCAGCCCGGTAGGGATGGTCGAGTTTCGGACTGTCGTGTAGTTCGTCCCGTCGGTGGACACCTGGACGGTGTAGCTGCCGCCCGTCTCCCATCGTGCGTTGACCTGGCGAACACTCTGGCTAGAACCGAGATCGACCTGGATCCAGGTCGCGCCGGTCGTGTTCGATGCCCACCGTGAGGACTCGCTGCTGTCGGTGACGTTCACAGGCTGGAAGAGGCTCGAGTTCTGCCAGACCCCGCTACTGGTCACCGACTGGCGACCGACTGCCAAGTCCGGGCGGTAGTCGGTCACCGCGTTGTAGGAGACCCTGAAGTCCGAGAAGGAAGTGGTGTTGCTGGTGCCGGTGGGGGTCGCGGAGCCTCCCACCAGCGCAGGAACGCCTGCGCGCCCTCGACGGTCCCAGAAGAATTGCCACTTCTCGGGCTCCGTCGTCCCGTCCTGCCAGACCTTGGCATAGAGGGCGCCCGAGTCCATTCTCAGCTTGAACCGGTACCACGTGTCTTCGGTCCAGGCGAAGGTGTATTGAGGGCCGGCCGTGACCCCGTCATCGACGAACGCGATCTTGTCCTTGTTTCCAATGAGGGCGAGGCTATAGCCGTTTCCGGTCGCCGGGTCCGTCAGCAGGCCGATTCCTGCGCGCGCCCACGGATCGGTGCTCCAGGAGTCAACGCGGACTTTCGCGCTCACCGTGACGTTGTCCGGGTAGGTGATCCCGCTGTTGCTGAGAACGAGCTTCTTCGGATCGCCCGTCATCGTCTCGGTCTGGCTCACGACGTTTCCGTTGACGCTCCAGGCGCCACCCTTCGTCGCCCAGGCGCCGCCGAGCGTGCCGAAGTTGTCCGTATAGAGCGTCGCTCCCACGGTTGTCGCCACGTTCGAGATCGATGCTGCGTTGCCTGCCGGATCCGTCGCCTTGATCGCGTAGTAGTAGTTCGCGGTCGAGGTGAGGCCGGTGATCTGCATACTCTGCGGGCTGCCGCCCGACACGGGGGTGGGAGCTCCTGTGGCGAGGGACGCGGTCGACCAGTTCGACGCGGTGATCGGCGAGGTGGAGTAGCGGACCTCGTAGGAAGCCGCCGTTCCGACATGGCCGTCGTCGCCGGCCGACGTCCAGTTGAGGGTCGTTGTGCCCGAACCGTTGGCTGTCGCCCGCAGATCCAGTACCCCGGACGGATCTGTCGTGTCCGTCGTGGCGGACGTCTGAGCCACCAGGTCGGTGAGGCGGTACGTCTTCGAATCTGCCAAGTACACCTGGTAACGGATCTTCACGGTGTCAGAGCGCAGCGCGATCTTCTTGCTGCTGGATCCCCAGTTCGTGGTCGTCGGCACGACCAGCGGGTCGGTCTGGGTCTTCGTGCCGCTGCTGTTGAACTGGAAGACCGCGTAGGTGACGCTGCCCGCGCCGGACTCGACATTCTTCGCCTTCCCGCCGAACGTGAGCGATCCGCCCCCGGTGACGTCGGCGTCCTGATACACGCTGTTCCCAGTCGCGCAGGATGCTCCGCAGGACACCTTCATGTATTGCCCGCCATTCGGAGAGCCGTAGGGATCCCTCTGTGCGGAGATCGTCACAGCGGAGTTCCACGGCGTCCACCCCGACGTGTCGGCCTTCCACAGATCGGCGTTCGACAGCACGTTGGTCGACTTCTCGAGCCTGTACCAGTACATCCCGTCGTTTCCGACATTCAAGTTAGCCGGGATGTGGGATCCCCGGTTGGCGGCGAGATAGTAGAAGCCGTCCGTGGGGTCCTTGAAGACGTTCAGGTACGTGAGGTTGCATGGCGTCTGCGTGCCGCCGGCGCCGTCGCCGGCGGTGCTCGAGTACATGATCGGATTTCCGTCCGGGAACTGATCCCAGTCGTTATTGTTCAAAGTGGTGCTGCGGAAAGCGCCCCAATCCCAGTGCTTGTCGGTGTCGCAGTTCATCCCGTTGTCGGCGGCTTCGACGAAGTTGTAGTACATGCCATCTTCTTTGATCATGCTGCCGGCGCCGGGCCCCTGGGTCCCGCCGATCCAGGTCTCCCGCCAGCCGGCGATGTCGTACGGGCTGTGGATGGCATCAGCCGGGGTTCCCTTCGACGGGTCACCAGCGATCCACGTGTCGAAATCCTGGGTCTTCGCTACACCGCGATAGAAGTGAGTCGGCCAACCGTCGGTGCTGCCGTACTTGTCGTAGCCGTGGAACGACACCCAGTAGTAGCCCTCCTCGTCGTATTCGATGATCTCGAAGGTGCCTTCTTCGGTGGCATTTCCCGGTCCTCCTGCCAACACCGAGCAGTTAGCCGTGGCGCTCGTGCAGATGGCCCGCCACAGATCGCCTCGAGCGAAGAGCGGGTTCCCTCCGGGTGGCGCGATGGTGAACTCCCCCATCGGATCAGCGCCATCGCGCCCGAGCTCACAGGTGCGCCATGCGCCGCTCGCTCCCAAGCACTGGAAGATGTAGTGCCAGCGGTCCTCGGTCTGGTTGTAGTAGGCGTCGCCATCCGAGGCCATGCAAGACCACTCGGTGCCCGGAGTGTGGGTGATGATCGTCACCGGTGCGCTCCAGCTTGCGCCCTTATCGGTGGACTTGCGCACCTGGACGTCCAAGGCAAGCGAGCATCCCGGGGTGTTGTAAACCATCTGCCGGTTGAACAAATACCACGTGCCGTCCGGCATCACCTCGACCATGCTCCCGTACAGCTGAAGGCTGTTCTCGCCGGCGACGTTCTTCCGGACGAATGTCCATTGGGCGTCGCCATCCCACCACTCGGCCATGGTGCCCGGCTCCCCGGTCCCGGTTGCCGCCTGTGCGGGAACGGCACCGAGGGGATCCTGGCTCACGATCGCGCCCGCGGTTGAGCCCACGATGATCAGAGCCGCCGCGAGTGCAACACTCCGCCGCAGTCTCCCGAAACGCCGACTTTTCTGTTCCTGACGATGCATCTGGCTACCTCTCTGTAGCGAACTGACCACGGCGCACGGGCCGGCCTCCATACGGAGGTCTGGTATCGTTATCAACCGCACGCTAGCAGAAAGGCGCCCAGTTCACCAGAGAGCCCCTTCCGCGCATGCGGACTGCGCCAAGGGCCTGCCCGGTCACATCGCGCGGTACCGCTGGCTAGCATCATGACTATGCCCCAACCCCCCCGACACACGAGCAGAAGCGGACTCCGCTCGGTGCCGACCATACAAGACGTGGCCGCAACAGCGGGCGTCTCGCCCATGACCGTGTCAAGGGTGCTTCACGGCGGACTCAACGTGCGCCCTGAGAAAGTGGCGCTGGTGCACGAGGCCGTCGCTGCCCTCGGCTATCGACGGAACGAGAATGCCCGAAGCATCCGTCCTGGCCAGCGGACGGGTCTGATCGGTGTCGTGATCACCAACGTCGCTAACCCGTACTACGGCGCACTGCAGCTTGGAGTGGAGCAGGTCGTTTCCAAGGGCGGAAGTCGGCTCCTCGTTGGGACGAGCGGGGAGAGCATCGAGCGAGAGCAGGCTCTCGTCTCCGACTTTATCGGTCGACAGATTGACGGTCTCATCGTCGTGCCTGCCGGCGGGGAGACCAGCCACCTGCTGGAGGCTCAATCGTCAGGGATACCAGTGGTACTCGCATCAAGACGACTGGCTGGCCTCGATGCAGATGTGGTTCTCGTCGATGACATCGCCGGTGCCCGCCTCGGTGTCGAACAACTCATCGCCGAAGGCCATTCGCGGATCGCATACCTGGGGAACCTTCCATCCGTCTTCACCAGCGGCCGCAGGCTAGAGGGATTCCGGGCGGCGCATCGCGATGCCGGCGTCCCCGTCGATGAGCGGCTGATCTGCGCGGGCCAGAACGACGCCGCACATGCGCGGGTTGCGATGGCGGCGTTGCTTGATCTCGCCGAGCGCCCCACGGCGGTCTTCAGCGCGAACAACAGGAACACCGTCGGCGTACTCCAGGCGCTGGCGGATGCGGGCGAGCAGACAGACATACGTGTGGTGGGATTCGACAACTTCGATCTCGCTCAGATGGTGCCCTTCAGACTCTCCATCATCGACCACGACCCTACCGAGTTAGGCAGGATAGCCGGCTCCATGATCGAGGACCGGCTGAATAGTCGCTCCGCGGCACCGCCCCGACTGGTCGAACTTCCGACCCGCCTCATTCTCTAGGATTCCGCAGCGACTCGAACAGCGTGGAGTGATCGAACTCGGCGAGGTGCTCGGCGGACCGGCGGGGAGGTACGCCAGCGGATACGACTCCCGTCGTATCCGAGGACCCGCGGTCTCCGGGCGCCGCTAGCTCACGATCGCGTCATGGGGTGCCCGTAGGCCGCGTGCTCCAGACCGCGGATGTAGCCGATCGCGAACAGGCGGCCGAGTGTCTCATACCCGGGTCGCGCGTTGCCTTCACCGGCGAGCGTCGGCACGTGGTCGGGACGCATCGCGCCTTCGAACCCGATCTCGTAGTAGGCGTCCATGCACGCCGGCATGTCGGTCTGGCCGGCGTCGTGGAAGGTCTCCTGGAAGCGGTCGACATTACCCTTCACATCGCGGAAGTGCACGAACGGGATGCCCTCGGTGCCGAACTCGCGGATGAGGTCCGGGATCGAGGTCGCCCCATCGATCACCTCGGGCATCAGCGCGAAGTTGCCCTGGCAGAAGGTAATCCCGTTGCTCTCGGACGGCTGCAGCGACAGTAGCCGGCGGAAGGACTCGACCGAGCTCATGATCCGCGGCAGGTTGCGGTCCACCGGCTGCGGCGGGTCATCGGGATGCATGGCGAGCCGCACACCGACTTCCTCAGCCACCGGCACGATCGCGGCAAGAAAGTACTCCAGGCCCGCCCACATCTGCTCGCGAGTGACCCTGCCGGGCTCCACGAGGGGCTCGCCGGCCTGCGCGGTCGCGCGGTCGTAACCGGTGACCAGTGCGCCGCCGCGGTCGGCGATTGCGATGTCGGTGCGTCCCCAGCTCGACAGTCCCATCCAGTTGTAGGCGAGGGTGGGGATGCCGAGGCGTCCCATCGCCCGCACCTGGGCGATCACGTTGTCGATTTGCTCGTCGCGGCCGTCGAGGCCGAGCCGCGCCTTGTCGATGGGAGCGGTGTCCTCGAGCGCGACGAGGGTGAATCCGTGGTCGGCGTAGGTCGCGAGATTGTGCGCGATGGCCGCTTCGCTCCATGGCACCTCGTCGCGGTCGTCGGCCGTCCAGCCGCCAGCGCCCACCGAGGCGAACATCCGCTGGTCCTGCTCGGCGCCGTTGAGCACTCCGACGACGTTGTCGACCCCGACCTGGCGAATGAGTTTCCACGACTCCTCGGGTCGCGGCGGAAGGAATTCACTCAGCTGAATCATCGGGCCCGGTCTCTCGTTCTCTGGAATCGGTCATCGTTTGGCGGGGAGCGCAGTTGCGATGCGCGCGAGCAGTCCGCCGTCGACGCGCAGCTCAGCGCCGGTCACGAAGCTCGCGGCGTCGCTGGCGAGAAAGGAGACGGCCTCGCCGATCCCGCCGGCTAATGCACCACGACCGACGCTCCGCGGCGCGTGAGGGTCAGCGCGACGCCACGGCCGATCCCCTGGGATCCGCCCATGACCAAGGTGACCATTGCCCTGACCACCACGCTTACCAGCATCGCGCTCGCGCGGCTCAGCCTGCGACGCACGCCGGCGTGACGGCGGTCCCCGTCTCAGGCCCGTGGTGCGTGGAATCGTTACCAAACGGCCCGTCCCCTAATGAAGCCATCGAATGTCGTCGTATGACAACTTCCCACTGTTCACCTGCCCCGGGGTGAGCGGATCTTCGCAGGTTCGGCCACATGGATACAGTTGCGATCCCCTGCCGACAGAGTCGTCCATCCCGTGATCACTATCGAAGCGTAACCGGGAGTTGATCTCCGGGTCCTCATGGACCACGGTGCACGCCCGCCGTCAGGCGGCAATCGATCAGTGCGGTGGTGAGGCAACCCGAGCTTACTGCTGTGACTCCTCGCCGCTCGCGTTCAGTCGTTTAACCTGATATCGTTACCACGATGGACGATGGCGGGGCTGCTCTCGGCGCGACAGCACGACGTCGAGCGCGGCGTGCTAGCGCCAAGGATTGCGTTCGAGGCGCCGTTGGTTCCGGCCAGGGTGAGGACGTGGTGCTGATGGCGGGCGGATCGTCAGCCAGGATTGTGGATGAGCTGCGTGGCGCAACATTGGCTACGTCTCATCCGAGGGTGCTCGCCGGACGCGTATGGGGCCGGACATTCGCGCAACGGGCAGTCGCTGGAGGATGTGGACTGTCCGATCCACTGATGGTCGCGGCGCAGAGCGCCTCGGACTTTACTCGTGTGACCGCTGTATTCGGCCAGGCGCACTGCACAGTCGGCAACGCCCAGGAGCGACTCTCGCTCATCGTCAACGGCACGCTACGGCACGTCAATGGTCGCGGATCCTTCCTTAGGGGAGCTCCACGGCTTGCCCCGGTGACACCACGGAATCGACCAAGGCCACCACGCGGTCGATCCTCGACTGGTCTGGCGATTCTCGCTCGAGAGAGATGTCGCGCCCACCCCAGGGGTGCGACCGTTCCCCGCGTCAAGCGAGGAACAGCGTCATGTCTTGCAGGGGGCATGTGCATGACGAAGGGCCCCGTCGGCAATCACCAATGCCGGCGGGGCCGCCTCCGGTCGACGTGGTTGGCGCGTCGCGCCGACTCGCGAACCGCCAGACGAAACTTGTCGAACTTGTCGAACTCTCGGCCGGCGAGTGGGACCGGCGCACGCGCAAGTACCACCGCGTACGACATCGCAGACATCGCCGTTCCTGCCGCGAGCGTGTTCGCCAAGAGTCGGAGCGAAGGCTGGCGTTGGATGACAACCGCACAAGACACAGATGCCGGACGCTTCCCCGCGAGGGCGACCACTGCTAGCGTGACCGACGTTGTCCTGTGGGACGTGTTCGTCGACGATACGTGCTTGACCGTGCCCGTTCGGCGCCCAGAGCGCACCCCTGCTCTCCCCGCAGACTCGCAGGACACATTTGAGGACTGAAATGCGCGTAACGCACCGCCCCAGGTGGACTCCAACGTTGAGTGGTGTGGTGGTCGCGGCGCTCGTGGCCTCTATCCTCATCGCGCCTCTTGCGGTGAGCGCCCCTCCGGCGGCCGCGACGGTTCCGGGGACGCCGGGCACGCCGCAGCCTCCGACGGCTCTGTTCACGGAGGACTTCTCGTCGCAAAGCGCCACGGGCGGCGCGATCGACATCGTGGGGTATCAGGGGTCCCCCGGTACGGCGTACGTACCGGGAAGTAGCGGCGCCAGCGGCGAGACGTACTTCGCCGACCCGAACTGGCGCATGTCGGCTCGTCTGTGCAATGGGTTCATCATCAACGGGTCGACGCCGCTGCTCGCCGGGGATCCGTGCGGGAGCATCGCCGTGGGAATGAACGCGATGAAGCAGCTCGCCAGCTACATCGGTCAATTCCAGGGGATGACGGCCGCGGCGCGTCCACAGAACCAGGCGCTCGTGTCGTACACCTGGGAGCCGCCGCCCCCCGGACCCGGCATCCAGTTCCAGACGAACGCTCCGATCCCTGCGATCGACGGGCATTTCTACCGTGTCACTGCGGTGTTCGGCCAGGCGAACTGCGGGACCGGCAACCCCCAGGAGCGACTGTCGCTGATCGTCAACGGTGCGCTGCGCGCGCTGGCATCCAACCTCACACCTTGCACGGCGCCCGGCTTCGTCGACTACCCTCCGATCCAGACGACACTCCCGACGCGCGTCGCGGCGTTGACGACCCCCGCGACGAAGGTGAACGCCGCGACGCCCGGCGGCACGCCGACGGTGGGGATGCAGCTCTTCAACGGGCAGGGCACTGGCGCCGGCAACGACGTGGTGTTCGACCTGCCGCAGATCATGGACGTGACGCCGCAGCTCGACAAGGCCTTCAGTCCTGCGTCGATCGCATCGGGACAGACCTCGACCCTTACCTTTACGATCACGAATACCAACGAGCTCGGCGGGAAGGCGGGCATCGGGTTCCGGGATGAGCTGCCCGCCGGTGTCACCGCTACCGGCGTGAACGCCACCACCTGCACCAACGGTCAGGTCGCGGCGGCGGCGGGTTCGACGAGCGCCGTGCTCACGGGCGCGTCCCTGAATCTGGGCCAGAACGCCTGCACGGTGACGGTGCAGGTGACCGCATCGACGCCGGGGTCGTACATCAACGGACCGGACAACTTCCCTGCCGGCGTCGCAGGGCTGGACGGTCTCAACCCGCCGGCGGAGACCACGCTCACCGTCACCGCGCCGGCATCCCTCAACCTGGTCAAGTCGACGACTACGGAGGCCATCACGAGGGTCGGCCAGGTCGTCACCTACCGGTTCCTGATCACGAACGACGGCCCGACCGCCCTGTCGAACCTGCAGGTGAACGACACCCAGGTGGCGCCGGCGACGCAAGCGAACATGTCGCCCATCCAGTGCGAGACCACGACACTGGCTCCGGATGCTTCCACCACGTGCGTCGGCGCCTACACGGTGACGCAGACGGACCTCGACGCGGGAAGGCTCACCGACCGTGCGACCGCGAGCGCGACGAATCCGGGCGGCCAGACGGTCGTCACTCCGGAGTCGACGCTGACGCTCGCCGGTCCGCAGCCGGGCATCGAGGTCGTGAAGTCGTCGACCACCACGCTGGTGAACGCGGTCGGGCAGCAGATCCCGTACACCTTCCGCGTCACGAACACCGGCAACCAGACGCTGCTGAACGTGACGGTGACCGACACGCAGATCGCCCCAGCGGTCCAGGCCAACCTGTCCGACATCGTGTGCCCGCAGACCTCGCTGTCGCCGGGGGCGTGGGAGGTCTGCACCGCGACGTACACGGCGACGCTCGCCGACCTGCAGAACAGGACGATCAACGACACCGCGACGGCGTCGGGCACGCCCAACGGCGGACCGACGGTGACCTCGGAGCCGTCCGAGCTCACCATCGCCTCGCAGCCCCTGGGCAGCCTCGGCATCGTCAAGTCGACGACCACCGCCGCCGTCACGGCGGTCGGCCAGGTGATCCCGTACACATTCACCGTCACGAACAACTCCACGTCGAATCTGACGAACGTGAGCGTCGCCGACACCGTCGAAGCTCCGTCGCTGCCGGGCAACCTCTCCGCCATCACGTGCCAGACGCTGACCAACCCCGCCGGTGCGTGCTCCGGCATGACGACGCCTCTGGCGCCCGGCCAGGCCGCCAGGTTCACGGGCACGTACACGGTGACGCAGGCCGACGTGAACCAGGGTCGGGTGGCCGACAGCGCCGTCTCGAACGGCACCGGGCCCGGCGGGGTGCCGGTCGCCTCGTCGCCGTCGCGTGTGGTTCTGAACGCGCCGACCTCGTCGCTGACGATCGTGAAGTCGACCGCGACCACCACGGTCTCCGCGGTGGGACAGCAGGTTCCCTACACGTTCACAGTGGCCAATACGGGCAACCAAACCCTGACCAACGTCGCGGTGACCGACACGCAGGTCGCCCCCGCATCACAGGCGAACATGTCGACCGTGACGTGCCAGTCGCTGGCGACGCCGGCCGCGGCATGCGCGGGCACCTCCGCGACGCTCGTGGCGGGGCAGGTGGCGACGTTCTCGGGCACCTACACGGTGACCGCCGCGGACCTCGCGAACGGGTCGGTGAACGACTTCGCCACGGCAGCCGGAACCAACCCCGGCGGCGTCCGGGTGACCTCGCCGCAGTCCTCCGCGACGGTGAACGCCACGACGGTCCCGCTCACGATGGTGAAGACCGTCCAGGAGGACTTCTACGCCGAGATCGGCGAGCTGGTGCACTACACCTTCACGGTGAGGAACAACTCGTCGACGACCTATTCGAACCTCGCGATCCAGGACACGCAGTCGCCTCCCGCGTCGCAGGGGAACCTCTCGACGATCTCGTGCGTCGAGACGACGCTCGACGCCGGCGAGTCGACTACCTGCTCCGCGACGTACGCGGTGACCGCCGCAGACATCGACAACGGCGTGCTGAGCGACCGTGCGACGGCGACGGCTGTCGACGTCGGCGGGACCACCGTTTCCACGGCGCCGTCCAGCGCCATCCTGCTGGCGCAGCCGCAGCCGCGGATCACGCTGCGCAAGACCTCCACGACGTCGCAGATCACCGCGGTGGGCGAGGAGGTGCCGTACGGCTTCGAAGTGACCAACGCCGGCAACGTCACGGTGACGGGCGTGTCCGTCGCCGACACCCAGGTGGCGCCGGCATCGCAAGCGGCCATGTCGCCGGTGGTCTGCCCGACCGGGCCGCTGGCGGCCGGGGCGACCGTCAAGTGCACCGGCACGTACACGGTGTCCGAAGCCGACCTCGACAACGGTCGACTGAAAGACACCGCCGTCGCCACCGCGCTCGCTCCGGGCGGCGACACCGTGACCTCGCCGCGCACCGAGTTGACGATCACCGCCAATCCGGCGCTGGAGATTCAGAAGACGTCGAGCACGGCATCCATCGACACCATCGGCCAGCAGGTGCCGTACACGTTCACGGTGACCAACATCGCGCCGCAGACGGTGTCGAACGTGCGGGTCACCGACACGCAGATCGCCCCGGCATCGCAGACCGCGATGTCACCGATCGTGTGCGACGAGACCACGCTCGGCCCCGACGAGTCGACCGAGTGCCACGGGACGTACACGGCGACCGCGGCCGACCTCGACCACGGGTCGGTGGACGACGTCGCCGTGGCGTCGGCCACGGATCCCTCCGGTGTCGCGCTGCCGCCGTCGGTGCCGGCGACCTTGAGTATCCCCGCGGTCCAGGCGCCCGCGCTCACGGTCTCCAAGACGTCCAACACCTCCGTGATCACCGCTGTCGGTCAGCGCGTGACCTATCAATTCCTGGTGAACAACTCCGGCAACACGACGCTGACGGTCGTGACCGTCGTCGACACCCAGACTCCTCCGGCCTCGCCGGGCAACCTCACCCCGATGTCCTGCCCGATGACCAAGCTCGAGGCGGGACAGTCCCAGATCTGCACGGCGTCGTACACCGTCACCGCGGCAGACCTCGCCAACGGGTCGGTGGCGGACTCCGCGGTGGCCTCGGGCATCGCCCCTGACGGCAGCACGATCGCGTCGGGAGCGGACACCCTCAGCATCCCGGCGCCGGCGACGCCGCCCGCGCTGACCATCGTGAAGTCGTCGAACCTGTCGATCATCTCGACGCTGAACGAAGTCGTGGACTACGGGTTCACCGTCACCAACACCGGCACCGAGACCCTCACGAACGTCTCCGTCACGGATACGCAGATCGCTCCGGCAGTGCAGTCGAACCTGTCCAGCGTCATCTGCCAGTCGCGCAGCAACCCCGCTGCGACCTGCTCGGGGACCACGGCGACGCTGGCTCCAGGGCAGTCCGCGCGCTTCGCGGCGAACTACACCGTCACTCAGCCCGACATCGACCACGGTCGCGTCGACGACACCGCGACCGCGGCGGGCACCAACTCGGGCGGGACGCGCCTCACGTCGGCCCCGTCGGCGCTGTCGATCCTGGTCGAGCCGATCGACCCGGAGGTGTCGATCTCCAAGACCTCGACGACGGCGGAGGTGACCCAGGTTGGGCAGGCGATCCCGTACACCTTCCAGGTCACCAACACCGGCAATCAGACGTTGACCGACATCGCCGTGTCGGACACCGTGGATGCCCCGTCGCTCCAGTCCAACCTGTCCGACGTGGTCTGCCCCGCCGGGGCGCTGGAGCCCGGCGACTCCGTGGACTGCACGGCCATTTACACGGCCACCGCGGCAGACCTCAACGGCGACTCCATCGGGGACGCCGCGGCCGCCCACGGCACGTCGCCGTCCGGCGCGCGGGTGAACTCCTCGCTCGATCCGCTCGAGATTCCGACGGTCCACTCTCCCGCGCTGACCGTGGTCAAGTCATCCACCACCACCGACCTCACCCTGGCCGGTCAGCAGATCCCGTACACCTTCACCGTCACGAATACCGGCAACGTGACGCTGCAGGGCGTCTCGGTCGATGACGTCGTCGCGGCGCCGTCCGACCAGGCGAACCTGTCGGCGGTGACGTGTGCGTCGCTGGCCAACCCGGTGGCGGCGTGCTCGGGTACGACGACGAGTCTCCTCCCCGGCCAGGTGGCGACGTTCGCGGCCACGTACACGACGACGCAGGACGATGTGGACAACGGACGGGTGAGGGATGCCGCGACCGCGACGGGCACCCCGCCGGCGACGGAGGATGACCCCGACCCGGCCTCCGTGACCAGTGAAGCGGCGCCGCTCGCGATTCCCTCGGACCAGGTGCCGCACCTCACCGTGGTGAAGACCTCCACGACGGACGGTGTCACCGAGGCGGGGCAGGTGATTCCGTACATCTTCCGGGTGACCAACGACGGCAACGTGACGATGTCGGACGTGTCAGTCACCGACACGGTGACGGCACCGTCGAATCAGGCGAACCTCTCGGCTGTGACGTGTGAGTCGCTGTCGAACCCCGCCGATACCTGTTCGGGTGCTTCGGTGACGCTGCAGGTCGGACAGGTCGCGATCTTCACGGCCACGTACACGACGACGCAGATCGATGTAGACAGCGGGTCGCTCAACGACAGTGCGACGACGGCGGGCACTCCGCCGGCGACCGAGGAGATCCCCGATCCGCCGGCGTTCGTGAGTCCTGCGTCCGCTGCGTCCATCGCGGTGCTCGCCGAGCCGAGTCTGTCGATTGTGAAGGACTCGGTGACGACTTCGGTGGCGACGGCGGGGGATGCGATCCTATACACGTTCACGGTGACGAATGACGGCAACGTGACGATGTCGGAGGTCTCGGTGAACGACTCCGTGACCGCGCCCTCGGACCCGGCGAATCTGTCCGCGGTGACGTGCCAGGCGCTGTCGAACCCGGCGGCCGCTTGCTCGGGAGCGGCCGTCACGCTGCAGGTCGGTCAGTCGGCCACGTTCACGGCGGCCTATACGACCACTCAGGCAGACATCGACCACGGCACGGTGAGCGACTCCGCCACAGCGTCGGGCAGGCAGCCGGAAACGCTCGGCAACCCGACTCCGCCGCTGTACACGACGCCCGAACCCTCGGGTCTCGACGTCGACGTTGATCAGAACCCGCACCTTATCGTGGCCAAGGAGACGACGACCGGCTCGGTCACCACCCCGGGTCAGGAGATCCCGTACACCTTCACGGTCACCAACGACGGCAACGTCACGATGTCCGAGATCTCGGTGACCGACACCGTCGCGGCTCCGTCCGACCCGGCGAACCTGTCGGCAGAGACCTGCCAGTCGCTGTCGAACCCCGCAGACACGTGCTCCGGTCCGACGGTGACGCTGCAGGTCGGGCAGGTGGCGACGTTCGTGGCGACGTACACGACGACGCAGGCCGACATCGACCACGGCGCGGTGAGCGACAGCGCCAGCGCGTCGGGACGTCCACCCGCGACACCCGAGACCCCGACGCCACCGTTGTTCACCACCCCCGACCCGTCGGCGGTGGACCTGCCGGTCGAGCAGACCCCTCACCTCACGGTGCTCAAGGAGACCACGACGACCGCCGTCACGACCGTCGGTCAGGAGGTCCCGTACACATTCACGGTCACCAACGACGGCAACGTCACGATGGCGGACGTGTCGGTGGCCGACGCGGTGGCTGCGCCATCCGACCCGGCGAGCCTCTCGGCGGTGACCTGCCGGTCGCTGGAAAACCCCGCCGGCAACTGCTCGGGCACGAGCGTCGACCTCGCCGTGGGCCAGGTCGCGACGTTCGGTGCGACGTACACGACGACGCAGGCCGATCTCGATACCGGCGGCGACGTCAGCGACTCCGCGACCGCGACCGGCACGCCGCCGGCGACCGAAGACGATCCGACTCCTCCGCCGTATACGACACCCGACCCCTCGGTGGTCGGCCTGGAAGTTCAGCAGCAGCCGGAGCTGAGCATCGTCAAGGCCACGACGTCGACGTCGGTCACCGCGGTCGGCCAGGTCATCCCGTACACGTTCACCGTCACAAACGAGGGCAACGTCACGATGTCGGGCGTCTCGGTCACCGACACCGTCGCCGCACCGTCCGACCCGGCCAACCTGTCCGCGCCGACGTGTGCGTCGCTGGCGAGCCCGGCCGGACCGTGCTCGGGCACGACGGTGACTCTCGCCGCCGGGCAGGTGGCGACGTTCACCGCGTCCTACACGACGACGGCGGCTGACCTGGATGCCGGAGGCAGCGTGAGCGACTCCGCGACGGCGACCGGCACACCGCCCGCGACCGACGAGAACCCGACTCCGCCGCCCGTCACGACCCAGGTGCCGTCGACCCTTGCCGTTCCGGTGCAGCAGACGCCGCATCTGACCGTCGTCAAGGCGACGACCGCCACCGCCGTCACACGGCTTGGCCAGGAGATCGAGTACACCTTCACGGTCGCCAACGACGGGAACGTGACGATGTCGGGCGTCGCTGTCGACGACACCGTCACCGCGCCGTCCGACCCGGACAACCTCACCGAGGTGACCTGCCAGACGCTCGCGAGCCCTGCCGGTCCGTGCTCCGGGACGACGGTGACCCTCGTGGCCGGGCAGGTCGCGACGTTCACGGCGACGTACACCGCGACGCTGGCCGACCTGCAGGCCGGTGCTCTCGCCGACCGGGCGACGGCCGCGGGGACGCCTCCGGCGACGCCGTCGAGCCCGAACCCGCCGCCGTTCGTGACCTCGGGATCGTCCGTCGTCGTGGTTGTCGATCTCCCGCCGCTGACGGGAGTCTGGGGCGCGAACCAGCGCATGACGATCCTCACGAGCGACCCGCGTCCGCTCATCACCGGGACCGGTGTTCCCGGAGACACGATCGTCCTCCGTGACGGCGACGGCGTGGTCCTCGGGACCGTCGTGGTCGACGCAGACGGGACCTGGTCCTGGTTGCCGACGAGCGACTTCCCGGTCGGCACCACCGAAATCACGGCGACAGACAGCTTCGGACGCACCATCGTGCTGACGATCACCGTCGAGCCTCTGCCCGTTGTCTCGGGGTAGTCCCATGGGTTCTGAGCGCCGAGTCGGACACCGCGGCCTCACGATCGCGGCAGTCGTGGCGGGAGTCCTCGTGATCGCCGCGACGGTGTGGCTCGTGACGGCCGGCGCGCTGACCGGTCGCCCGGCGACGGCGCCCCGTGAGGATGGTGCCCCGACGGCATCCGCTTCGGAGCCTGTGGCGGGGGAGTTCGCGCCTCCCGCCGCGGCGGAGCTCGAAGCGCTCCCCGAGGTGCGCTTCGACGCCGTGATCGGCGGGCTGATCCCGCTCGCCGAGGCCGAGGCACAGGTGGACGGGCGGTACGAGCTGCTGCACAACGCCGCTCTCTACGGCGAGGACCGCCGCACCGCCGTGGCCCGTTTCGCGGCGATCGACTTCCTCGCCGTTCCGTCGACGGTCGTCGTCGTCGAGCAGGACGGCGACTGGTCGCTCGTAATGACCCCTGCCCGGGTGACGCTCCCGTCTGAATCCGACGGCTCTGCGCCGGCGCAGAGCGCCGCCTGGATGCGCACCTCAGACCTCCGCCGTGTCGGGGATCTGCCGGCGCGCGTGGTGATCAGCGTCGCCGACGCCACGCTGACGATCGAGGACCCGTCAGCCGAACCCGCCGTCTTCGACGTCGGCGTCGGCACGCCCGACACCCCCACTCCCACCGGCGTCACCGGATACCTGCAGCAGCGGTATCTCGATCCCAGCCAGGGCGCGGCGGAGCATCCGATCCAGCTGACGTCGCTGCACGCGACCGCGCACGACGAGCCGTACGGTGGAACGGACGGAGGACTGATCGGGATCCACTTCAACCCTGACAACGACGGCGCCGTCTCGCACGGCTGCATCCGACTGAGCGCGGAGGCGATCGACGCGGTGAACAGGCTCCCGCTGGGCACCCCGGTGTCGATCGTTCCCTAGCGCGCACGACCAAGGACGACTCATGCTCACGAACACCCATCGGCGATCCAGTGGAGCGGCCGCGCTTGGCGTGGCGCTGCTGCTCATGACCGGGCTGACCGGCTGCTTTCCGGCCGAGACGGCTGAGACGGCGACGTCTTCACCGACGGCCTCGGACATCACCGGGCTTCCCGAGGGCGTGCAGCAGGCGACGGACGTGCCCACCGACGTTCCGAACGACCCCGATGTGCGGGGGGACGTCGAGCTGACGACCTGCGAGGAGGCCGAGGGCGGCTGGCGGGCCTCCGGCACGGCATCGAACTCGGGGACGAGCACCAAGGATTA
Source organism: Microbacterium sulfonylureivorans (assembly GCF_003999995.1). Lineage (NCBI taxonomy): Bacteria > Bacillati > Actinomycetota > Actinomycetes > Micrococcales > Microbacteriaceae > Microbacterium > Microbacterium sulfonylureivorans. The sequence goes on from NZ_RJAD01000001.1 coordinate 1,763,152, forward strand.
CACCATCACGGTCTTCTTCACGACCGAGGGCGGCACGGTGATCGGCGCGGGCGACACCGAACTCTCGGTGGCGGCGGGGGAGTCGAGCGAGTGGAGCGTCACCGGCGAACTCACGCCCGCGCCCACTACGAACTGCGTGCTGAGGGGCGTCGGGTGATCTAGCCGAGCCTTCATGACACCTCAGTTGCGCCCGCGAGGTGATTCCACACTCCAGCAGTCGACGCAGCGGGAGCCTGCATACCTTTGGGGAAAGCCGCCGAGAGAACTAGTGCAACGATGCACAACCTCGAAAGGTCGAGAGCCACGGAATGACGCGGAAAGCCGATCCTGCAGGCTGCGACGTTCGGGGTCGCGTCAGCGGTGCAGGTCACCCAAGGCGAAGTCCCGGCGCGGCCAGGAACGCCTCGCCGTATCCCGTCACGGTGAGCCGGCCCTCGTCCGGCGTGACGAAGATCGCGCTCCCGGGCCGCAAGGTCACAGTGCCGTTCGTCATCCCGCCGAGGATGGAGAGCGTCCCCGTCGTCGCGAGCGCGATCGTGGCGCTGTCCACGACGATCTCCACTCCCTGCCCAGCCGTGACGCTTACCCGGTCGAGCGCAAGGTCCGCCACCGGCACGTGGTAGCGCTCCACGCCGGGGGCGACCGCGCGGGGACGGACGACATTCGGGCGGCCGGGCCGCGCGTCGACGACCGCGAGCAGCTCGTCGACGTCGATGTGCTTGGACGTAAGCCCGCCCCGCAGGACGTTGTCGCTCGCGGCCATCAGCTCCACGCCGAGTCCGCTGAGGTACGCGTGCAGGACTCCGGCCGGGACGAACAGTCCTTCACCGCGCCGGAGGGTCACGAGATTCATGAGCAGCGCGACGACGATGCCGGGGTCGCCGGGGAACTGCCCGTTCATCGACCGCACGAGGTCGAGCTCGGCCGAGAAGTTCGGCAGCGTCGCACCGGCGGCGGCGTCGATGACCGCCCGCACCTCTGCTGCTGCCGCTTCGGACAGGACCCAATCGAGCACCGCCGCGAGCGAGGCGTCGGCGTACTCGAGACGCGCGGCGAGGGGGCGCGCGCCGTCGCCGAGCTCGGTGACCAGGCGGCGGGTGGCTGCGAGGTCGCGTAGGCCGACGACGGCCCGGAACTCGTCGCTGACTGCGACGATGAGCTCGGGCTTGTGGTTGGAGTCGCGATACGTGCGACGCGGGGCGTTGCGCGCTATGCCTGCGGCTTCCTCGCGCGCGAAGCCCGCCTCGGCCTGCGCGATGGACGGATGGGCTTGGATGGAGAGCGGCGATTCCGCAGCGAGCAGTTTCAGCAGATACGGCAGATGCGAGGGAGCGCCGCTTCTCACGCCGTGCTCGGACAGCCAGACGTCCAGCGTCCGCCCGTCCGGCGTCTGCGCCGGGTCGGCGGGGTGGTCGCCGAACCAGACCTCTGCCTCGGGTGTTCCGGACGGCGCGCGCCCCTCGAGGTCGGCGATAAGCGAGGGCGACCCCCAGGCGTACTTGTGGGGGGGGGGGGGGGGGGGCGTCAGCGGAAGGAGCACGGTCAGGAAGACCGCACGGGGGAGAGTACTCCGGCGGCTCGAGCTGCACCGACAAGCGGGGCGGCATCGGGCCTTTGCGACTTCTCCACTCGCAAGCGTGCGAGTGTCGGGACGGCCTCGATGAGGCCCCGTCGGAACGGAGGATAAACGACGTCCCAGGAACGTGAAATCGACCCGCCGATCACCAGGACCTCGGTTTCGAACGCGGCGACGGCGGAGGCGATGCACGCGCCGAGCGCACTGAACGCGGTCTCGAACACCTCGGTGGCGTCTTGATCCCCGTGTCGTGCAAGCGCCGCAATCTCGCGGACGTCGAGGTCGCGTCCTGTTCGTGCGTGGAATGTGTCGATCAAGGCGCGCCGTGACACTGTCGCTTCGATACCGCGTCCATTCCACTGAAGGAGGTGGACCCACCCGTAGGGCGGGAGCCCCGGAAGATCGGTCACGGGGACCCCCTCGTGAAGGAAGCTGGAACCTATTCCTGTGCCGAGGGTGAGGAAGACGGCGCGCCGCGATTCGTCCCGGCGACCCGCCCATTCACCCATCGCGAACGCATCGGCGTCATTGACGAAGACGAACTCGTCAGCGATCCCGTCCAGCCTCGATGCTAGGGCGCGGCCGAGGTCCACCCCGCAGAGGGCGCCGAATTTCGCGACCCCCTCGAACTGGCCGATTCCATGTTGGTAGTCGAACGGGCCGGGAATGGCGACCCCCCAGCGCCTCGTCCCGCCCGGTGGTAGTTGCGTGGCGGCCTCCGCGAAACGCGCAACGAGCGCGTCCGCCGTGCCGGCCGAGTCGATGCCCAATCGCACCTCTCGCTGTACGAACCAGTGACCGGTGCTCACCGTTGCGGCTGTCACATGGGTTCCACCGATCTCCAGTACCCGCTGGGAACCGTTGGAATTCATCGGGCAACCTCCTCGGCGCCGAGCTGGACGAGCTCACCCATCGCCTCAGCCCGCTCGATACGTTCGTGCAACGTCCAGTCGGGTTGCGGCCGTTGTGTTCCTCGCACGTACGCTTTGACCGTCGCGAGGCGCTGCCCCGCTCCTCGACCGAACGGTCGGATAGTGTACGCACCGACGGCGGCGGGGATGATGAACGTCTCCGCAAAGTGGACGATGAATGACTCGAACGCTCCGGTGGGGGATTCCACGATTGCTTCCGCGCCCTCGACGAGGTTGAGCACGTTCACCGTCCCGCGGGTGTCGTGCGGCACGGGAGAGCTGAACCAGTGGCGACGGACTTCGATGAACTCCAACTCGTGGAGACCGGTGCGTTCCTCGATCCATCCATCACCTTCCGCAACGGGCTCGGTCTGGTCAAGCAGGTTCGCGATCGCCCATTCAGTGTCTCGGTCCCATTGGATGTTTGCCACAGCATGATCGAGGTGGATCGGGCGGGGCACCCCGTCGAGACCTAGGCGATCCCAGTCCCACATCTTGAACGTGAAGATGTATGGGGTTGCGGAGATCTCCAGCACCATGGAGTTGGCGCCCGAGCAGTGGACTGTCCCGGCGGGAATCGAGAAGTGGTCATGCTTCCTTGCGGGGAAGGAATTGATGTACTCGTCCACGGGGAAGGACTGTGCCCCCGACGCCGCGAGCTCCAAGTCAGCCTTTAGCTGCTCCCTGTCGACTCCCGTCTTGAGACCCAGATAGACAACGGCATCGCTTCCGGCGTCGAGCAAGTAGTAACTCTCGTCCTGGGTGTACGACATTCCGAACTTGTCGCGGATGTAGTCGGTGAGCGGATGAACCTGCAGCGACAGGTTTCCACCGTCCATCGTGTCGAGGAAGTCGAATCGAATGGGGAACTCGGCGCCGAACCGCGCGAAGGTGCGCTCGCCCAGCAGCTCGCGCGGATGAGCAAACACCACGTCGATGGACGGGATCTCGAAGATCATCAGACCGTCGGTAAGGAGGATGCTGTTCTCCTCAGGAACCCCATCGAACGCCCAGGCGTAGTTGGGTGCGTCGGCGGTGAGCCCGCAGACTTCTTTCATCCACTGCCCCCCCCACACCCCTGGATCGAAGTAGGGGACCACTCGAAACGGACGCTGAGCCGTACTGAGCAGTGACTCGCGGAAGGCCTGACCGGTGATCAGCTTGGGCTCGGCTGGCCGATTGAGATCCAGCACGAAGTCCGCCGACTCGAACAGTGCCCGCTTATGGCGGTCGGCTACACGCCACTCGACGAAATATCCACGCTTGACCTTCCGCAATGTGTCCTCGGCGGAGTTGTCGGCGTGCCAGTTCGGCATTCCTGCTCGATAGCGGAGTTGGATCTCCCAACGAGCCAATTCGCCCAGGATGATGATGTCGGCGTCGGGGGCGACGAAAGCAGCGCCCCAACCAACGAGCACCACTCCCCGCGTCCTCTCTGCCAGATGTCCTCGAAGCGCCTCGACGCGGCCTTCGTCGTAGAAGGCGCCGATCGTCGCGTGGGACATCACTCCGAACACCCGATCGTTCGTGAGGTTGTCTGTCAGCCATGCGGTGATGTCCCCTCCGTCTACCGCCGCATCTTCGCCATTGAGGATGTCGAAGTCGGGGAATCCGCTCCGCAACTGCGCGATGAGGACGTCGAGATCGGTCCCCGGGTAGGCGTCGATCACGATCAGGGGACTGGGGAGATCGCGTGTGAGATCGCAGATCGCAGACCACGCCACGGGTCCGGTGAGAATCCGCTCGCCCGCCGGGAGATCGATGGTTGGGGTCGGGTCGTACGACTGCATCGGTGGCGCGCTCCGGGTTCGGCATTGACGTTGCAGGCGGCCCCCAGGGGCTGCCCGTATGCTCCTCAGCATGAGGGTGCTGGTAACGATACCACTCGGAGCGGCGCGTTGCTATTGGCACTTCGTGGCTAAAACCATCCGCCATGCCGGCGCCGAGGAGGACGATAACTGGCTCGACGGCGACCATCATCTAGGCCACCGGAGCTACGTCCAGCCAGGCGCGCGGGTTCGTCGATCCTCGGTTCCGTGTGGGGAAGCTTCTCGCCGCCCCATCGCCGGCGCGGTCGGTCGCGCGACATTTCATGTACGCATCGCGATCCTCCCCGACGAGTGGAGCTTGCTGTGCGATGCAGGTGCGCGCGTCGCTAGTGTTTTGCCTTCACCACGTTCCGTGGTGTGATCGCGGGTCTAGACGGCTACGGTGCGGAGGTGCCGTAGATCCTCGAATGACAAGCCGGGGTTCCGGTTCTGTCACGATCAGGTTCTCCACAGTGCCAGTGTCGAGCTGTCGGAGGAGGAGTGACATCCCCTGCGCTCCGAGCTCCTCAAGCGGCGTGGCTACGACCGTGAGCGGGGGATTGAGCTGGTCGGCGTAAGGGAGATCATTGAACCCGATGACGGAGAGTTCTTCGGGCACCCGCACGCCGGCTTCGCGTGCCGCCGCGAGGACTCCTGTCGCAGCCATGGAGTTGCCCACCACGACGCCGCTGGGCAACTCGTCCAGTTGGAACATGCGCTGCGCAGCGGCCTTTCCGGTCGCGGCAATAGTGCCTCCGGACAGCATCCACTCGTCACGAACCGGGATGTTCGCAGCGGTGAGTGCCCTCCGGAAGCCGTCTTCACGGTCCTGGGCGCGAACATTCCGCTCACCGATCCCGAACATCCCGATTCTGGTGTGTCCCAGGTCTATGAGGTGCCGCGTGGCGATGCCTGCGGCGATGGCGTTGTCCAGCGAGACGCTGCTGTGCGCCCCGCCGGCGTCGTTGACGATGACGAGTGGGATGCTCTTGGAGACCGAGTCCGCGAGGCGCGTGTCTGCTTCGGTACCCGCAGGAACGATCAGAATCCCGTCGATCAGCCCGCTTCGAACTATTCGGTCGAAGGAGCCGGAATCGTTCGCCAGCTCGGGGATGTTGTCCGCCAGGATGAGGACCATGTGCCTCTCGGAGGCGATCCGTTGCGCCCCTGAGATGATTTCACTGTAGAGGGGGTGGGTGACTCCGTGGACGGCGAGGCCGATGGCCCCCACCCGAGAACGCTTTAGTGCGCGGGCCGCGTAGTTCGGCGTGTACGCGAGCTCCTTCGCAACCCGGATGATTCGCTCACGCGTCTCGGCCCGGACGACCACTGTGGGGTCGCCGTTCAGCACTCGCGAGACCACGGACTTTGTCACCTCCGCTCTTGCGGCGACTTCGGCAATGCCGACCATGGTCAAACTCTTTCGTCCGGGATCGCCCAGCGCTCGGCGCCGGGCTCTCTTCTTCATTGGGGTGGGATGCCGACTGGAGTTGACACCTCATCCCGATGTATCGTATAACATCATGAAACCGGTTTAATGGCGACTCAGGAGTTCCAGTCTCGCAGACTGAGGACCCAGGTCTCGCAGGAGGACCGCTCTTGCCGGAGTGACTCGAAACATGGATGTTTCACGGGGGTTTCCCCACACCTTGGTCCAATGAGGGACCTAAACGAAGGAGTGCACAGCATGAAGTTCTCATCGACGTCGACAGCACGGCGACGTACCGTCACGATCGCCACAGCAGCGACCCTCGCCGTGGGCCTGCTTGCTGGATGCAGCAGCGGCAGCGGCGACGCGGATCCCGAATCCGATACCGTCCAGTGGCTCACCGACGCACAAGACTGGACCGCCAAGATCGAAGCCGTCAGTCCGGAGATCAAGGATCAGACGGGCGTGACGGTCGAACCCCTCACCCTGCCCACCACGTCGAACTTCATTCAGACATTCCTGGCGTCCTTGCCGACGGACAAGGTGAGTGATGTGGCGAAGTGGACGAGCGGAAAGTACATGCAAGCCGCTGCAGCCACAGGTGACCTGGAAGACCTGACTCCGATCTGGGATGCCGCGGTGGCGAACGGCGATCTCGACGATGGTCTGCGCCCCTTCTTCTCGCACGAGGGGAAGGTGTATGGAGTGCCGTTCACGATGTCGTACTGGGTGATGTATTACAGCAAGACGTTGTTCGAAGAGGCCGGGATCTCGGGCCCGCCGACCACGTGGGCCGAGCTTGAAGATGCAGCGGCCAAGCTGAAGGCGATTGGCGCCAAGACCTGCACCGGGCAAGCGGATGGCTGGACGCCATTCATCCCCTTCGAGATGTTCGTCGGCGCGAAGTCGCCCGAGGTCTACAACGAGCTGATCGAGAACGAGGTGTCGTTCGACGATCCGCAGATCGAGGATGCGATGTCGGTCTGGAAGGAATGGATCGACAATGGCTGGATGACAGCGCCGGATCAGAAATTCTCGGACTGCCCGGCCGGAATGAAGGCCGGCAACGTAGGAATGTTCCCGATCGGGACGTGGTACAACTCGTCCTTCGAGGCCGCCGGACTCGCCGAAGGCGACGTAGGCGCATTTGTGGTCCCGTCGATGGAGGAGGGCGGTTCTCCCGCCGTGTTCAGCGAGGCATCGGCATGGGTCGTCCCGAAGAACGCACCCAATAAGGAAGCCGCCCTCAAGGCTGTCGCCGCCTGGCTCACGGAACCCGTTCAGAGGATCTGGTCCGAGAACAACCCCGATACGTCGATCAACCCCAAGATCAAGTCGACGGATCCGATCATCATGAGCATCGTCGAACAGGTCGAGGAGCAGCAGGCGACCAAGCTCATTCGCTACTACGAGGCATTGCCCCCCAAGCTGGTCACCTCCACGGTGAACTCCCTCGGTGGCTTCATGGTCGACCCCGGCTCGCTCGAGAAGACACTCTCAGACATGTCAACCCAGGCCCCCCCGGCATGGGAGCAGTGGGAGAAGAGCCCGAGCGTCGGCTGATATGGCCATCGCTGCTGTGTGCGCCCAATCCGGGCGCACACAGCAGCACGGTCAACGTCGCGCACGTCTGGGCCAAGCATTCGACAGAAAGTTGTGACAACCGTGGTCACGTCAGTCCAGGAAGACAGCAAGGCAGTCGCGTCCGGGCCTAACCCGGCACATCGTGGGGGACGACACAGAGCTCGGCGCGCATCCCGCGCGGGCTTCGAGGAGCGAGACCGCCGCCGGTCCCTGCCATTCCTCACTCCCGCGCTCGCGCTCGTGGGGGCGATCCTGCTCATACCGTTCGCCTACACCGTCATACGCTCATTCTTCGGCGCCGGAGAAACGGGTTTCGTCGGCTTCGGCAACTACGTCAGCGTTTTCCAAGACCCCAGCCTGCAGCTCTCCATGCTCAACACCCTCCTCTGGGCCTTGGGTGCGCTCATCATCCCCGTTGGTGTGGCATTGCTCATCGCAGTCATGACGCAGCGCATGAGGTTCGGCGAGACTGCGCGGGCGTTGATGATTCTGCCTTACGCGCTGGCGGGAGCCGTTGTCGGTGTGTTCGGGCACATGCTCTTCGCCACGAACGGATCTTTGAATCAGGCTCTGCAGTTCTTCGGGATGCAATCGGCGGAGCAGCCCATCGGATGGCTCTTGCACTGGCCTCTCAACGTCATCTCCACGATCCTGATTGCGTCCTGGCAGGCGACCGGAGTGAATCTGATGCTCTTCACTGTCGGCCTTCAGACAATTCCGCGGGAGACCCTCGAGGCGGGAGCGATCGATGGTGCCGAAGGGTGGACGCGCTTCCGGCACATCGTGTTCCCGCAATTGCGGGCCACAACAGCCATCGTCGTCGGAATAACCATCGCAAATGCGCTGCGCGCGTTCGATGTCATCTTCGTGCTGACTCACGGGGGGCCCAATCGCACCTCCGAAAACCTCGCCCTGTCGATGTATCAACAGACTTTCACCTCGCTCGATCCTGCCGTGGGCTCGGCCATCGCAATCGTCCTGACCGTGATCGTTGTCGGGTGCTCATGGTCGTATCTGCGAACGCAGCTCGGAAAGGAGAACTACTGATGTCCGGCTCGCTTGTGAGAGGGATCGTTCGCTACGCCATCGTCGGCCTGTTCGTCCTGATCTGGACGATTCCGATCTACTTGATCGTCGTCAACGCAATCACCCCGATGACTTCTTACACCGGCGCGCCGGTGTGGTGGCCAGATGGTTTCGGCCTCTTCGACAACCTCGCCAGCGCATTGAGCCATGAAGGATTGCTCGAGGGCGCAGTGAACAGCGCGCTGTACTCGGTCGTAGCATCCTTGGCCGCAGTGCTCGTCGCGGCCTGTGCGGCGTTCGCGCAAGTCATGATGCCGCTGCGACGCCCGAAAATGCTCTTCTGGATCATCTACGGAGGAGCGCTGTTGCCTCTGCAGGTGTTCGCTTTCCCCCTGTACATCGGTTCTGTGGCCGTCAACTTGTACGACACAAAGACCGTGCTGTTCATCGTCTACACGGCACTGTGTATCCCATTCTCGTTCTTCCTGTTGAGAAACTTTCTGATCACCTTTACCTCGGATATCGCGCAGGCCGCGAAGCTCGACGGAGCCGGCTGGTGGCGCATCTTGTTCAGCGTGTATCTCCCATTGATGAGACCCGCCCTCTTCGCCGCGTTCGTTCTCGCGTCCATCGCCGTTTGGAACGAGCTGTTCTTCGGCATTTCCCTCACGATCAGTCCCGAGAACATGCCCGTGATGGCGAGCCTGGCAGGGATGCAAAGCAGGACAGCGGCTATGGGGCAGCCGGGGTTGCTGGCGGCGGCGCTGCTCGTCTCCATTCCGACTATCGCTATCTTCCTGGCGTTCAAGCGCTACTTCATCACCGGAATCAGCGCAAACGTCTGATGTTGAAGATCACGACTCCTGGCCGCGCCGGCTGGACTCACGCTGTCACGCGCTAGCTTCGACGATTTCCCCTTCAAAAAGCCATGAAATGAGACTCATGCTCGACCTCGACATCAAGCTCAATCCACGCTCGTCTGCCGCCGGCGATCCGGTACGTGTCGAGCCGGTCACATCGGACGATTTTGCGATGGAGCGGCAGACCATCAACTACTCCGATGAGCGGAAGTGGCTGTTCAATGGCTGGCAGCGACTGTACCCCGCGCAGTGGTCGACGACGCGGTTCACGATGCCGGGATATGCGTTTCACTTCGACTTTCTCGACCGCGCCAGCGGCACTCGTATCCGAGACGATTTCACCGAGCAGACCCCGAATGTCCTCGGGCTCAACTTCCGACCGAATGAGCCCTTCTGTATCGCGCCGCAGGACGATCTGTGGTACCTCCACAAGGAGTTGCGTTCGGGGACCTTTCATTCCAAGCTCGCGGGTGGACTGACGTCGTTCTCGATAAGAACGGCAACGTTTGTGGCCAAGCCATCGTTGCGGGCATGCGTCTCCGTTACGCTCAGCAACCGCTCGGACGAGCCGCTCGCATTGACGTTGCTCCCTGTTCAGAATGGCGAGAACGTCATTGAGCTGCCGACGGCTGACGGGTTTGTGTGCATCAGTTCCGATCTGGACGAGATCGACGAGCAGGGCTTTGTCTGGACACTTGCGCCACGGACGACCGAGACTCATCACTTCGTTATCGGAGACTACGCTGCCGACGATCGGCCCCCGGCTGTCGGTGTCGCAGCGACCGCGGACGCGGTTGCCCAGTGCGAGAGGGACGGCCGGGAGCAGATCGCTCGGGTCGCGTCGCGCCTACCCGCCATTCGGACCGCATCGGCGAACCTGGACGACCTCTACAAGCGATGCCTCGGCAGTCTGGCTGCGCTGCGGTGGGAAGGGCCCGAGTTCCGCCGTCAGCCGACGTGGATCGTTGGTGGCGTGTTCATCTGCCAGACGGCTTGGGACTTTTCTTTTGCGGCGGATGCAATGTCGCTCGTTGACCCGCAGTCGCTTCGCAACGTGATATTGGATGTGCTTGACATCGGCAAGATGGAAACTTCGTACATCGATGTCCATGCAGTGCGGCCACTTGACGATCCGCACGCCGACATCACCGGCGACTACTCGCACCTCCTCTATCTCCAAGATCCGTTCGCGTTGCAGACGATCATCAGTCGCTACCGCATCATGACCGGTGACCATGCGATCCTCGACGTCCAGGCCGGACCGCACACCGTCTACGAGTGGCTCAAGCTGTGGGGAGACAAGCTGACAGCGGATTTCGGCCAGGGGCGCCACGGCCTGCTGGACATCGGCGACGAGCAGAACCTGTACATCGAGTTGCGAACGGCCGGCTATGACCACGCCATCCCCACGCTGAACGGGCTAGCCATCGACTACTTTCGATGGCTGGCGGAACTGGCGGCGGAACGGAATGATCCGGATGCCGGGACGTTCGACGCGAGCAGCACGACGCTGCGTTCGATCATGCAGGAGCGGCTGTGGAACGAGGAAAACGGCTGGTTCGACTGCATGGACGAGGACGGTACCCGCTGGCCGGTCTACTCCGTTCACCTCTACGACATGCTCAACACGTCCGCCCTCACCGAGCATCAGCAGGAGGCCATGATCGCTCACCTTCGCGAAGGTGAGTTCCTTGCGCCGTACGGCATGTACTCCATCTCCCGGAAGGATGAGGTCCACTGGGACCGCATGGACGCCGACTTCGGAGGCGGGGGCTACTACATGGGCACACCGGGCCGCATCGCCAGCCAGTTGTATGTCGACGGCAAACCAGCACTCGCTTGGGACATCCTCAAGCGTGTCGCGCGCATGGCGGACCATTTTTGCTTCATGCTGCATTCCGCGATGGGCGAGGTCGCGGCCGAGATCCCGCCGGGTGGCAATGTGGCCCTCTCCTGCGCGTCAGCGATGGAAGCGGTGTGGACCGGCATCTTCGGGCTGCGGCCGCAGATGACCGGTGATCTGGTCGTCGACCCCGCACCGTTCAACGAGGAGGTCGGGGAGGCGGAGCTGTCCGGCTACCAGTTCCGTGACCATCGGTACGACGTTCGACTCGGACGCACCAGCTACGAGGTCTTCGTGGATGACCGGCTGCACAGCACGCACGCATACGGCAGGCCTGTGACCATCCCGGCATAAGAAGCGATGGCCCCGCGCCGCGTTCACAGCCCCAATTCCGGATGATCCCGAGTGGCATTCGACACGTGATCTCGCTGTACCGTATAGCACCAGAAAACCGATTTAACGAACGGAACTCCCTCCCATGCCCGGACCGCTAAACGGCCTCGTCGTCGCCGACTTCAGCCAGCTCGCACAAGGCCCGTACGCCACGCAGATGTTCGGCGACCTTGGCGCAGAGATAATCAAGATCGAGCCGCCTCAGGGCGATTGGATGCGCAGCTTCGCGCTCCAGGACTGCGAACCCGGCGGAGAGAGCATCAGCTATCTGTCCTTCAACCGCAACAAGCGCAGCATCTCGCTCAACCTCCGCGACCAGCGAGGGCTGGCGATTGCGAAGGAGATCTGCGCGAAGGCGGACATCCTCGTCGAGAACTTCCGTCCCGGGGTCATGGATCGGCTCGGCCTGGGGTACGCGGAGCTGGCTCAGACCAACCCGGGCCTCGTGTACACCTCGAGCTCCGGATACGGCTCGAGCGGACCGTACGTCACGCGGCCCGGCCAGGATCTGTTGATCCAAGCGATCACGGGCCTGCCGACCGGCCTCGGCCGTGAGGGTGATCCGCCCGTGAACGTGGCCCTCGGCATCGCGGACCTCACAGCCGGACTTCACATCGCTTACTCCACCCTCGCCGCCATCATTCACCGCAACGCGACCGGTAAGGGCCAGCACGTCGAGGTCAACCTGCTGAACTCACTGCTGGCGATGCAGGCTCAAGAGTTGAACGCGTTCCTTCAGACCGGAGTGCAGCCGCCCCGCAGCGAGGCCGGAATCGGGTCGCCTTGGGCTGGAGCTCCATTCGGCCTCTATCAGACCGCTGACGGCTATATCGCGATCGCGATGACCCCCGTGAACCTCGTGGCCCGAATCGTCGGTGTGGACGGACTCGAGGGCGTCGACGGCAAGAGCGTCATTCCCGACCGAGACAACATCAAACGGCTGCTCGAAGAGGGCACCCGGCGGTGGAGGACCGATGAGCTGCTCGCGAGACTGCTCGCCGAAGATGTGTGGTGCGCGCCGCTGCAAGACTACGCGCAGGTCATCCAGGATCCTCAGGTGCTGCACAACCAAATGATCGCCGAGGTTCAGCACCCTACCGCCGGAAACCTCCGACTGATCGGCGTCCCGGTCGCTTACAGCGACACACGTGCCGAGATCACCAAGGCGCCGCCGCGACTGAGCGAACACGCCCGAGAGATCCTCGCAGAGTTCACCGACCTAGATCAGGAGGCGCTCGACGCTCTGTTCGCAGACAAGGTGGTGGGGGTGCCCGCATGACCGAGTTCGTCGATGTGGATGGGCTGGCTGCGCGTGTCAGGTCGAACACCGCGGTCGCGGTGGGTGGGGCGGCTTTCAGCCGGCTTCCACTTGCCCTCATCCACGCGGTGGTGAGGCGTCGACCAACGGGTCTCCACTACGTCGCGTGGGGCGGCGGCTTACCGCTGGAGATGTTCCTGGAGGCGCAGGCGGTCCGCAAACTCTCATTCTGCTTCTCCAGCCTCGACATCTTCGGACTCGCCCCTAGGTTCCGCGCGGCGCTCGAGTCGGGGGATGTCGAGGTGATCGAATGGACAGCGCTGGGGATGCTGCAGGCTTTTCGGGCCGCGGGCGAGAGGCTTCCGTCCGCGACGCTGCAGGTACCGTACGGCGCGACCGTCGGCCCTCAGCTCGTGATGCCGGACCTCCTCACGGGGGAGGAGATCGCGGTTGTCCCGCCCCTCCCGGTCGACACTCTTCTCTTGCACGCCACGCGAGCAGACTCTGACGGCAACATCGAGATCCAGGGAGCCCGCGGGCTCGACCTCGCGATGATCCCTGCTGCCCGTGACGTGCTCGTGACCGTAGAGAGAGTGGTGCCCCGCGGTCAGCTCGGTGCACCCGGCGCCGCGGTCATCAGCCGTCACCAGATCAGCGCGATCGCGGAGGTCCCCGGCGGGGCGTTCCCCACCTCATGCCTGCCTTACTACGCCGCGGACTACCGAACCATCGGCACGCTCGCCGAGGCGCCGCTGCGGGAGGCATTCGACCGGGACCGCTTTGCGCTGTTCGAGGCGGCCGCCCGGCTGACGATCGACGACGTCGAGGCAGCACTCCCCGCTTCCGCTGACGCTCCCATGGACGGCGCAACAGTCGCCGAAGTCATGATGTCGTGGCTCGCCGACGCGTACGAACCGGGTGCCGTGTGCTCGGCCGGAGCGGTCTCTCCGCTCGCCCTCGGGTCATACCTGCTCGCCCAGCGCACACATACTCCTCCGACGACGATCTTCACCACGGCGGGTGGATATGTCGACATCGCGCCTCGCCCGCTGCTGCTCGGCCTCGGTGAGGTGCTTGACTTCGCCAGCGCGCCCTTGCACTCAGGCGGTGATGACACGTACCACGTGATGTATCAGACCGGCCGCGTGGACTACGAGGTGGTGAACGTCGCACAGCTGGATGAAACTGCCGCCACGAACAACCTCTGGGTGACAAGTCCGTCGGGGCGCCGCATCCGACTTCCCGGACAGGGCGGAATGGCTGATGTCGCGGACATGCACGCAAATTTCGTGCTCTACCAGACGAGGCAGTCGCCGCTGTCGATGGTGGACACTGTCCCGCGGGCGAGCGCAGCTCGGAAGCGCCACGGCGCCGTGGAGCGGGTGGCCGCCGGCTACCGCCCTGGCCGCACGCTTGTGATCACGAACCTCGCCGTCTTCGACAGGGATGACGTGACCGGGAGGCTTCGCGCGGTGAGCCTGCATCCCGGCGTGACGGCAGCGGAACTGCAGGACGAGACCGGATTCCCTGTCCAGGCCGAGGGACTGCCCGAGACCGCGACCCCGGATGCCGCGACGTTGCGGATCCTCCGTGAGCAGGTCGACCCGCTCGGCGTCCGCGACCTGGAGTTCACGGCCGCGAAGGACCGTGCAGCAACCCTCGAACGGGTAGTCTCCGCCGAGGATCGCCTTATCGAGACCGCTATGCGGCTCGCCGCCGCACAGAGAATAGGACGACGTGATGAGTGAGTTCATGGGCAGAGGTGCTGTCGTTACGGGAGCAGGGTCCGGCATCGGGGCCGCCACGGCCGCAGACCTGGCCGAGCGCGGCGCGAAGGTGGCGCTGATCGACGTGGATCTGGATGCCGCACAGCGGCACGCCGCGGAGATCGGTCGTGGTGCGATCGCTTTGCAGGCCGACGTTCGCGACTCTTTCGCGATGAAGCAGGCTATCGACGCCGCAGCCGCGAAGCTGGGTCGGCTTGATCATCTCGTGGGCAGTGCCGGCGTAGTTCGGTACGGGCAGGTGGTCGACCTCGACGAAGCGGACTGGGATCTGCAGATCGACGTCAACCTCAAAGGCGCATACCTGCTCGCCAAATACGGCATCCCGCACCTGCGCGCCAGCGGCGGAGGTTCGATTGCATTCGTGGCCTCCGTTCAGGCATTCGCATCGCAGCCTGCTGTCGCTGCCTACGCTGCCTCAAAGGGAGGGCTGGTGGCCCTCACCAAGGCGATCGCCCTCGACCACGCGGGCGAGGGCATCCGCTGCAACGCGGTGTGCCCCGGCAGTGTCGACACGTCGATGTTGCGCGACGCGGCCGAGCTATTCGGTGGCGACGGCGGAGGCGACGAGGTTGTGGCCGCGTGGGGCCGCGGTCACCCCCTCGGCTTCGTCGCGCAGGGAAGCGACGTCGCCGAGGCGATCGCTTTCCTGCTCGGCGACCACACCCGTTTCATCACTGGGGCGGCACTTCCGGTCGACGGCGGCTTGCTGACGAAGCTCGCCCTGTGAATCAACCCGATCTCGGCGGCCGTTTGGTTGCGGCGCACGTCGCAGGGTCGGCGCGATCGCAATTCCGCACTCACGGCCGCGCTTGACACTTCAGGTCGACCGCGCGCCAACACCCCACCCGACTTCAAGAAAGGAACCTCATGATCGCGGAACTACGACTTGATCAGTTCTCCGTCATCGCAGACGGCCTCGACCACCCTGAGGGGATCGCTACCGGGCCAGACGGCACGCTCTACGCTGGCGGCGAAGCCGGCCAGATCTATCGGATCACCGAGTCCGGCCACGAACTGATCGCCTCCACCGGAGGCTTCGTTCTCGGCCTCTGCCTCGATGCCGCCTCGAACATCTACGCATGTGACATGGGACGGCAGGAGGTCGTGAAGATCACCCCCGACGGCACGGTCATCCCATATTCGTCGCATATCGCTGTGCCGAACTACCCGGTCTTCACCCAGGACGGTCACCTGTTCGTCTCCGACTCAGGCGCTTTCGACGGGCACGACGGACGATTGTGGGTGATCGCGCCCGACGGCAGGACGGAGCCGGTGAACGTTGACCTGGCTGCCTTCCCGAACGGGCTCGCCATCGCACCCGACGGAGACTGGCTCTACGTCGTGCTGTCGAATCTGCCGGGCGTCGCCCGGGTACGCATCGAGGGCGGTCGCGTCATCGGTGAGCCGGAGTCCATCGTCGAACTCCCCGCTGATCACCTGCCCGATGGCATCGCGTTCACCGCCGCAGGCGACCTTCTCATCGCGTGCTACGCACCCGACGTGATTTACCGGTGGGACGGGGCGACACTTCGGAAGGTCGCTGAGGACCCGCGCCGGGTCACACTGGCTGCGCCGACCAACCTCGCGTTCTTCGGAGGAGATCGGTCCCGCCTCGCAGTGTCTTCGTTGGGTCGGTGGCACATCGCCGCGACCGACGCGATGGATGCAGGGGCGCGTCTTCGATACCCGAACCTTTCGGAGGTCCGCTCATGAGCCAGCGTCTCAGGGGGATGACTTGGAATCACCCACGTGGGCTCGATCCTCTCCTCGCTTGCTCCGAGGCCTACGTTAAGGACCATCCAGGCATCGAGATCGACTGGGAGGCGAGAAGCCTGCATGACTTCGGGGAAGCGCCTTTCGAAGAGCTGGCTGCTTCGTACGACCTCCTGGTCTTCGACCACCCGTGGATCGGCATGGTCGCCGAGTCCGGGGTGCTGATCCCGCTCGACACGGTCCTCCAGAGAGAGTTCCTCGCAGACCAGGCGCGAAACTCCGTCGGGTCGTCCCATGCGAGCTACCAGTGGGGCGGGCACCAGTGGGCCCTCGCCATCGACGCGGCGTGCCATGTGTCAGCGTGGCGGCCGGATCTCATCGAGAGGCCCCCTGCGACATGGAGCGACGTAGCAGACTTGGCGCGCGCGGCACCGGGGCGCGTCGTCGTGCCGGGCGCGCCCGTGGACGCCTACATCTCGTTCCTCACATTGATGGCCAACGCAGTGGACGATCCGCTTCCCGACGGCGGGATCGACCCGGATGTCGCGGCCGACGCACTAGCCCAGCTTGCCGATCTGATGCGGCTCGCCCATCCGAAGTCGCTGGAGTGGAACCCGATCCAGGCTCTCGAGGTGATGACGACCACCGACGAGGTGCTCTACACACCGCTCACCTTCGGATATGTGAACTACGCAACGCCCGGATTCCGTCCCTCCTCACTCCGCTTCGGTGCTATACCGACTGGCGCTCGCGGAGTGGCCGGGGGAGTGCTGGGCGGCGCTGGGCTGGGGGTTTCAGTGGAATCCGCGCACCAGGAGACAGCGGTCGACTTCGCGCGATTCGTCGCATCTGCAGAGGTGCAGCATGGGGTGTACGTGCGAAGCAACGGGCAGCCCGGCCATCGCAGCGCCTGGGTGTCGGACGAGGTCAACGAGAGCCATGGCGGCTTCTTCGCCGACACGCTGGCAGGAATCGACGCGTCGTTCCTGCGGCCCCGGTCCGCGGCGTTTCCCGCGGTGCAGGCGGACGCAATCGCGGCTGTGCACGAATGGCTGACGGAGGGCGCTCCGGATCCGGCAGGCTTCGCTACGCGCATCGCGGAGATATTCGCGGCGAGGCGTTAGCTCAGGCGCTCGTGATGATTGACAGGAACGGGGCGTAGGAATCACCCTCGGTGGTATCGCGCGGCGGGCATCACATTGCCGGCGGACAACCTGGCGCAGGCCGCCGCTGGTGTTCCGCTGGCCGTGACGTTGGGGTGTGCGCTAGAGATCGAAGGGGCGATGTCGCTCGAGGCGATGTCGGCGGCGGAGCCGGTTCGCCGGGGCGGCGCCCCCGAGGCGCCCGAACTCCTGGGCGTCACGGAGGCGGCGCAGCTCCTCGGCGTCAGCCCTCAGCGGGTCCGGAAATGATCGACGAGGGGAAGCTGACCGCGAATCGCATCGGCGAACGGTCCTTCGCGCTCGTCCGCGCCGAGGTCGAAGCCACCTGCTCTGCTCGCGGCATTCGAAAGCTCGGGATCCCTGGAATGACACGGAGAATCCCCACTTGGGCACCCCTGAAAGGTGGTCGGATAAGGGTTCAATCCCACCGTCACCCACGCATCGTCGGGAAGTTTGGACCTCTTGCGGGCGCCCGGTGCGTGCGCACATTTTGCTCACAAGCCGCGCGCAAGCAGGTCAATAGAGGTACATCCAGGTACCACATCGACTGGGGATGCGTCGGCCGCATCGGTCGATCACGCCAGATTGGATCGGTGGGAAATCCGCGTGTTTCTGCGGCCGGATGCGTGGAAACGCCCCCTGGTGCGGGCCTACTGCGGCATGCTGCGAAACGGGGGAGCCCTACCCGAAGCGAGGGTTCAAATCCCTCCGTATCCGACTAGCGGTCGTCGCTCGCCCCGGACTCTGAAGTCCAGACGGGTGCTCTGCTCGTGGGAAAGATCGTGGAAAGAAGTAGCGCCTCACTGACCAACCACGAAAGGTCGAAGCCCGCGGAACGACGCGGAAGGACCAGCTCCGCGCACCTTGGAAAGGTGGTTGGATATGGGTTCAAATCCCACCGTCACCGCCAGAAAACCCCCGTTTATCGGGGGTTTTTTTGCCCGGACGACTCGTGGGAAAGAAATGGGAAGAACCGTGATTCCCATGGCCGATCAAGCGAGGTTCGAGTCGCGAGCTTGCCTATCGCGGGAGTTCCCTGGCGTGACCGGGGCCGTGGCTGGCGGGGCGTTCTCTGCTGCCCATCCGGTCCGCGGGATGGTCCGCCGCGTTCGAGCCGGTCACTGCGGCTGCCGCGCTTGACTCGGCTTCTCTCTCGCGAGCCAGATGCACTCGGCCTCTGTGATGAGCCATATCCTATAGCTTCAGCGCCGCGAGCCCATGACGCTGCGATCTCCTCGTCGGTGATAGGCAAATAATCCTGTGCAAGGAATCGCACGAACAGCGGCAGCCGGACCATCAACATGGACCCACGCCATCGTCGACGTCATGCGACGGGCTCTCCAAAATGAGAGGAAGATTCATGCGATCACGGCTGAGCAGACTCGCCGGAGGCGGGCTCGTTCTACTGGTCACTTCCCAGCTGGTCGCCGCCTGTGCGGGCGGGAGTGGCGGAAGCGGTCAGAGCTCCGACGAACTCGATCTCGACGAAGAGGTCACCCTGACGGTGCAGCAGCAGACGAGCGCCGAGGCGATGTTCGCGTACATCGGGGAGAAGTTCGAGGAGAAGTATCCCAATGTCACGGTGAAGTTCGAGACGATCAGTCAGGAGCAGAAGGTCGGCTCCAACCTCGCCGTGCTCGGTTCGAGCAGTCCCCCGGACGTCGGGATGATCCCGCTGAATTCCGAGGTCTACACACAGCTGACCAACGCCGACGCGCTTGTCCCGATCTCGGACGTCTGGGCGGACGCGGATCTGGAGACCAGGTACAGCGCTCCCGTGGCCGCGTCCATGCAGACGGATGACGGACCTACGGCAGTCGTCTACTCGCAGCTCATCTACGACGTGCTCTGGTACAACCCCGACCTGTTCGAGCAGGCGGGGGTTGAGATCCCCGAGGACCATCGGATCGAGTCGGTCGACGCCTTGATCGACATGGCGACCGACTTCCGCGCCGCCGGAATCGCGCCCCTCCAACTCGGCGGCGGATCCGGATACGAAGCGAGCTGGATGCTCGATGCATTCCTGCCCACGGTGGCCACAGAGGAGGAGATGGCGAATCTCCTAACCAGCCACAATCCCAACGTCGAAATCACGACTCCCTACGACGGCAGCCCGTTCGTAGACACTCTCGAGGCGCTTCAGGCGCTGGGCGACGGGGGAGTCTTCCAGGACGGATATCTGGGTCAGGATGCTGCGACAGCGCTGGCTCCGTTCCTGACGGGCGATGCCGCGATGGTCCTCAACGGCAACTTCGCAGTGCCCGAGTTTGAGAAGGCCGACCTCGACTTCACCCCCGACTGGCTGCTTCTGCCGCCGGTCGGCGACGAATCGAAGGTGCTTCAAGCCCAGTACTTCGGCGATGGGCTCGGCATCCCGGTCAACTCGGACGCGGTGCCATGGGCGAAGAAGTTCATCGAATTCGTCATGAGCGATGAGATGCAGGAGGAAGCGGTCGTGAACATCGGCAAGCTCCTCCCCGCAGTCACATCGCTTCCCTCCGACGAACTTGCGGTCGACTCCTGGTCGGCGAGTCTCCTCGCCGACATCGAAGCCAACGGGTCCGCCCCGGGTTGGACCAGCGTCGTGCCGGGAGGCTTCGGTCAGCAGTTCATCGACCCTCTGGTTCAGCAGATGCTTCAAGGAGAGCTGACCCCGGACGAGGTCGCTGAGCAGCAGCAGCAGCACCTCATCGAGTTCCGCGACAAGAACTGAGCAGACCATTGACAGGGTGCGGCCCCACCGCGTGGAGCCGCACCCTGTGCCAAGGACCAGGAGGTCGGCGGTGCTGAAAGAAGTAGTTCCCCGGGAACGCGCCACAAGCTCGGCCGTTCGGCGAGAGCCTGGCCGTCGCCGGTACGGGACGGTGTCCCGCAGGGCCGCATGGTGGGCCGTGGCGCCCGCCCTTGTGCTGATCACCGTCGTCGTCGGTGGCGCGATCGCGCAGGCGATCTCATTGAGCCTGAGCGATTGGCGCGGGATCGGTCCCGTCGAGCACATCGGTCTCGACAACTACGGCTCTATCCTGAGCGACGCCGCATTCTGGGATTCGCTGCTGCTCACGTGCCTGTACGCCGGCGCTTCGACGGTGGGCATTGTCGCCATCGCGACTCTGCTGGCCGCAGCCGTGAGTGCGAACGTCCGCGGCTCCAGGTTCTATCGGGTTGTCTGGTTCCTGCCGGGAATCGCGCCCGGTGTCGCCGTCGCGATCTTCTGGGTGAGCGCGTTCCAGCCCAGGTTCGGAGCGATCAACGAAATTCTTGCGAGTCTGGGACTCCCATCCGATACCGCGTTGCTCGCAGGTCGTCACACCGCCATCATCCCGGTCATCGTCGTCACGATCTGGGCTGGCGTCGGCTTCGCCTTCCTGCTGTTGCTGGGCGCCATGGAGCAGATCCCACCATCGCTCTACGAGTCGGCGCGGATCGACGGCGCCTCAGCCGTGCGACAGTTCTGGTCGCTGACTCTTCCGCTCTCGCGACCCGTGCTGATCACCACTCTGTTGCTGAACTTCATCTGGGCATTCAACGGGTTCGCCATCGTGTGGACGATGACCCGCGGCGGACCTGGGCATGCGACCGCGACGCTTCCCGTGCTCATCTACGAATGGGCGTTCAAGTTCGCCGACTACGGACCGGCGACGGCGATGGCTGTCCTCAGCGGCATCCTGCTGGTCGCGATCGGCGCCGTCGGCATTCGAGTGAGTAGGTCAGCCCAATGAGCACGACAACACCCACGACGACTTCGGGCTGGCGCTGGCGCAACCTGCTGAGCCGCAGCATCCTCCACATCGGCTTGCTCGGGTGGACGGCACTGGTTCTCATCCCGTTCGTCCTGATCATCCTCCTGAGCCTGCGCTCGAACGCCGACATCTACACGAACGGCCTCGGACTCGGTGGCGATCTCCGCCCGGGCAACTACGAGGTCGCATGGAACGGCGGCGCCGGCACGGCAGGGATGGCGACGTACTTCCTCAACAGCGCCATCGTGGCGCTCACGTCGCTCCTCGTCGCACTGGGCGTGGGCGTCACCGCGGCGTACTTCGCGATCCACCTGTCCGAGCGTGCCCGGAAGCTCTTCCTGATGGTCTTCCTCGTGGCGACGGTGATCCCGCTCGTGCTGATGATCGTCCCGTTCTATCAAGCCTTCAACACGCTCGGCGTCGTCAGCCAACCTGTTGCAGTGGGGCTGGTCTACGGCGCGCTCTGCCTTCCCGTGACGATCCTCGTCGTCCACGCCTTCTTCGTCGACTTCCCCCGCGAACTCATCGAGGCCGCGGCGCTAGACGGGACCGGTGCCTGGCGTACGTATCTCTTCATCGTCCTCCCGCTGGCCCGAGGTCCGATTGCGGCAGTGGCGATGCTCAATCTGGTGTTCGTCTGGGCTGAGGCGCAACTCGGTGTGATCCTGCTTCAGAGCCCCGACAGTCAGACGGTGCCGGTGGGCCTTCTGTCCTTCCAGGGGCAGTTCACCACTGATCTGGGACCCCTTTTCGCGGGTCTCGCGATCGGTTCCATCCCGATCATGCTCATCTATCTGGTCTTCAACCGGCAGGTGGCGAAGGCCATCACTGTCGGCGGTTTCGGCGGCCGCTGAGCTGGACCTCCGCCGCCCCCGCTTCGCACACGACGCAGTGACGAAAGGAACGCACGCGCATGACGGACATGACTTGGTTCGAGGGAGCAGGCCTGGGACTGTTCATCCACTGGGACCACGCCAGTCAACAGGGCGTGGAGATCGGCTGGCCCGTCGTGGGGTCTCCGGCAATACCCGGGGGAACCGAAGACGAACGCACAATGACCCCGGCGCAGTACCACTCCAGTGCGGCGACGTTCGACCCGCAGCTCTGGGACGCCGGGGCAGTCGCCCGGCTGGCTCGGCGCGCAGGGGCGCAGTACGTCGTCTTCACGGCGCGTCATACCGGCGGGTACTCGATGTTCCACACCGAGCACTCGGACTTCTCGATCGAACACTCGCCCTACGGCGCCGATATCACCCGGCAGCTCGTGGAGGCGTTGCGCGCAGAGGGCATCCGAGTCGGGTTGTACTACTCCCTGGCGGATTGGCATCACCCGGACTATCCCGCCTTCCAGGAGGGCGACACGTACCGGCACGTCGACTATCCGCGTGCAACGCCCGAGCAATGGATGCGCTACCTGGCCTACCTTCGCGGCCAGATCACGGAGCTGCTGACGGACTACGGGCAGATCGACCTGCTCTGGTTCGACGGCGAGTGGGAGCGCACGGAGGACGAGTGGCAGGCGGGCGAGCTGCGGGCGCTCATCTCAAGGCTGCAGCCCGACACCATCGTCAACGGACGGCTGCCTGGCCACGGGGACTACGAGACGCCGGAACAGGGTCTGCCCGCTGTGCCGCCGAACGGGCCGTGGGAGATGTGCCTGACCATCGGGGAAACCTGGGCATACCGGCCCACCGACACGAACAACAAGTCGGCACGCTCCCTTGTCGCCTACCTCGCCGAAACCGTGGCACTCGGTGGGAACATGCTCCTCAACATCGCCCCGAAGGGAGACGGCAGCCTGCAGGAGGTGCAGGTCGACCGGCTGGAGGCGATCGGCGCGTGGATGGACTCGCATGAGCGTGCCGTGATCGGCGCTAGCCCGGCACCACCCGAAGTCCGCTTCTACGGGCCGGCTACCCAACGCGACAACGAACTGTTCCTGCACCTGGTGGCACTGCCGGTCGAATCGGTCGTCGTCCGCGGAGTGCGCGCACTCCGGGTGAAGCGGGTCACCGTTCTCCAGACCGGCGAGGAACTCGGGTTCCGGACGATGGTCGAGGTTCACGACAACCACCTCGAGCACGGCGACAGCCGCGACATCCTCGGCGAGCTGATCATCGATCCCCCCGCACCGACCGGCGCACTGATCGACGTGATCGCCATCGAGTTCGAGGGTGAACACGACGCGACGAGCTAAGCGCCGCGAAATTCGTTCCAGAACCCGGCACGGATATCCCGTGCCGCGTCAGTAAGGAGAGGTAGCAACATGGTCAGTGCTCGAAGAAGAGTCCTAGCGGCCGGTGTGGCGTCGATGATGCTTGCCGCGATGCTGGTCAGTCAGGTGCCGGCCGCGAGTGCGACGACGCCGGCGAACGTGGGGATCATTCCGGCCCCGCAGAGCGTCACGACTCCAACGCCGTGCAACAACGCGGTGGTGTCGCCGACGAGCCGGATCGTCTACCCGTCTGGCGCGGACGCGTCGGGCTTCGTCACGGCGCTGGCGGCACGGATCAAGTCCGTGACGGGCTTGACCCTCGCGAAGGTCTCGGGTGTATCCCCCGCTGCCGGTGATGTCGTGCTCGCCTTGGGAACCCCGGCCGGGACACCGGCGGTCAACGGCGCCTACACACTCACCGTCGACCAGAAGGCGACCCTGACCGCGGTCGACCAAGACGGACTGGCAAATGCCTCGGCGAGCCTGCTGCAGCTGCTGAATCAGAGCCTGACCCTCGGGTGCACGACGATCGCCGACTATCCCGAGAGCGACTTCCGGGGGCTCATGATCGATCTCGGCCGCGGCTACTGGACTCCGGCAGAGCTGCGCAACATGGTCGAGCTGGCTCACCTGTACAAGGTCAAGTACCTGCAACTCCACCTGACCGAGAACGAGAACTGGATGTTCCCGTCGACCGCATACCCCCTACTGGGGTCCCAGAACCAGAGCGGTCACCCCGCCTACGCCAAGGCCGACCTGCAGGCTCTCGACGCGTATGCCTGGGCGCGAGGCGTGACGATCATCCCCGAGATCGAAGTCCCCGGCCACGCGACTCAGATGGTCAACGTCTACCCGGCGGTGTTCGGACCAGGTACCGACGGACCGTACGGCAAGGTCATCAACCACAGCTCATCGTCGGTCCGGGCGGCGGTCAAGACCATCATCGGTGAGATGCTCGACGTGTTCACGCACTCGCCGTACTTCCACCTCGGTGGTGATGAGAGCGGAGTCAGCGGGGCTGCTCTGCCGGACTTCCTCAACGAGCTGAACGACTACGTGCGCAGTCGCGGCAAGACCTCGCTGGTATGGGAAGGCGTCAAACCGCCGTACACCGACATGCTCGACTCGGACATCCAGATCGTCAGCTGGGACAACGCCTACTACCCGTTCGAGCAGGCCGTCGCGGACGGCCGCACCGTCATCAACGCGCAGCAGAGCATTCTCTACCGCGTGGGGTGGCCGTGGGGCGGTCAGAACAAGCCGCAATCGGAGGTGTACACCTTCGACAAGTTCAAGGTCGACGGCGGCGGTGAAGTCGACTCTACGAGCACCAACGTGGTGGGCGGCCTCCTCTCGGCGTGGGGATTCAACGGCGGGAGGGCCCTGGAGTCGATGCGCAGCGGCATCGCCCCGTTCTCCGCACAAGTCTGGAACGCTGCGGATGAGACGGACTTTGCGGAGTTCCAGACGCGCTACGCGTTGAGCAATGCCATCGTGCCGGACCTGATGAGTGCTCCCCAGGTTCAGTCCGGGGTCTACCGTGCCCTCGACTTCAATCGGCTCAGCATGCAGCTCGGCGGGAACGGTGCTGCTGTGGACATCGCGGTCGACTCGACCGGCAACCCGTGGATGCTGAACGCAGCCGGAAACCTGTACCGCTGGAACGGGTCCGCAGGCGTGCTGGTGCCGGGACCGAGTGGCCAGCCGATCCAGACGATGACCGACGTGGCTGTGGCCCCCAACGGCACGGCGGCGGCAGTGCTCGGTGCTCCTGGGACCGTCGGTGGCCCGATCTGGGTGCGCAGCGCGACGGGCGTCTGGTCCGACGCAGGCCGAACAGGCAAGAGCGTCGCCGTCAGCAGCAATGGCGACATCTGGGCCGTCAATACCAGTGGACAGATCTGGCAGTTCGACGGCATCACATGGGTGCAGCGTCCCGGCTCGGGCGTCACGATCGCCGCCGGCGCCAACAACGTGGTCGCTGTCGTGAGCGCCAGTGGCGGAATCTATCAGTGGCAGCCATCGAACGGGACCTGGTTGACCCTCGCGGGTTCCGGGAATACGCAGATCTCGATCAGCAGCGAGGGCGAGATCTGGGCACTGTCCACCGCGGGCCAGGTGTGGTGGCGCAGCGCCAGCGGCACCTGGACGAAGCCGATGTGGTCGCGAGGCGCTGGCGGTTACGACGGCATCGCGGTTGGTTCCACGAACGCTCCCACGGGCCCGGGTAGCCAGTTCTGGGTGCTGAGTCACTAGCCCTTTACCTGCCAACAGGGAACGCAAGAGTGGCCCCGCTCGGGAGACCGAGCGGGGCCACTGGCGTTTGTCACGCGCCGGCGGGCGGTGACTCCACACTGGCGCGGAACTGCGTGGGGGTGACGCCGACGTAGCGTCGGAATGCCGCGCCGAACTGCTGGCTCGACGAGAATCCCAGCCGGAAGGCGATGGATGTGATGCTCTCCCGCTCCTCTCGCAGCAGCTCCTGGGCGCGATCGATCTTGCACCTCAGCACATAGTCCTTGGGGCTGGTTCCGAATGCCCGCGTGAACTGCTGGTAGAAGTTCGTCGTCGACATTCCTGCCTCCGAAACCAGATCGCCCACCGTGATCTCGTCTTCGATGTGATTCCGAACCCACGCCACTGCTCGCGCGACACCCGGGTGCACCGGATCACCGGAAGACGCCACTCGCTCGTTCCCGCGAACGAGCTCAAGAACGGCTGCAGTGCACATCGCCTCGGCCCAGGGCCGCCAGAGCGCGTCGGAAGATGCTTCCGAGTCGACGACGCGAGTGAGCAGCTGCACGCCCAGCTCCGATGCGCGTCGGGCGTGCGGCTGCTGCGTCGTCAGAGCCCTGACTGCGTTCGCGATCGCAGTATCGGCGGTGCTCGCGGCGGAGCCCGTGCTGAGCAGGAGCCACAGCATCTCTCCGCGCGGCTGGGCCCCCACGCTTGTGGAGTAGGGCGTTCCGGGCGAAATGTGGATCATTTCACCCGCGCGCACCGGGACCACCCGGTCTTCGACCACGAACTCGACGTCGCCGCGAAGGGGAAACGCCAGAACCAGGACATGGGGATGCACCTGCTCGGGAAGTCTGTCCTGCGCAGTGAGGTAGCGAAGCCGACCGACGCTGAGGAAGGGGCCAACGCCTCTCAGATCCTGGATGGCGCGTTCAGAGGTGCTGGCAACATCCGGGTCGTCCGACGTCACTGGTGCGGCGGCCGAGCCGCGCCTCGCGGAGGGAGGAGATGTCGTCGGCGACATGCGAATAATCCTATGCAAGGAACCGCACGAGCTCCGCCGGGCGAAACGACAGCATGGGTGCAACGCCACTGCTGGAGGATTCGATGACACTGCCGGAAACCTATGCCGGACTTGCGGGATCACCGGCGATCGCGCCGAGCGGGGTCATCGTGGTCACTGGCGGCGCAGGGCAGGGGATCGGCAGCGGCATCAGCCGTGCTTTGGCGGCCGTCGGGTGGACGGTGGCCATCGCTGACCGTGACATCTCCGCAGCGCGGGATGTCGCGCGGGACATGCGTAGCGATGGCATGGACGCGCACGCCGTAGAGATCGACGTCTCTGACGAAGAGAGTGTGGCTCGCGCATTCAGTCGCGCCATTCCCGAACTGGGAAGCCTGCGCGGTCTGGTGAACAACGCCGGCGTCGGCCTGGTGAAGAAGCTGGCCGAGGTGTCGGTGCCCGAGTGGGACCTTCTCCATGCGGTGGACCTGCGCGGCGCGTTCCTCTGCTCGCGCGCCGCGATTCCCGACATCATCCGCAACGGCGGCGGGGGGATCGTCAACATCGGATCCGTGCAGGCGCTCGGACCCCACTACGGGTACTCCACCTACGCAGCGGCGAAGGCCGGACTGATCGGCCTCAGCCGTGGCATCGCAGCCGATCACGGGCGTGACGGCATCCGATGCTCGATCATTCACCCCGGCCTTGTGGACAGTCCCCAGAATCGTGAGATCTTCGCGGCCTGGGGCGATCCGGAGGAGTGGATCGCCGACTACATCGGGTCGCGTCAGATGATTCCTCGACTGATTCGTCCCGATGAGGTCGGAGCAGTCGCGGCCTTCCTTCTCTCGGACGCGGGGCAGTCCATCACGGCGACCGAGATCGTGATCGATGGCGGCAGCTCGCGCATGGCATTCGACCGCACCGGAGACGACGAATGAGAATCGAACAGATCGAGCTGATCGAGGTCCAGGTTCCGGCGCGGGCGGGCGCGATCAACTCGCCCAGCCTCGACAAGCCCCTGCACAAACTGGCCACCGGGGCGGATGCCGCTTGGACGCGGCAGTTCGACGAGTTCCCCAAGGTGCTTCTGGTCGCGACGACCGAGGACGGGACCGTCGGCTACGGCGAGTCTCTGCGCGCACCCGACATGCCCACGCTCCGCGCGATGGCCCGCGGCCTGGCCGGGAGGGATGTCGCCGCCCTCGCGTGGCAGAACCTGCCGCTGGCCAAGAACCGGGAGTACGACGGCTTCGAGCTGCTCGTCCTCGATCTGCTGGCAAAACGGGCGGGCCTGCCGCTCGCAAGCCTGCTGGGCGGCTCCTATCGGAGCGAAGTCCCCGTCAGTGCGTGGAGTGGCCATCGCACCCCTGATGAGGCCGCGATGATCGCCGAGCGCGCGCAACGCAACGGCGCGACCACGCTCAAGCTGAAGTGCGAGCTCGACGACGACGTGGTGGAGATCGCGGCGGCGGTGCGTGAGAGATGTGGAGACGGATTCTCACTGATCTTCGATCCGAACGAGCGATTCGAGGAACTCAGGCATGCCGTCAAGATCGCCCGCGGACTCGAGAGGATCGGCAATGTGGTCTGCCTCGAAGACCCGCTCCCTCGGTGGGATCTGGGCGCATATGCCGAGCTGCGGGCGCGGACGTCGATTCCCATCGCGATTCATGTGGCGCTCGGCTACCTTTCGCACGGCCAGCGGATCAGCGACGTCACGTCCGCCATCGCGAGCCGCGCAGCCGACGTCTTCAACTTCAGCGCCGGCATCGCCGATTTCCTGCGAATGGCCCACATCGCCGACGCAGCGGGGCGCCCGTACTGGCACGGGAGCGAGATCGATCTCGGAATCATGGAAGCCGGCGCCGTTCATGCCGCCGCCGCGTCCGCCGGGGCAACGCTCCCGAGCGACATCTTCGGGCGCCTCATCCGCGAGACGGACCTTCTTCGCACCCCTCTGAGCATCACCGGGTCAGCGGTGTCGGTCCCGGAGGGGCCCGGGCTCGGAGTGGAACTGGATCTCGACGCGGTTGCAGCCCACGAGCTCTCGCGCGAGCTGGTCACTGCGGTGGTGGCGCGGTGACCGTCGACGATCAGATTCGAGATGTGTTGATCACGCGGGACATCGACGGATTCGTCGCGGGCGATTTCGAACTCGTGCGGTCCGACTTCGACGAAAGTCAGTTCACGGCATACAGCGGTGCCGACGGCTCGATGAGGCTGACGTACCCCGATCTGGAGGGCTATCGCGCCGATTGGCTCGCTCAGGCCGAGACTTTTCGCGACGTCGATCCGGCGGTTTTGACAGCGCAGCTTCACGCCGTCCAGCGGATCGCCCGCCTGGAAGTGAGTGGAACGCAGGCGCTAGCCACCAAGATCTTCGACGGTGAGGTCGACACCCCCGTTGGGCCGACCATCCTCGCGTGGACCACGTACTACTTTCTGCGAGCCCACGAGAGTGAACATCGGTGGCTGATCACCGGCTTCGTCGGCTACCTGCCTTCAACCTGGAGCACCTCATGACGCGAATCACGCCTATCCGCAACGCGACCCAGCACTCGAGCGCCGGCCCCTACTCGCCCGCCCTCGCGGTCTCGGCGGGCGACATTGTGGTCCTCAGCGGTCAGGGGCCTCTCGATGACCGCGGGGCCGTGGTCGGTGCCGACATCCGGGAACAGACGCGCATCACACTCGACAACGCCCGACGTATCCTCGCACTGGCGGGGGCGGACCTCTCGCACGTGTTCAAGGTGAACGCCTACCTCGCCGACCTCGACGACTGGGACGAATTCAACGCCGAGTACGTAGCCCACTTTCCCGAGCCGCGACCCGTGCGGACGACCGTGGGCGTGAAGCTCCTGCTCGGCATGAAGGTGGAGATCGAGCTCTGGGCGGCTCGATGAAGCTCATCAACTCGCGGTCCGACCAGGCGGCTTCCGGGCCCGGCATGGTAGCTCTGCTCCCGATGGGCGCCGTCGAGCAGCACTCACTCCATCTTCCGCTCGGCACCGATACATTGATCGTCGAAGCGATCGCTGCAGCCGTCGAGCGAAGGCTGCCCACAAGGGTCGTGCTCCTGCCCACACTCTCTGTCGGTGCAAGCGACCACCACCTCGCCATGCCGGGAACCATCTCAATCGGGACCCAGACTGCCGCCGATCATGCGACCCACCAGTGCCTGTCGCTCGCACAGAGCACCGGCATCCGGACCTTCGTCCTGCTGAATGGGCACGGTGGCAACCAGCCGGCCTGTCGCCTCGCGCTCGAGAAACTGCGTGCGGCGGCTCCTGGGGTTCGCGGTTTCGCAGTCGACTACTGGGGTCCGATGTTCGATGAATTGGATGCTTCCGGGACAGCCCGTCCTGCGGCCATGGGCCACGCGGACGCGATCGAGACCTCGATCCTGCTCGCGACCCATCCCGCGCTCGTCGACATGGACCGCGCCGTTGAGGACGGGTACCAGGATGCGCTGCCGGCGTACGTGACCACGACTGAGGGCATCCCGGAGCGCACCCGTCATGGCGGCGTCGGCGATCCCCGCAGGGCTACCGCGACGGACGGTGAGCGTTACTTCGGGGCAGCAGTAGAGGGCATCGTCACTTTGATCGGGACAATCGTCGGTGCGTCTGACAGTCCGCAGAAAGAAAGGAATGGCGTCGATGATTCCCACTAACGATGTGGAGCGGTTCGCCTTCGTACGTGAGTCCCTGTACACACCGGTCATCGGCGACATCCTGGACGTCCTTGGGCGCCGGCACCAGTTCCTCGACTCGCGGATCCGTCCGATCCTCCCTTCCATGGTGATGGTGGGCCGGGCGATGCCGGTACTCATCGCGGACACGTTCGGACCGCAGAAGCAACCGTTCGGGCGCCTCACCGAAGCGCTGGACAGCCTGCGCGCGGGCGAGGTCTACCTTGCGCGCAGTGGCCGCACCGAGTGCGCGGCGTGGGGTGAGATTCTTACGGCCACCGCGCGCGGACGCGGCGCGAGCGGCGCGGTCGTAGACGGCTTCCATCGCGACACGCGGCGTGTGCTCGAGCAGGATTGGCCGGTGTTCAGCCGGGGCTCGTTCGCGCAGGATGCCGGCGTCAGGGCATCGGTACTCGACTACCGGGTGAGTCTCGAGCTCGACGGCGTCGAAGTGAACCCTGGCGACCTCATCGTCGGTGATGTCGACGGCGTTGTCGTCGTACCCCGGTCCGTCGAAGACGAAGTGCTGGAGTTGGCCGCCGAGAAGGTCGCCGGCGAGAGTGTCACTCGACAGGCGATCGACTCGGGGATGTCGAGCTCGGCTGCGTGGGCCAAGTTCGGCGTGCTGTAGTGAATGCACCTCCCTTCGGGCCTCGCCGGGAACTGATTCCCACGGTCGGCGCGCTCGATCCTGTCCATGCCGAGGCCTTCGCAGCAGCTCTCACCGCGGGAGGAGTGCGGTACCTGGAGATCCTCCTCCGCGACCCACAGGCGTGGCAGCTGCTGGACGCGATGACGAGCGTTCCTGGCATCCGCGTGGGCGCGGGGACCATCCTCGATGCTGACGGCGCGCGCCGAGCCCGTGATGCGGGCGCCGCCTTTCTCGTGAGTCCCGGTCTTGACGTCGACCTCGCGAACGCGATCCGGTCGCTGGACATCCCCTACATCCCGGGTGTCGCCACGGCGAGCGATCTCATGCGGGCGCGGGGCGCGGGGCTTCACCACGTCAAGGTCTTCCCTGCAGAGCAGATCGGCGGGTCGGCAGCGCTGTCCGCCCTGAGCGCACCCTTTCCGGACATGCAGTTCATGCCCAGCGGTGGCGTCGACGAGAGCAGGCTGACCGCCTACTGCGCACTGAGTCAGGTCTTCGCGGTGGGGGGCTCGTGGCTCATCGACGCTGCTTCCCTCGCAACCGGCGACTTCTCGGATGTCACCTCCAAAGCCTGCTCCGCCGTCGCGATCATCTCGGGATCGGAGCCGCGCGGTGAGTGACGTGCTCTGCATAGGTGAGGCGCTGATCGTCTTCTCCCCCATCGACGATCCCGGGCTCGTCGGCGCACAAACGTACGATGCGAGCCTGGCCGGAGCCGAGGTCAACGTAGCAACCGCCCTCGCATCCGCGGGTGTCCCGGTCGAGTGGGCAGGCTTGGTCGGCAGTGATCCGTTCGGTGAACGCGTGGTCCACGAACTGACCGCCCGCGACATCGGAGCGTCGTATGTCGGCGGTGTGGACGGGTTGCCAACGGGCGTCTACTTCAAGCCCCGCGATGGCGGCGGTCCGCACTATTACCGCCGGGGTTCCGCCGCCTCGACATTCGGCCCCGCCGACGTCGACCGCATCGCCAAGATCCTCAGGCCCCGGCATGTCCATGTCAGCGGCGTGGCGGCACAGGCTTCCGAGGCCGGGCTGAGCGCGCTCCGGCACCTCGTCGGGGCACGTCCGTTCGGAGATGCCACGATATCGTTCGACGTCAATTTCCGAGCCGCTCTCGCATCTGATCAGACGGCCGAACAGCTGCAACGGCTGGCCGCGCTCAGCGACGTCGTCTTCGTCGGACGAGACGAGGCCGCCACTCTGTGGGCGGTCGCGGATGCCGAGCAGATTCGCCGACTGCTCCCTGACCCGCGGTGGCTGGTGGTGAAGGATGCCGACAAGGAAGCAGTTGAGTTCAACGGCGCGGGTGTGACGCGGGTTCCTGCGAACCATGTCGACGTGATCGAGCCGACAGGTGCGGGCGATGCGTTCGCGGCAGGCTGGATCGCGGCCTTCATACGAGGACTCGGTCCCGGGGACCGATTGAGTTCGGGGCACGAGTACGCGACCCGCGTATTGCGCAGCACCCGCGACTACGCAACGAACTCGGGAGCCTAGGGGCCGACTGCGCTGATCAGACACCAGAACGATGCGGTCTTGACAGGGGGCGTTACTACCTTGCTGACCGCGAGGTGGCCGCTGTCGGCGCACCCGGTCCTTCGAGCGGTTCCGAGGCCCGGCTGTGTCACCCGGAACACCGCGTCGTCCGTGGCCACACGATTTGCAGCTGTTCGTCGCGAATCGCGCCTGCTGGTTGACGCGTCCTGCACGCGGAGCGGATGCTCCTCGCAGGCCGGTCGAGGCCGATCGATTCCAAGGGTGGGAGTTCTAGATGCGCGCTCGATACGAATCTGCGATGAATCCGCACTTGCGCCGGGTGGTCGCCGCAGTCGCAGCGTCGGCGCTGGTGCTCAGCGGGATTCTGTGCGTGCAATCGACGGCCTCCGCGGCGGTGACAGCAACGCTCTACGTTGCACCTGCCGGATCCGGCACCGCGTGCACGCAATCGGCGCCGTGCAGCGTCGCAGCGGCGCAGACCAAAGTGCGCCAGATCAGACCCGTCGAGACCGGCGACATCGTGGTCAACGTGAGTGGCGGGACGTACTCGTTGACGCAGCCGCTGGACTTCGGCCCGCAGGACTCCGGACTGGATGCCCAGCGCCGGGTCATCTGGCAGGCCGCGCCGGGCGCCAACCCCGTGCTCAGTGGGGAGACCGCGGTCACAGGCTGGACGCAGGAAGGGAGCTCGGGGGTGTGGTCCGCGCCCGCGCCCACCGGCGTCACGGACACTCGGCAGTTGTACATAGACGACATTCGTGGAGTTCGCGCGCGCAGCGACTACCTCCCCAACCTCACCTTGGCGGAGCAGCCCCTGCGTGGCGGACGATTCACCACACCCACGACTCCCACGTCCATGTCGACCTGGAAGGATCCGACCGGCGTGGAGATGATCTTCCACGCGACATTCAACTCCAACCGATGTGTCGTCGAGTCAGTGACGACCAGCGGCACCCTCGACGTCGTGGACATCGAGGATCCGTGCTGGGACTACGCCGAATACGTCGGCAACTTTCAAAATCATGCTCGCGTCGTCACGTTTATCGAGAACGCCTACGAGCTGCTCGACGATCCCGGAGAGTGGTACTTCGATCGGGCGGGGACCGTCAAGGGCGACAGCATGCCGCGCTTCTACTACATGCCGCGATCCGGTCAGGCCATGACCGGGGGAGGCGCCGCGATCGTCACGGTGCCCCACGTCGAGAGCATCCTTCACATAGCGGGGACGTCTTCCAGCGCCAAGGTCAAGTTTGTGGAGTTCCGTGGGCTCACGGTCGCCGGTTCCACGTGGAGTCTGCCGGAGATCCAGGGCACCGCGGGAGTCGTCGACGACATGGAGACCACCCGGATCAGCTATGGCGGACCCGCCGGCGCTTGGATCGAGCAGAATTCCGACTATACGTACAAGGGCAAAGAACATGTGACGTCCGTCGAGGGGGCGTGGTTCGAGCACGAGTTCGACGGGACAGGGATTCGGCTCATCGGTGTTCAGCACCCGAACCGCGGCTCCTTCACCTATCAGATCGACAACGGCGCGCCAGTGGATGCGACGTGCAGTTCCACGCTCCTCATCACGTGGCGGCCGTGTGCCGAGATCACCGGGCTCGCGCCCGGGGTTCACACGCTGCGGGTCACGAAGACCGGAGACGATGGAAAGATGCTCGGCCTGGATGTGCTGCGAGCAATCGACCCGCCGTTGCCGGCCGGAGAGGACAACTCGGTTCCGGCTTATCTGGCGCAGCAAGGGGACATGATCATCTCGGGTGCGAAGTTCATGTGCGATGTCTCCAATCAGGTGACCACGCCCGCGGCGGTACGCATTGCGTATGCCGAGCATGTCACGTTCGTCGGGAACACGATCACGCGCGCGGGAGGCAGCGCGCTGCTGGTCGAGAAGAGCTCCAACAACGTCCGGATCGAAGGCAATCACATCTTCGACGTCTCCAGCAGCGGCATCCACATCGGCGGTGTGTCACCCGAGGATCAACGCCCCGCGGACTTCGCGGACCGCATGCACGACATCACGATAACCAACAACTATGTCCACGATGTCGCCGTGGAGTTCACGGGAAGCGTGGCCATTTTCGGGGGCTTCGTCGACACGCTGACCATCTCCCACAATGAGTTGGCCGACCTGCCGTACTCGGGCATCTCGGTCGGCTGGGGATGGGGAGTCGCCGACGCCGACAGTCAATCCACCTACCCGACCATCTGCATGAGCGAGGAAGAGCTGGCGTCCCATTCGGCGGGCAGCCCTCCTGCGCCCGTGGATACGGTGGCGCGGAACACCATCATCACCGACAACTACATTCACGACTACATGCGAATCGGAATGGATGGTGGAGCCGTCTACACGCTCGGCAATCAGCCGGGTTCGGTAGTCGAGCGCAACTACATCGCGCGGACAGGCAACTTCGATGGTCACCAGCGAGGCGTCTACCTTGACAACGGCACACACGGCTACACCGTGCGCGACAATGTCATCCATCAGGTCACCACTCCGTTGCTGCTCAACTACTCAGGCGGCGACCTCGCGTCTTCAGGCAACGTCGACGGACGCAACGTCGCGGCGCAGCCATGGACGTCGGCGGAGCAGGCTGTGGTCGCGAGCGCGGGGCTGCAGTCGGCGTACGAGCACCTGATTCCGCGCGCCGCCAGCCCGAATCTGTTGCGGGGAGCCGCCGCCACGGCGACCTCGGGGACGGCCGCGAACGCGGTTGACGGCTCCACCCAGACCAAGTGGCAGGTAGACGCGAGCGCTACTCAGGGCACTCTTACCGTCACGCTTCCGCGGCCGACGCTGGTGAACCGCATTGTGACGCTTGAGGGTCAGTACCGTGTCCACAGCTACGGGGCCATCTCCTCATACGAGATCGAGTATCAGAACCCTGCTGACGACACATGGGTCTCGCTGGCAGAGAACAACTACCCGGGAATCGTCCAGACCGACGTCTTCCAGGCCGTGACCGCGAAGGCGCTGAGGTTCAGCTTCACCGGCACGGCCGGTGCGTGGCTGGATGAGTTCGAGGCGTACTACGACAAGAACCTCGCTCAGAACAAGTCCGCCACCCAGTCGACCACGGCATACCTCGGCGCAGCGTCCCGCGCCGTGGACGGCGACACCAGCGGCGTCTGGACGGAGGGCTCGGTGACGGCGACGGACAGCACGGTCGCGCCGTGGTGGCAGGTCGATCTCGGCGATCAGTACGACCTGAGTGAGATCGACGTCTTCAACCGGGCTGAATACTCCGACAGGCTGTCGGACTTCTGGGTGTGCGTCTCCGTGCAACCGTATGACCACACTCTGACACCGTCGCAGCAAGCCGCCGTCAGTGGGGTGACCTGTCAACACGAGACATCCCAGGCCGGATCACCCAGCCGGATTCGCCTGTCGGCGCCAGGAAGGTACGTGATGATCCAACTCGGTGGGAGCTCGGCGGAGACTCTCTCCTTGGCAGAGGTCGAGGTGTACGGCACGCGACAGAGCAGCCTTGCCGCCGACCGGCCGGCGACGCAGTCGTCGACGGCATACGACGGCGTCGCCGATCGCGCCGTGGACGGCATCACCAGCGGCGTGTGGACAGAAGGCTCCGTGACGGCCACAGCGAGCACGACGAACCCGTGGTGGCAGGTCGACCTTGGCAGCCAGTACGACATCGCCCAGATCGATCTGTTCAACCGCAGCGAGTACGGGAGCAGGTTGTCGGACTACTGGGTGTGTGTCTCCGCGCAGCCCTTCAATCACACCCTGGCGCCGGACGAGCAAGCTGTCGCCAGCGGCGTGACATGCGACCACCAGACCAGTCAAGCCGGGTCGCCGACGCGGCTCCATCTGCCGGCGACCGGGCGGTACGTGATGGTCCAGCTCGGCGGGTCTGCTGCCGAGACGCTGTCGCTCGCCGAGGTCGAGGTGTACGGGGAGCTGCACGTTCCCCCGAACGTCGCCCAGGACAAGCCGGCAACCCAGTCCAGCACCCTGCTCTCCGCCGCCGCGACCCGCGCGGTGGACGGCGACTGGAGCGGCGTCTGGGAGTACGGATCCGTCACGGCGACTGCCAGCACGGTCCGCCCGTGGTGGGAGGTAGACCTTCAGGCACAGCACGTCGTGAGCTACATCGATGTGTTCAATCGCTCGCTGTACGGTGAAAGGCTCTCGGACTACTGGGTGTGCGTCTCGGCGCAGCCGTTCAACCACTCATTGACGCCATCGCAGCAGGCAAGCACCGCGGGCGTGACCTGTGATCATCAGACCACGCAAGCCGGCGCACCCACCCGAATCAGTCTTCCGGCCACCGGACGGTACGTGATGGTCCAGCTCGGCGGCGCGGCCGCCGAGACGCTGTCCCTCGCCGAGGTGGAGGTACACGCCGTTCCGGTGTCCTAGGACTACCGAAACGGAATCGCCGAACGTGCGGAGGGCCTTCGTGCGGGGAGCCGGGGGAGCTGGTCTGACCCCTCAGCTCCCAGGCGCGGAGGTCTCTCCTGCGCACTGGTCCCGGGAGACGCTGCAGCACGTCGCTCATGGCTACGTGAGTGACTGATCGGACAGCTGCACTGCCCTGCTCAGTCCCTTTCGAAGGTGCTCTCGCATCGCCTCATGCGCGCATGCGGGGTCGGCGGAGGCGAGCGCGCCGACTATCGCCGCGTGCTCCTCCCACGCTTGGCGGGCGGCGTGGACGCGGTGGTAGACGGTGAACCGGGCCATCGGCGTCATCAGCTGCTCCACGTGATCGACGATTCGAGGGTTGCCGGTCAGTGCGGCCACGGCCAGGTGGAAGTCGCGATCGCGCCTGCCCAGCTCGTCCACATTCGCGGCGTCGCTCTCGGAGGTCAGCGCCCGGGCCTCGTCGCACGTGAAGGTCAGCCTCTCGAGCGAGGCTACGGAGGCTCGTGCGGCAGCCTTCGCTGCGATTGCGGGCTCAAGGATCAGTCGGAGTTCGTACAGCTCCGCAATCGACCTCGAATCGAGCGAGGGTGAAGCGAAGAATCCCCGATACTCCATCCGCCGGACCAGACCCTCAGCCTCGAGGTGGGCGAGTGCTTGGCGGATCGGGCTGTTGGAGACGTGGAGTCGGCGCGAGATCTCGTCGAGGTTCAGCCGTGCCCCGGGTGCGATCTCGCCGGAGAGAAGGTGCTCCTTGAGGGTCGCGTACACCGCGTTGGCAAGCACTTGGCGATCGGTTGGGCGACTCCCTGCGGCGCCGTGATGCAAAGCGGTATCGCGAGTGGGTTGGCGGGTCCTCTGACTCATCTCCGTTGCACCATCTTGATGGATACCATCTGGCTTCCTATGGTCACCCTTCCGAGCGGTCCGGGCAGCTGCGATCCACGACCCACCCGTGAGGGCTGCCGTAGGTAGACGGCACGGCATCCGCGAGATCACGGCGCTCTTCTTGGGGGGCTATCTCACCGGAACGCTCGCTCCTCATTGGATGTCGTGGCCCCCGGGGCTGCCCTGCGGGGGCGGCTGTTTCGACAGCATCCTGCAGTAAATGCATTTATCACGCAAGAGTGAAAACGCTGCGGTGATCGGAGAGTCCGCGGGTCGTCGGTAGGGGTTCCAGTGAATCCCGCCGCACGATCACGACCCTCCGGTCGACGATCGTGTTCCTTGCTTGAGCGGCCCGATCTGCTCTGTCACGCTTCCGAGAACCAGCCCCGCAGAGTCGCGGGACGCGAGGCGTCATCGAGGATCATGTGGATTCACGAGGCGTCGCGTGCGCACCCACCCTGAGCCGGCCGGCCCTTCGAAGCAACTCTGCCGCTGAACGCGCACGTCTGAAAGCACGGAGCCTCCATGCCACGCATCCACTCCTCCCGTCGTTTCGTCTCTCAGCTGGTGACTCTCAGTCTGCTGGCGGGAGCCGTGCTGATCGCTCCCGCCGGTCTCGGTGCTGCGTCGGCGGCCGGCGCAGGCTCGACGACGGCTTGGAGTGAGGGCTCCTTCCACGTCGACGCAGAAGGCGTGGTCTCGCGTTCAGACGTGGTGCTGCAGCGACCTATGGCCCTGACCCACGAGAGCATGCCGCTGGGCAACGGCAATCTGGGTGCCGCAGTTTGGTCGGTGCCCGGAGTCGGAATGATGGCCCAGCTCAACCGCGTCGATCTCTTCCCCAATCGCAAGTCGGCGGGCGAGGTCGTGTTCGACGGCCTGGGCGAGCTGCTGGATGAGGACACCTACCGAGGCCGGCTTGATCTCTACAACGGGCAGCTCGTCCAGTCTGCCGGTGACATGCAGGTGGTCTCGTATGTGCGCTCCGGGAGCGACCAGCTGGTGGTCGAGGTCACCGGGGCGGATCCGGATGTCATGCAGAACGTCGACCTCAAGCTGTGGAGCGCCGCAGCCGGAGCCGTCGAACGGCTGCCGAAGACGTACGCCGCGAATGGCGTTGCCGCACTGGCTGAGACGTGGTCTGACGACGAGTCCATCGCCGATGCTCAGCAGTTCTCAGGTGCGCCCGCGTCCGCGAAGTTCGGGTCGCTCATCGCTGCGACCGCCGTCGGGCGCGATCTCAACGCCTCAGTGGTGGACAGTAAGACGGTCCGGATCTCATTCAAGCCACGCACCGACGGCA
The DNA here is from genome assembly GCF_003999995.1 of Microbacterium sulfonylureivorans. NCBI lineage: Bacteria > Bacillati > Actinomycetota > Actinomycetes > Micrococcales > Microbacteriaceae > Microbacterium > Microbacterium sulfonylureivorans. Next base: position 1,802,120 of record NZ_RJAD01000001.1, read on the forward strand.
GCTTCCGCGTGGTGGTCGGCGCTCCGCAGTACACAAACGCTCCCGACGACCCGGAGGCCGGCACGATCGACGCCGCAGTCGCGGAGGCGTCTTCATCGGCTCTGAGTGCGTCTGACCTGGCGGCGCCGCACCGCGACTGGTGGAACGACTTCTGGGAGACCGCCTCACCCCTGAAGATCACGTCGTCCGACGGAAGCGGCGAATACGTCGAGGCCCAGGTGGCGCTGAGCAAGTACACGATGGCCGCCATGGCACGCGGTCCGAAACCGGCCACGCACGGCGGCGTCGCCCACCTGTTCTCGGCATTCCGCGACACCCACCCCTGGAACGCTCCGGCGTACTGGCACTACAACCAGCGGATGGGGACCATGGCGAACTACCCCTCGAACATGACCTCCTTCAACGAGCCGTATTTCACGCTCTACACCGACAGCTACGAGCGTCTTCGCGCCCAGACGACGGCGGTCGTCGCGGGGGACATGCCGACTCGGGCGGCGGGGGCCGCCGCGGTTCCCGGCACTCGCTTGCTGGACTGGACCCCGACGTACGGCACGACTGTTCCCGACTCGTCCGGACGCGGACGCAGCGGCAACGTGGTCGGCTCCGCGACTCCCAGCTACATCTCGCCGGACGCCGCAGGCACGGCCCGTGGCAAGTCCGGGCTGGTTCTGGACGGCAGCACGTACGTCACGCTGCCTAACCCCGCCCTCCCCGAGCTGACGGCTCTGACCGTCGACATGCAGGTGAGGGTCGACAGCGTCGCAGGCTACCGTCGGCTGGTCGACTTCATCCCGGCGGGGGGCAACGGCTCCACCGGTTTCCTCGTCGACCTCGACCCGAGCAACCGCATCAGATTCATCGGGGCCGGGTTGTACCGGCAGACGACCGTCGCCCTTCCTCAGAGCCAGTGGACGAACGTCAGTCTGACGTTGACGAACGCCGGCGTGCTCACCGTCTACATCGACGGGCAGCAGCAGTGGCAGGAGGAGACGAACGTCGCCGTCTCGATTCCGGAGAACGACGCTCTGGCACTCCGCTTCGGGGCCGACCAGAACGGTAACAGCCGTCTCCATGGCGCGGTGAGCCGAGTCAGGATCTACTCCGAGAGCTTGTCCGCCGCACAGGTCGCGAGCATCGCCACGACGGGATGGCGCGGCCTGTGTGTCCCAGAGATGACTCGTTACGACGCCAAGAACACCACGTGGGGGCAACCGGCGTGCGACATCACGCAGCCGAATGCGGCGAACTACACCACGCACATTCTCTCCACCGGTCCGGAGATCGCCTTCAACATGATCAACCAAGCGGCGTACACCGGTGAGGACCTGGAGCCGCTGTATCCGTGGATCGCAGACGTCACGCGCTTCTACCTCTCTCGTCTCGACGCTCCGGGCACCGACGGGATTCGTCATCTGACGAAGGCGAACGCGTTCGAGGACGTCTGGCTGGGCACCGACCCGGCGCCGGACGTGGCGGCGATGCGAGTGCTGTTCCCCCTGGTCGAGGCGCTCGCTACCGACGTGGGCGACACGGTGCTCGCATCGCAGCTCGACGCCACGTTCGCGCAGCTCCCGCCGTTGCCCACCGGCGGAACCCCGTCGCTCCTCATTCGCACCAAGGACGGCAGCGGCGCCTTCAAGACCCCGATCCAGACTCCGCAACTGGAGGCGGTCTTCCCGTGGGGCCTCATCGGGCAGGCCTCGAGCGCCGGCCAGCTGCAGCTCGGACGGGACACCTTCGCCGCGCGACCGGGACAAGGATACGACTGGCGGCTCGATGCCGCGTGGGCGGCGCGCCTGGGTCTCGCGGCCGACGTCAAGTTCGCCCTGCTCGACGGTATCGAGAAGTTCCAGGTCTACCCCAACGGCATGGCGTCGTTCAACGGCGCGATCGGGGGCACCTATGCGAAGGCGTACTACGACGAGTGGCTGCATGTCGTCCGAACCGGCGTTCAGGAGGCACTTGTCCAGGACCACGACGGCGTGGTGCACGTCGCAAGCGCGTGGCCGGCGAGCTGGGACGTCGATGCCGAGCTGCAGATCCGGGGCGGTCACGACGTGAGTGTCCAGACCCGAGGTGGTGTGCCCACGTTGGTGGGGATCAACGCGGACAGCACTCAGCAGGTCACGGTCGCCAACCCGTGGCCCGGCCAGCAGATCGAGGTCGTCGAAGGGGAATTCCCGCACACGACGGTCGTGGCTCCGACGAATGCCGCGGAGATCGCCATCGACGTGGAAGACGGGGAGTCCTACGTCATTCAGCGGACCGCAATGCGAGTAAACGACGGAACCTTCACCTTTGAACAGGTCACCGGTGCCCAGACCGACGACATCAAGCTCCTCGGCTCACGGAGCATCGGCCTGCGGAGCACATTGACCCAGAGCCTCTCCACCGGGAAGTCCGCGCAACAGTCGTCGACCTACCAGGGCGCCGGCGCAGACCGCGCGGTGGACGGGGATTTCGATGGTGAGTACGGACATGGCTCGGTTTCTCACACGCTCAACACCGGCGCAACTCCGAATTGGTGGAAGGTCGACCTCGGCGCATCCCACAGCCTCACGCATGTCGATCTGTATCCGCGAACCGCGTGTTGCCCCGAGCGCCTGAGCAACTACTACGTGTTCGTGTCGGACGCCCCGTTCGACACGAGTCTCACCCCCGTGCAGCAGACGAATGCGCCAGGCGTCTGGCACAGCTTCCAGTCGGGTCCGGCCGCGCAGCCCACCAGGGTTCAGCTGCCCGCTGGCTCGACCGGGCGATATGTGATGGTGCAACTCGCCACGCAGGACTACCTCAGCATCGCAGAGGTGAACGTCTTCGGAGAGTAGCGCTCGAGCTCGCCGACCGAACCGGGAGAGCAGCGGACTTCTCTCTCGACATTCATCGATCCAATATCCTATAGTGCACTTGGATAGTGCAGGCAGACGAGGGAGTCAAGGATGCACATTGGGTTCACGCGCAGTCCCGTTCCGGTGCGATCGCCGCGTCGGGGAGCGGCTGTCCTCACCGTCGTTCTGGTCACGATCGGCCTCGTCGTCTCGCCTCTCGTCGGTGTCGCCCCAGCGGCTCATGCGTCGGTCTCCGACACAGTGTGGGCGGCTCCCTCTGGATCGGGCACGACGTGTTCCGAGGCGGCGCCGTGTTCGCTGGCGGGAGCGCAGGCGAAAGTGCGCACGTTGACGGCGTCGGCGACCGGCGACATCGAGGTCGTCGTCAAGGGCGGCACGTACTCGTTGTCGGCGCCGGTGACGTTCGGCCCGCAGGACTCCGGGAGGGATGCGACGCACCGGGTGCTGTGGAGGGCGGCCGCCGAGGAGACACCCGTGCTCAGCGGTGCGACGCCGGTGACGAACTGGACGGCGGGCGCCACCGTTGGCGGCCATCAGATCTGGTACGCCAAGGCTCCCGAATCGGTGACCGAGACTCGGGATCTCACCGTCAACGGCGCCCCGGCAGTGCGGGCGCGCAGCGACTACCAGCCCAACTTCACGTACGACTCGACCGACAACACGATCGGTCGGTTCACCACGCCGACCACAGCGAGCTCGATCTCGTCGTGGAAGGACAAGTCCGCAGTCGAGGCGGTGTTCCACTCGACGTTCATCACCAACCGCTGCACCGTGGGTCAGGTGACGAAGGACACCGCGGCCGGAAAGGACGTGGTCACGTTCGCCGACCCGTGCTGGTATTACTCGGAGTGGTCCGGCGACTTCGACCGTCACTCGCAGGTCGTGAACCAGCTGGAGAACGCGTACGAGCTGCTGGACCGCCCCGGGGAGTGGTACTTCGACCAGAACAAGGTCGTGAACGCGACCGAGCAGCGGTTCTACTACATTCCGCGTGACGGCGAGACGATGACCGGTACTGATGCCGCCGCGGTGACGGTGCCCCAGACTCAGGCCTTGCTGCAGGTCGCCGGCACGAACCAGACCGGTGTCGTCGAGCGGGTGAAGCACCTGGTTTTCGAGGGGCTGACCTTTGCCGACACCACCTGGAAGACGCCGGAGTACCAGGGCATGAGCGGCACCGCCGACGACACCAGTACCCAGATCACCTATTCCGGTGCGTGGATCGGAAGCACCGGTGTCAATGGGCAGTATCGGCGCACGCAGCACTACACGCAGACGAACGGTGCCTCCTTCTCCTACTCGTTCACCGGCACCGGAGTCTCCTTCATCAGCACACAGGATTCCCACCGGGGCAAATTCACCTACAAGATCGACAACGCGGACGCCAAGGAAAGCACCTGCGCGTCGACGAAGACCGTCTACCTGCAGCCGTGCCTGACCGTGGTGGGCCTGGCGCCCGGTTCGCACACCATCACGATCACCAAGGTCGACGGTGACTTCCTGAGCCTGGACCTCATGCGTGCGGTGACCGAGGGGCCGGCCGCCGACGATGTCACGACAAGTGAAATCAGCTACAACGGCTCCGCGAACGGCGGGGCCGGCAACTGGACGGCGCAGACGGGCGTGGCCGGTCAATACGCCGGTACCCAGCACTACACCGAGACCAACGGCGACCGGTTCACGTCTACCTTCACCGGCACCGGTGTGTCGTTCGTCTCCCAGCGGGCAAGCAACCGCGGCTCGTTCTCGTACAGCGTGGACGGCGGACCCACCGGGTCCGGGACCTGTGAGAGCGCTGACGCCATCGCGCAGACACCGTGTCTGACGGTTGCCGGACTGGCGCCGGGGACTCATACGATCACGGTCACCAAGACCGGTGGCCAGTACCTGTCGGTGGATCTGATGCGGCCGATCATTCTCCCGACGACAGGCACGCAGGGCGGCTTCGTTCAGATCCAGGCCAACGTCATGATCACCGGCGAGACGCAGATCTGCGATCTGTCCAACTTCGTCACGATGTCCGCCGCGGTGGAGTTCTCGAGGGTGAGTGACATCACCTTCGCCAAGAACACCATCACACGGGTCGGACAGACCGCGCTGAAGGTCGATCGGAGCTCGAACAACGTCACGATCGTCGGCAACGAGATCCACGACGTCGCCGGGAGCGGCATCCATGTCGGAGGTGTCTCCCTCACTGACCAGCGCCCGGCCGACACCGCTGACCGTATGCATGACATCACGATCACGAACAACTACGTGCACGACATCGGCACCGTGTACAACTCCGCCGTCGGCATCGTCGCCGGGTACGTCGATACGCTCACCATCTCGCACAACGAGATCGCCGACATCCCCTACAGCGGCGTCTCGGTGGGCTGGGGGTGGGGATTCCAGGACTCCGACGGCGGCATCTTCGGCAACGGCACCAATTGCCCGGACCGCGCGGAGCTGGACACCTACCCGACCGGGCCCACCGCCGCGAAGAACACCACCGTGAGCAGCAACTACATCCATGACTACATGAAGCTCGGTATGGACGGCGGCGGTGTCTACAGCCTCGGAGCGCAGCCGAACTCCACCATCACCGGGAACCACATCGCCCACACCGGCAACTACCAGGGTCACCAGAAGGGCTTCTATCTGGACAACGGCACCCACGGCTACTCGGTCAGCAACAACGTCCTCGAAGATCTCACCGTGCCCATGCTGCTGAACTACGGCGGCGGGATCGCCGCATCGGCCTACAACACAGACGATGGCGGCAACACCACGGATCCCACCACGACTGCGGCGAAGGCGATCATCGCGTCGGCCGGACTCGAACCTGCCTACCAGTACCTCAGCGATGAGTCGACGTCGTCCAACGCGGCGCTGGGCGCGACAGCGACGACGGAACACGCGGCCGCAGGCATGGGGGGAGCCAATGCCATCGACGGCAGGGCGCAGACCCGGTGGGAGACCCCCGCAGGTGACACGGCCGACTACCTGGAAGTGACGCTGCCCAGCCCCACCTGGGTGGACGGGGTCACGTTCAAGGAGAGCCAGTACCTCGGGCTCAGCCGCTACGGACGCATCAACACGTACACCCTCGAGTACAAGAACGGCACCTCGGGGTGGACGCATCTCGCCGCCGGCATCTACCCCAAGGTCGTGCAGGAGATCCCCTTCGCAAAGGTGCAGGCGACCGCATTCCGGCTGACGATCACCGCGTCCGGCAACGCCGGCATCGACGAGTTCGAGATAGATGGCGGCGTCAACTACGCGCTCGACGCGACGGCATCCCAGTCCTCGACCTATTCCACGGCGCAAGCTTCACGTGCGGTCGACGGCCTCACGAACGGCGACTACGGAGCGGGGTCAGTCACCCACACGGGCAATGACGTCAACGCGTGGTGGCAGGTCGATCTCGGTGCTTCCCGAGCCCTCACCGTGATCGAGGTGTTCAACCGCACCGAGCTCGTTCCGGAGCGGCTGTCGGACTACTGGGTGTTCGTGTCCGACACCCCGTTCAACACCGGCCTCACACCCAGCCAGCAGGCGAACACCAGCGGGGTATGGTCCCAGCACCTGACCACCCAGGCCGGCACCCCCACCATCGTGCCCGCACCCGCAACGGGCCGCTACATCATGGTCCAACTCAACGGCACCGGCTACCTCTCCCTCGCCGAGGTCCGCGCCTACTGACGTGTGTCAATCGTCCGGCAAGCCGCCGGGCGCGGGCACGAAGTCGGCGCACGAAAGCACATCTCGATGTCCCGCACCCCGTGAATTCATGGGTACTCAAGGAGGAAATATGCGATCCCCATTTGTGAATGGTGCCGCGGCGGGCGCTGTCGTCGCCGTGGTCCTCGGCAGCGCCATCGTGGCGGTGACTCCCGCCGCCGCCGCACCTCTCGTGGTGCAGACCACTCTGTGGGCCGCGCCAGGAGGGAGCGGATCGACGTGTTCGCAGGCGAGCCCCTGCTCGCTGGTCGGGGCACGGGACAAGGTGCGCGATCTCAACGATGACATGACGGGTGACATCGTCGTCAACCTGACCGACGGCAGATATGAGCTCGAAGAGCCTCTCGTCCTCGAGGAGAACGCCACGACGCATGACTCCGGTACGAACGGTTTCAACGTCATCTATCGGAATGCTCCGAACGCGACGCCCGTGCTGTCGGGTGGTGAGGTGGTGAGCGGATTCACTGAGGTTGAGGACGACGACGAGGCCGTGGACATCTATCAGGCATCCGTCAGCGAAGGACTGAACAGCCGACAACTGTACGTCGATGGGATCCGCGCGACGCGGGCCCGAAGCACAGGAAACCCGGGGTTCGCGGCCACCACCACGGGTTACACCGTTCCGGCTACCGGGTTCTACGCCGACATGGACGAGTGGGGGAATCAGTCCGACATCGAGGTGGCGGCGGCCCGCAGCTGGAAGCGAGCACGGTACAGCGTCGACACGATCGACGGCACCGTCATGACCATGGACAACCCGGGCTGGGCTGATGGCGCCACCCAGCCGGAGTACGCCGCGCGCGCGATGACGTGGATCGAGAACGCCTACGAGCTGCTCGACACCCCTGGCGAGTGGTACCTCGACCGGGGAACCGACACCCTTTTCTACATTCCTCTCCCCGATGAGGCGCCCGACGAGTCGACGTTCATTCTGGGCAGATCCGAGCAGCTGATTCGTGCAGCCGGCACGTCGGCGACGCCCCTGCACCATGTCCGGTTCGAGGGACTGACGTTCTCGCACGACAATTGGGTCGAGCCGAGCAGTGCGACGGGATACCCCGACTTCCAAGGCGGCGCGGTGTACCGCGGACCCGGCACATGGGACGACAACAACTACTTGACTCCCGCGGGCGTCGACTTCCGCTATGTGCAGGACGTGGTCGTGCAAGACAACATCTTCGAGCACATGTCGAACGCCGCGTTGGCGTTCGGCGCGGGGAGCCAATACAACCTCATCGACGGCAACGAATTCCGCGACATCTCCGGCAACGGGATCAACCTGGGCGGTATCACCAAGGCCGACCATCATCCCACCGACCCCGCGGCGATCGTCAAGAACAACACCGTCAGCAACAACGAGCTGACAACAGTCGGCGCCGAGTACCAGGACAATCCCGCGATATTCGTCGGATACACGCAGGGTTCGCGGATCGCGCACAACACGATCTCTGACGTCCCCTATACGGGCATCTCAATGGGGTGGGGGTGGGGGTACATCGACCAGCTCGGCACGTCGGTGGCGAAGCAGAACGTCATCCAGGGCAACCTCATCTACGACATCATGAAGTCGGTCCACGACGGAGGTGCGATCTATACGCTCGGCAGCCAGCCCGGGTCGAAAGTCGTCGACAACTACGCATACGCCGACCACTTCCCCTACGGATTCCTCTACCGCGACAACGGCTCTGCCGGCTTCCTCGACTCCAACAACGTCATCAGCAACGAAGACAGCGGCACGGATCGCTGGTATTTCGTCAACATGACCGCCGGCGGCTACTGGAACCCGAAGAACAACCACGCCGAAGGCAACTTCTACTCGAGCGGCCTCTCCGCAGTAGGAACGGGTGGCTCCAACACGCTCGGCACGAACACGTCCGTGGCATCGTTCGCATGGCCCGCCCCCGCTTTGGCCGTCATCGACGAGGCAGGCGTCGGCGGCGTCGACATCACGCCCACCACCGCCGGGGAGGTTCCCCTCTCGCGGGGAAAGGCGGCGGTGGCATCCAGCACCTACTCGGCCGCCTATTCGGCAGACAAAGCAGTGGACGGAAACCCCGCGACGCGCTGGGCGCAAGCCTCCGGTGCGGCAGATCCTTCGTCCCTCACCGTGGACCTCGGCGAACCGTTCGTCATCGCGAGTACCGCCACGTCGTACTACTTCCACCTCGGCAAGGGAGTCAAGTACAAGATCGAGTACTCCACCGACAACGCGACCTGGTCCACTTACGTCGACAAGACGGCCAAATTCTCGGTCCCAGGGCGCGACACTGCCGCCGGTGAGGTGGTTGCTCGGTATATGAGGATCACCTTTACGGCCACCCAGGCTCAAGGCGGAAGCATCTTCGAGTTCGACGTCTTCGGATGGCCCGTCCCGCCTGTGTCGCAGGGCAAGTCGGCCACGGCGTCGTCGACCTACTCTGCGGCATTCGATGCGAGCAAGGCCGTCGACGCAGATGCGGCATCGCGATGGGCGCAGGCGTCCGGTGCGGCCGATCCGTCGTGGTTGAAGGTCGACCTCGGCGCGAACCACACCATCTCCAAAACCGAGACCACGGCCTATCTGCATTCCGGGCTCGGGGTGAAGTACAAGATCGAGTACTCCACCGACAACACCACGTGGACGACCTTCGTCGACAGGACATCAGCCTTCTCGACACCCGGGACGGATACCCCTGCCTCACCGGTCACGGCGCGCTATGTGAGGATCACCCTGACGGCGACGCAGGGGCAGGGCGGGAGCGTCTACGACTTCAAGGTGTGGGAATGACACAGAGCGCCACCGCACACCCTGGGAAGGTAGCCGGATGACGGTATAGATCCAACCGTCACCGCCCCTTCGAGCCGGATCGAACCCTTGTCAGACGGGTTCGATCCGGCTCGATTCGCTGGGAACCGTCTCCTTCCTCTACGCGTGGGCATGGGCGCGGCGTGGTCCGGGCTTTGGGTGCACACGGTCACGCGGGACCTTCGGACTGCGCTGCTCGCCCACGCGGCGCCATGATCAAGGCACGGACTGCCGAACGAACCCGCTCCTGCGTCGCGGGTTGGCGGCCGGTGCCGCGCTGGGGATGCCCGCTCTGGAGGAGTTCGAATGATCATGCGGTACCTGAACGATGCGCCCCGATTCCTCTTCTTCACGGGGAAGGGCGGCGTCGGGAAGACATCGGTGGCGTGCGCGACGGCGGTCGACCTCGCGATGCGCGGGCAGCATGTGCTGCTTGTGAGTACCGACCCGGCATCCAACCTCGGTCAGGTGTTCGGCATCACGATCGGCGATCACCTCACGGACATCCCGTCGGTGCCCCGCCTGACCGCGCTGGAGATCGATCCGGAACAGGCTGTCGACGCCTATCGGGAGCGGATCATCGGGCCGCTGCGAGGGGTTCTGCCCGAGACGGAGCTCGCCGGAATCACCGAGGGCCTGTCGGGATCCTGCACCACCGAGATCGCATCCTTCGACGAGTTCACTCGACTGCTGACCGACGACTCCGTCTATGAGAAGTATGAGCATGTCATCTTCGACACCGCCCCCACCGGCCACACGATCCGCCTCTTGCAGCTGCCGGGGTCGTGGACCGCGTTCCTCTCCGCCGGCGGCGATGCGTCGTGTCTCGGTCCGCTCGCCGGTCTCGACACGCGCCGCGCGACGTACGAGGCCGCCGTCGCGGCGCTCACCGACCCCACCCGCACCAGGCTGGTCCTGGTTGCCCGCCCTCAGCACTCCGCGTTCAAGGAGATCGAGCGGACGTTCTCCGAGCTCACGGCGATCGGCATGACGGACGGCTTCGTCGTGATCAACGGCGTCCTTCCCGACCGTGCCGGCGATGAGCCGATCGCCGTCGCTCTGCGCTCGCGGGAGGCCGCGGCGATCTCGGCCATGCCGGCGGCGATCGCCGACCTGCCGCGAGATGTCTTGGAGCTCAAGACGGGGAACGTGGTCGGCGTCGATGCGCTGCGCGGATTCTTCGGACAAGACTGCTCTGATGCGGCGGACGCCGATGCGGTCGAGATCCCGGACGGCGCCGAGGCATCCCTGGCGGTGCTTGTGGATGAGATCGAGGGCGACGGTCACGGGCTTGTGATGTGCATGGGCAAGGGCGGAGTCGGCAAGACGACGATCGCTTCGGCCGTCGCACTCGCACTTGCCGATCGCGGCCACGATGTGCTCCTCACGACTACCGACCCCGCCGCTCACCTCACCGACACGCTCGGCGGGGTGGTCGAAGGCCTCACCGTGTCGCGGATCGATCCCGAGAGCGCGCTTGAGCAGTACCGGGCGCACGTCATGGCCACCAAAGGCAAGGAGCTGGATGAGGAGGGTCGGGCGGCCCTGGCCGAGGATCTGATGTCACCGTGCACCGCGGAGGTCGCGGTCTTCCAGCAGTTCTCCCGGGCGGTCCATGATTCGCGTCGCGCATTCGTCGTCATGGACACCGCCCCCACGGGCCACACCTTGCTGCTGCTGGACGCGGCCGGCTCGTATCACCGGGAGATCGCACGTCAGATGGGGTCGGCGAACATGACGTACTCGACACCGTTGATGCGCCTTCAGGATCCGGTGCAGACCAAGATCATCATCGTCACCCTCGCGGAGACGACCCCCGTGCTGGAAGCGACCGCTCTGCAGGACGACCTCGAACGGGCCGGCATCCACCCGTGGGCATGGGTCGTGAACAACTCCATCGCCGCGGCGCACCCCGAGTCGGCGTTTCTCCGCACCCGCGCCCGGAACGAGGTCGCACAGATCGCGCGGGTCCGGATGTTGGCGGATCGTTTCGCGGTGGTCCCGCTGCTGTCGGAAGAGCCGATCGGCGTCGCTCGGCTGTCTGCGTTGACTCGCGGCATCCCGCAGCACGCATAGCGCGACGGGGCCCTGGCGTGCCCGCATCCTCCCGTGCGCGCGAAGGGAGCCGGCGTCGTTCGCCGGACGATTCGCGATACCCCAGGGGGTATGTTATCGTGGTCGATATCGATCAGGAAAGAGGTGTCCCGATGTGCAGTCGAGTGACGTGCAGCGTCTGCGGCAAGGCGACCTGGGAGGGTTGCGGTCAGCACGTGGAGGAGGCTCTGCGGGGCGTCGCACAAGATCAGCTCTGCGCGGGGCATGACGATGTCGCGGCCTGATCGTCTGCGTTCGCTGACCCTCGGGGTCGCGTCGATCGCGCTGGCGCTCGGGGCGAGCGGCTGCGCGGCTTCGCCGGCGTCGATCGCCCTCGACGCCGACGCAGTGGTCGTGGATGTCCGCACTCCGGCCGAGTACGCGGCCGGGCACCTTGAGGGTGCCGTCAACATCGACTATCAGTCGCCGTCGTTCGCGAGCGAGGTGTCCGAGCTCGACTCCGACGCCGACTACGTCGTCTATTGCCAGTCCGGCAACCGCTCGGCCCAGGCAGCCTCCGCCATGGTCGCCGCCGACCTCTCGGTCCAGGACGCCGGGAGCATCGACGAAGCCGCAGGAGCCACCGGCTTGCCGGTCGTTCCGTAACCATCACCTTCGACATCGCCGGCAGAAGTCTGCCTCGAAAAATACCCTAGGCGGTAATCATGCCGACAACTGAGATGAGCGAGACCGCACTCCCGGCCGCGATCGCTGAAAACGACATCGTGTTCCTCGACTTCTGGGCGGCCTGGTGCAGCCCGTGCCGCACGTTCGCGCCCGTCTTCGAGCGCGCGTCCGAGGCGAACCCGGACATCGTGTTCGGGAAGATCGACACCGAGACCGAACGTGGCCTTGCCGCAGCGTTCCAGATCCGCTCCATCCCCACATTGATGGTCTTCCGTTCGGGCATCCTGGTCTTCTCGCAGCCGGGAGCGCTGGCCGCGCCCCAGTTGGATGAGCTCATCGATGCTGTCCGGGCCCTTGACATGGACGCCGTGCGCGCCGAGATCGCGCGCGCGACCGAGGCTGCCGAGGTCGTGCGATGAGAATCGTCATCGTCGGGGGAGTCGCCGGCGGCATGAGCTGTGCGGCTCGCGCCCGCCGGCTCGATGAGTCGGCCGAGATCATCGTGCTCGAGCGGGGCGCTCATGTCTCGTTCGCGAACTGCGGTCTGCCCTACTACGTGGGTGGTGAGATCGCCGACCCGCAGGCCCTGCTCGTGCAGACGCCCGAGTCGCTGCGCGCGGCGCTGGCGCTGGATGTGCGGCCGGGCAACGAAGTGATCGCACTCGACGCGTCCGCCCGCACGGTGACGGTGCGCTCGGCCGACGGCCTCGAGGAGATCGGCTTCGACGCGCTGGTGCTCTCACCGGGTGCCTCGGCCTTCGTGCCTCCGATCCCAGGGGTCGACTCCCCGCGGGTGCGGACGCTTCGCACCGTCGAGGACGCGATGGCGCTGCGCGAGAAGGTGACAGCCGGTGCTCGCCGCGCCGTCGTCCTCGGTGCGGGGTTCATCGGCATCGAAGCCGCTGAAGCCCTTGCCGCCCAGGGGCTCGAGGTCTCGGTCGTGGAACTGGCGCCGCAGCCGCTGCCGCCGGTCGAGCCCGAACTGGCGTGGCTCGTCTCCGAAGAGCTGCGTGCTCTGGGAATCGACCTGCACGTCGGGGTCGCGGCGATCTCCATCCAGCACGGCGCGGATGCCGACACGGTCGTGCTCGCCGACGGCACGCAGCTCGCAGCCGACCTCGTCGTCATGTCCGTCGGCGTGCGGCCCGACACGGCGATCTTCGAAGAGGCAGGCGTGGCCTGCGAACGCGGCGCGATGATCGTCGACAGCCACGGCCGCACCAGCATCCCGAACATCTGGGCCGTCGGCGACGCGACGCTCAGCGTCGACCCGATCACGGGCGCGCGACGCCCCGTCGCCCTGGCCGGTCCCGCCAACCGTGCCGGCCGGCTCGTCGCCGACGACATCCTCCGCCCCGAGATCGCCCGCGAGATCCCGCAGCCCGTCGGCACCGCCATCGTCCGGGTCGGATCGCTGACCGCCGCGCTGACCGGCGCGAACCGGACCGTCCTCGATGCTGCCGGCACCCGCTACCGCACGCTGCACCTGCACGCGAACCAGCACGCCGGCTACTTCCCCGGCGCCAGCCAGATTCACCTCGTCGTGCACCTGGACGCGGAGTCGGGCCGGCTGCTCGGCGCGCAGGCGGTGGGAGCCGAGGGCGTCGACAAGCGCATCGATGTGCTGGCCACTGCCATCCGTGCCGGCATGACCGCCGAGGACCTCATCGATCTCGACCTCGCCTACTCGCCCCCGTACGGGCAGGCGAAGGATGCCGTGAACCTCACCGGCATGGTCGGCGAGAACGTCCTGAACGGGACGCTGGACCTCTGGTACGCCGACGACTTCGACGACGTCATGGGCACGGCCCTGGTGCTGGACGTGCGCCGCGACGATGAATGGGCCACCGGGCACCTGCCCGGCGCGCTGCACATCCCGCACACCGAACTCAGGGAGCGCATCGACGAGGTGCACGGCCTCGCGGACGGCCGCCCGGTGCGGGTCATGTGCGCGTCCGGCGTCCGATCCGCGATCGCCCACCGCGTCCTGACCCAGGCCGGCGTGGACTCCGCATCGCTGTCCGGCGGCATCCTCACCCTGCGCGCCGTGCTCGGGGCCCGGGGCGTCGACATCCTCGAAGCCGAAGGCGCGCTGCAACGTGCCTGACGCACAGAAGCGGGTCTCGAATCGGCTGCGCCGAGCGCGAGGACAACTCGACGCGGTGATCGCCGCCGTCGAAGCTGACGCCCCGTGCCGAGACATCGTCACCCAGCTCGCCGCCGTCTCCGGTGCTCTCGACCGCGCGGGCTTCGCCATCGTCTCGGCCGCGCTGCAGGAATGCCTCGCCGTCCCCGACGCCGAGCGCGGCGACACGGACCTGTCCACCGAAGAGCTGGAGAAGCTCTTCCTCATGCTCGCCTGAACAATCTTCCAGAAGGAGACCACCCATGTGCTACGCCGTCACATGCAAGAAGTGCGGAAAGACCACCTGGTCCGGATGCGGTCAGCACGTCGACCAGGTCATGCGCGGGGTTCCCCGATCTCAGCGCTGCGAAGGTCACGCACACGAGCCGTCCAGCGGGTTCTTCGCCCGGCTGTTCGGCCAGTGACCGGAGCTGGCCTGCCGGGTGCCGCGGTCAGGCCAGAGTCAGGAACAGCTTCTCGAGTTCCTCTGGAGTGATCGAGGTGTCCTCCGGGTCGGCGATGCACGTGCGCATCGCCGACGCGACGATCGCGTAACCCGCCCGATCGAGCGCCTTCGAGACCGCCGACAGCTGAATGACGATGTCGCGACACTCGGCCCCCGACTCGACGGCCCGGATCACCGCCGCCAGTTGACCCTCCGCGCGGCGCAGCCGATTGACGATCTTCCGCTGCTGTGCGACGAGATCCGCGGCGCGGTCGACCTCGGCCGTGGACGCAGTGATGCTGTTCATGGGGCTTCCCTCGTTCGTCGTTGCTTCCCGCACCCTACACGATACCCTCCCGGGTATGACACCGCACGACGTGGCGCCATCGCGGACGCCTGAGAGCGGCACTCGGGACCTTCGGCCCGCACGTGCTCCGCGGACCAGGGAAGCATCAAGGGCGTGAACCCGGCGCGCGTGGCGCCGGGGAGGTCTTCCCGGGCCTCGGAGAGGTGGGTCCGTTGAAGATCGTCATCGTCGGGGGCGTGGCAGGAGGCGCGTCGGTCGCCGCGCGCGCACGCCGCCTGAATGAGTCGGCCGAGATCATCGTGTTCGAGCGCGGCGGGTACGTCTCGTTCGCGAATTGCGGTCTCCCGTACCACATCGGCGGCGTCATCTCCGATCGCAGCCGGCTCCTGCTGCAGACGCCCGAGAGCCTGCGCGACTCGCTCGACATCGACGTGCGGATCGCCACAGAAGTCGTCGCGCTGGACGCGACCGCGAAGACGGTCACGGTGCGCGAGGTCGACACCGGGCGGGAGTACGTCGAGACGTACGACGCGCTCGCGCTGTGCCAGGGCGCCGATCCGCTCCAGCTGCCGCTGCCGGGGGCCGACCTCCCCGGCATCCATGTCCTGCGCAACATCCACGACATGGACGAGATCAAGGCGAGCCTAGAAGCGGCGCTCGTGGCAGCGGGATCCCTCGGCCGTCCGACGCGGGCGGTCGTCATCGGCGCGGGATACATCGGCATCGAGATGGCCGAGAACCTTCGCCACCGTGGTGCCGAGGTCGCGGTCGTCGAGCTCGCCGACCAGATCCTGCCGCCGCTCGACAAGGACGTCTCGCTGCCGGTCGAGCAGCACATCCGCGGTCGGGGCGTCGATCTGCATCTGGGCACGGCGGCGGCCGCGTTCGCCAGGGCGCCTGGGGGCGGGCTCCGCGTCGAGCTGAACAACGGCGCCACGCTGGACGCCGACCTCGTCCTGCTCTCGGCGGGCGTCCGGCCCAACGTCTCACTCGCCCGCGACGCAGGACTCGAGCTCGGCCCCCGTGGCGGGATCGCCGTCGACACGCACATGCGCACATCCGATGCTGCGATCTGGGCGGCCGGCGACGCCGTCGAGACGCCGCACACGGTGCTCCCCGGCAGCTGGCTCACGCCGCTCGCCGGCCCGGCGAACCGCGAAGCCCGGGTCGCCGCGGAGAACATCTGCGGCCGCGACACGGAGTACCTCTCCACCCAGGGCACATCGATCGTCAAGGCATTCGAGATGGCAGCGGGCGGCACGGGCGCGACCGAGCGTCAGCTCGAGAAGCTCGGCGTCGAATACCGCGCGGTCCACCTTCACCCGTCCGGTCACGCGGGGTACTACCCCGGCACCGCGGCGATGCACATGAAGGTCCTGTTCGATCCGGAAACGGGCGCCATCCTCGGCGCGCAGATCGCCGGCTTCGACGGGGTGGACAAGCGCCTCGACGTGCTTGCGACGTGCATCCGCCTGGGTGCGACGGTGCACGACCTCGAGTCGCTCGAGCTCGCGTATGCCCCGCCGTTCGGATCGGCGAAGGATCCGGTCAACATGGCGGGCTTCGTCGCGACGAACGTCCTGAAGGGCGACCTCGTCCTCTGGTACGCCCAGGACTTCCCCGCGGCCGTGGAGGGCGCACGGATCATCGATGTGCGAACCCCCGAGGAGTACGGCATCTGGCACATCCCGGGCGCCGAGAACGTGCCGCTCGGTACGCTGCGCGCGCAGTGCCCTTCGTGGGACGCGTCGCGCCCCGTGCGGCTCTACTGCGCCGTCGGCTTCCGCAGCTACCTCGCCTACCGCATCCTCGTACAGCTCGGATTCTCGGACGTCGCAACCCTCTCCGGTGGATCGACGACATTCCGCTTCTGGCATGACCTCGAGCCGGTCGGGTTCGAGTCCCGGCCCGCGGAGATCCACTACGCGGAAGCGCTCGACCTGGTCGGCGCGGCTCGCGGCACCGGGGAGGTCGTCGATCTCGACTGCACGGGCCTGGCCTGTCCGGGACCGATCATGAGGCTGGCCCAGAGGATGGACGAGCTCGAGCCCGGCGACGACATCGTCGTGCACGTGTCGGATCCCGGCTTTGCACAGGACGCGCCCGCCTGGGCCGGGAGCAAGGGGCACGAGCTCCTCGCGCTCGAGCCCGAGGGCCCGGGTTACGTCGCGACCATCCGCAAGGGCGGTGCTCGGCCCGCCGACGCCCGCACTGCCGCGAAGCTCGATCAGGTGTCGTTCGTCGTGTTCTCCGGCGACATGGACAAGCTGCTCGCGGCATTCATCATCGCGAACGGCGCGATCGCGATGGGCCAGAAGGTCTCCATGTTCTTCACCTTCTGGGGTCTCAACGCCCTGCGCCGAGAGAACCCGCCCAAGCAGAAGCGCAGGACGCTCGACCGCATGTTCGGCATGATGATGCCCTCGGGGCCCGAGAAGCTCCCCCTGTCGCAGATGAACATGCTCGGCATGGGGCCGGCGATGATCAAGCACGTCATGAAGCAGCACTCCGTGCAGAGCGTGCCGGAACTCATGCAGGCGGCGCGCGAGGGCGGTGCCCGACTCATCGGATGCACCATGACGATGGATCTGCTCGGCATCGCCGAATCCGACCTCATCGACGGAATCGAGCTCGGCGGAGTCGCGACGTTCCTCGGCGAAGCCGACAAGTCGGGCACGACACTGTTCATCTAGACCAGTCGTGGGCGCCCAAGCGCCGGCTCGATGCGCGATACCTGCTCGCCGCGCGAGCCCTACGGGAGCGCGGGACCTTGCGGCGGTGTCGGTGCCGGTGCCGGTGCCGGTGACGCCGGTGCCACCCCGGCGGACGGCTGCGGCGGTGTGGTTGCGCTGACGGACAGCGGCGATGCGGTGGTCGGCGCCGGCGTGAGCCGCCAGGGCCGCTGGCGGTGGATCTCGAGCAGCTGCGCGCCGAGGCCGAAGAACACCATCGCGAGCCAGACCAGGATGTTTAGCCAGGGGATCTGCAGCGCGACGATGAGGATCACACCGCCGACGAGCGACCTGACCACCGGATGCTGGTTGCCGCGGAACAGGAGCCGTCCGATGTAGTACGCGGAGTACACGAACGTCGCGAGGACCATCAGCGTCCACACGAGCAGACCCGCGAGCGCGAGAGGGGCGCCGACGATCGTGACCGCGAGGAACAGCAGAGCGACCGGAACGGCGATGGCTCCGACGAATCCGACGAGCAGCGCCTTCCACGGCGACGGCACGAGGTGGTCGGTCACGCGGTGCAGCCAGCGCGGGAAGAGGAGTCCGGTGAGCAGGGTGATGAGGCTGAGAGCGACGAGCGCGTAGAACAGCCCGAGGAACCAGCCGATGAGCACCGCCCACGGTGAGACTTCGACCCGGGGCGTCTGCGGAGGCTCGATTCGCTCGACGGTGCCGTCCACTGCGCCCTCCGCGATGCGTGCGTCGTCGTCGCTCACGTACGTCAGGCTGCCGCCGACGGAGCCGTCGATGGTGAGGCGTCCCACGCTGACGATGACGTCGCGTCCGATTTCGCCGCCGATGCTGACGCTGCCCGCAGCCGCGACCAGATCGTCGCCGACGACTCCCGAGTCGCCGACCGTCAAGCTCGCCGCGAAGACGGTGCCGCTGCGCGAGACCTCGCCCGTGATCGAGACGTCCTGTCCGCTGAGGCGCACGTCGCCGTCGACCGTGCCGGTGATCGTGATGGTCTGGGCTGCGGCGATGACGTCACCCGTGACATCGCCGCTGATCGTGACGCTCTGGCCGGCGGCGTACACGTCGCCGTCGACCACGCCCGTCACGTCGACGAGAGCACCGGTGTAGAACTGCGGACCCTCGCGATCGTCCGCGGCCGAAGCGGCATCGAGAGACGGCGCGGGCGTGACGCCGAATGCCGCCGCCCCGGTGCCGAACGTCAGGATGACAGCCGCGAGGAACACGGCCAGAGAACGGCGAATGCGCGGCTGAACGCTCATCAGGATGCCCCTATCGAATCGACACGCGGCAGAATGGCCACGGGTTCACTGTGCGGGGGTGGGAGGGCATCCGCAGGGCCAAAGGTCCCGCGCCTCGCCGGTACGGACGGGTCTTCCGGTGACCGATCTCGCCTTCGATGACGTCAGCCCGGTCCGGGCCGGCGCGCCTCCTCGTACGCGCGATCGATCCAATCGAGCAGCTCGCGGTCGACGTCTTGTACGAGGCGAAGCTCGAGGTGATGCATCCACGTCGACGGGGACGGGTGGGCGACGGCCTTGAATCGAGAGGAGTGCAGCTCCTCCCTCAGCGCGATGGAGACCACGACCGGCACATCACTGTTCACGTACTGCCCGGGCGCCCACGCGTATGCGAATCCTCGCCCGGCGCGGAAGGCCACCTGGCTCTTCGACACCACCACCTCGACGCCGTCGCGCCCCACGAGCGGCCGGGCGAGCGCGCGGTAGATGGAGACGGCCTTCTCATCGGAGGCGAAGAACTCCTCTCCGGCGATCGGCTGGGTCATGGCGCAACACTAAGCGGAGTGGGTGCCGCGGGGGATGCCCGCGGGGGGCGAGCTCCGCGCGGCAGTCCGCCGAGGAGAGGGTCCTGCATTCTCGATCTTATCCGATATCCTATAGTTACCCAGGAGGTGTGAGATGTCGGACGTAGAGCGACTCGTGATCGCCTTCGCAGCGCTTGCGAACGCCTCCCGGCTCTCGCTACTCCGAGAGCTCAGCCGACCGACGCCGCGCAACGGCCACCTCGGCGGCGGGCAGACCATCTCCGAACTCGCCGCGAAGACCGAACTGTCCCGATTCGCCGCGTCTCGGCATCTCGGCATCCTGCGCGAAGCGGGCCTCGTGCACGGCGTGCGAGACGGCAGTCGGATGCTTCACCGCCTCGAGGGCGCCGCGCTCGACGAGATCGACGACTGGCTGTTTCCGCTGCTCATCAGCGCCGGACGAGCAGAACCGACCGCGCTGCATGCGCCCGAGGCATCCGCCAGATGACGGCACACACGGCGTCCGCGTCGTAGGTGCGTTCGGCGGCGCGTCGCATTGAGGGCGCTGACGCGACCCCGGCGAACGAGGGAGCCCCGCCCGGTGGCGCTTTGGAGGCCGCGGGCGGGGCTGCGGTCTGCCACTCCCCCCGGAGAGGCGGACGGTGTCGTGCGCTGGGGACGCACGACTGAGGGCTGGGGTCCCTCAGTGCGAGATCCTATATCGTATCCTTCCGGGTTTCAAGACTCCGTTGCGATCCGGACTGCCGTGTCATCCGCGACGAACGCCGGTCGGCAGATCTCCTGTGATTGCCGCCCCGTCCGGGGAGTCCGACGCGCCTGGCGGAGTGGGAGTCAGTCGTACGTGTCGGTCCAGGACGCGATATCGACACCGTGGTTGTCGGGCGACGCGAGCGACCACCAGGCCGGAGCGTGCGAATCATCGACGAGTCTCCCTCCGGCGGCGAGCGCGGCATCCACTCGCGCCTGTGCCCTTTCGGCGGGCACGAAGACGTCGAAGTGGGTCCGGCCCCTCGCCGGCGAGTCGCCGGTGATCGGGTTGAACGCGAGCTGCGGTCCGCACCGCAGCGGGTCGATCGCGTCGGTGTCGCCGAACGCCTCATAGCCGAGTGCTGCGATGAAGAACGGGCGAACATCGGCCTGAGAGTGCTGGGCGACGTAGATGCCCACCGACTGCGCGAGCGATGGATCGGCGGTCAGCTGCAGCTCGGCGGCTGCCTGTGACACGGCCGCCGCAAAGTCGCCGGCGGCCGCGGGGATGCCCTCCGGCCGGTAGGGGACGCGCACGACGACCCCCTCGGGCCGCACGTCGATGTCGGGGAGGATGCCGTACCGCTCGGAGGCGGCGAGGATCGGTGCGATGAGACCCGCCGCGTGCGGGAGCGAGGTCGCGGTGTAGACAGCCTGCGGGCCCGTGCCCGTGACATGCCAGCCGGACCCGCGCGATGCTCGGTGGAATGCGGCCGCGGAGATCCACTCCGGTTCGCTCGTGGACTCGCCCATGTCACTCCTTCGCACAGACTCGGCGTCGACCCCGTCGACGACCGGGACCCGCGCGGACTCCACGGTACTCGGGGCGCACGGCGCGATGCAGCCCGCCCGTGCGGGGGTCACGTCGTTGAGATCCGGTCATTCGTGCTCCGGCAGCATCGGCGCCGACCAGCCCGGGTCGCGCCCGAGCTGCGCTGCCCGGGCGACCGACGCCGAGCCGAAGCGATCGCGGACCGCGTCGAGCACCGTGTCGAGCCGCGCTTCGTCGCCCCAATCGATCGGAAGTTCCGGCTGGATGCTGTCGGCACGCCCCAGCTGTGACAGCGAGACCCCGATGAGGGTGATGCCCCGCGCCTCGATCTCCGGCAGCGCGGCGGCGAGCAGAGCCCGAGCGACGGCGAGCAGCACGGCCGTGCGTTCGGTCGGCAGGCGGACTGTACGCGATCGGGTGGCCTTCGCGAAGTCGCCGAAGCGAAGGCGCAGCACGACCGTGCGGCACACCCGATCGCGGTCGCGCAGCCGCCGCGCGAGCCGGTCGACGATCTGGGTGAGGATGAGGTCGAGCTCTTCGGCCGTGCGCGGCCGGCTGCCGAGTGCGCGCTGGGAGCCGATGGAGCCGCGTCGTCGCGTGGTGTCGACGGGCCGCGGATCCCGCAGCCGGGCGAGCGCGTGCAGGTGTGCGCCGGTCGCCCTGCCCAGGAGTCTCTCGGCGGTCGCGGCCTCGAGTTCGGCCAATTGTCCGACGGTGTGGATGCCGAGCCGATGCAGTTTCTCGGCGGTCACGGCACCGACGCCCCAGAGACGTTCGACGGGGAGCGGGAGCAGGAAGGCCTGCTCCCGCTCGGGTTCGACCACGAGCAGTCCGTCCGGCTTGCTGACCGCGCTCGCGACCTTGGCGAGGAACTTGGTCCGCGCGACCCCCACGGAGATGGCCAGGCCGACCTCCGCACGAACCCGCTCGCGAAGTCGCACCGCCACCTGCTCGGGTGAGCCCGCGATCCGTCGGAGGCCGCCGACCTCGAGGAACGCCTCGTCGATGGAGAGTCCCTCCACGAGCGGAGTCGTGTCGCGGAAGATCGCGAACACGTCTCGACTGGCCGCCGAGTACGCCTCCATGCGAGGCGGGACCACCACGGCATCCGGGCACAGGTCGCGCGCTTGTCGGCCACCCATCGCGGTGCGCACCCCGCGGGCCTTCGCCTCGTAGCTCGCGGCCAGCACCACGCCCCCGCCGACGATGACGGGGCGCCCGCGAAGTGCCGGCGCATCGCGCTGCTCGACCGAGGCGTAGAACGCGTCGAGATCGGCGTGCAGCACGGTCGCCTCGCCCCGCATTCCGCCTCCCGCCGATCATCCGTCCTGCGGATCGTCGCACGCACCGGGGACATGGTCGGCGCCGGCGATCGCACCAGGACGCGTGCGGGGTTACGGCTTCGGCTTCCAGTCCCGGGCGAGGAGGCCGAGCAGCACCTCGTCCAGGAACTCGCCCATCACCCACGCCGACGAGCGCAGCACGCCCTCCCGGACGAATCCGTTGCTCTCGGCGGCGCGGAGCATCGCGGCGTTGTCGGACAGCGTCTCGATCTGCAGCCGGTGCAGCCCGCGCACGGTGAAGCCGTAGTGGCAGAGCACGGCGACCACGTCGGTTCCGTAGCCCTTGCCGCGTGCGGCGGGGAGCAGGCCGAGCCCGATGTGCGCGGACCGGTGGTGGGTGTCGATGCCCCACAGCGTCGCCGTGCCGACGAGCGCGCCGCCGA
Source organism: Microbacterium sulfonylureivorans (assembly GCF_003999995.1). Lineage (NCBI taxonomy): Bacteria > Bacillati > Actinomycetota > Actinomycetes > Micrococcales > Microbacteriaceae > Microbacterium > Microbacterium sulfonylureivorans. The sequence goes on from NZ_RJAD01000001.1 coordinate 1,824,814, forward strand.
CGAGCTCGACGACCGAGAACTGGACGAGCCCCTGTGCCTTGTCGTCGACCACGAGCCGGGGGTCCTTCGAGTCGGGCGTGATGGGCCGCCACGGCTGGGCCTCGGCCCGGGACGAGCCGGCGACGTCGTCGTAGAGCTCGGTGCGAAGGACCGGGATGTCGTCCTCGTGCCGCGCCCGGAGCGCGACCTTGGTGCCTGTGAGCATTCCCCTTTCCTATCCGTCCGCATGGCTCGGTGGCAACCGCACCGACGCGCGTCAGCCCGGAAAGACGGCGTCGCCCACCGCGATGACCGCGTCGTCGGGCGACGCTGCCAGGTCGGGCACGAGCCAGACGCCGAACCAGGTCTTCCCGTCCCGGCGTCGGTGCTTCGCGAGGGTGCGGATCGGCTCCTTGCCGCGCACCAGCGAGACCGGGTCGATGGTCGTCATGACACACCGGTCGCAGACGCCGCTCACGCGGAAGCGCACGTCGCCCAGCTGCACGGCGGGCCAGGAGTCCTCGGCGAACGGGTCGTCCGGCTCGCCGTCGACGATCACGTTCGGACGGAAGCGGAGGATGTCGAGCGCGGGCGTCTCGTCATCGGTCCACAGGTCGAGCTGAGCGAGCGAGGATTCGCTCGCGAGCAGCAGCGGCCCCACGTCGGCCAGCGACACGTGATCGCCGGGCTCGCCGCCGTGCGCCGGATTCACGGCGCGAACCCGCGGATCGGGCTGCCAGACCAGGCGCACCTCGCGACCGATCCGGGCGCTCAGCCACGCGTCGGCGTCGGGGCCTGCCGGCAGTGCGGTGCCCTGGCGGGAGTGTCCTACCGCGATGGGCGCGGCATCCCCCGGCACGGCGACCCGCAGCGGCTCGGCCCCTCCGTCGCGGTCGCCCAGCAGCAGCCCGTCGGGCAGCACCTCGGCGGTGAGCCCGAGCAGGGCCTTCGCTTCGCGAGCGGTGACCGGCTCGCCCTCGGGATCGACGACCGCCCAGCGGCGATCGGCCTCGAGACCCCAGGGGAGCACTCGCGCCGAGTCCACGTCCGCTCCGGCGAAGGACTTGACGGGATAGACGCGGAGCCGGGTCACCTGCATCCGAGAACGCTATCGCGCGGAATCGGCGACACCCCTGCGGTCGCTCGTCCGCCGCGTCCTCACCGCCCGCGCCGCCGGGTCGTCCGCGGCCGCGGTCACGACGGGAGGAAGTTCTCCCGGGCGAGCGGGGCGATCTCGAGGTGGTCGGCGTCGGCGCGCGTCACCCACCGCAGCTCGGCGATCTCGGCGCCGACCATCGGCTCCTGCGATCCGATCTCGGCGGCGAACACATCGGCCACCACCAGGAACCCCGGCTCGTTCGCCGCCGCGGCGGTGAACGACCCGAGAGAGCGCAGATCGCGCGGGGCGATCCGGATGCCGAGTTCCTCCGCCAGCTCGCGGCTCAGGGTCTCGTCGGGCGTCTCGCCCGGCTCGGGTTTGCCACCGGGCTGCATGAACGCCGTCGTTCCCTGCTTTCGGACCAGGAGCAACCGGTCGTCCTCGTCGAGGATGACGGCCGCCGATACGTGGATCCGCCGGGGGCCGGTCTGATCGGCGGTCTCGGAGGTCACCGTCGCACGGTAACAGGTCATGCCCATGTGGGTCGACGTAGAATCGCGTGTGCCTCCCGAGACTTCTCCTGCTTCCGACCTGCCGCCGAGCGGCATCGACCCGGCAGACCTCGAGGTCACCCTCCGGGTCCTGGGCGGGATGGCGGGGCTCGACGAGACGCACCCCGATTTCGTCGCCGTGCGCCGGGCGACGGCGGCGATGTTCAAGGCGGTCAAGAAGGTGCGGCGCCGCGAGATCCGCGACGCGATCGCTCAGGCGGACCGTGCCGTCGTGGCCGCGACCGCCACGGGAGCGGCCGATCGGATCGACGACGAGACGCGCGGCATCCCGATCAGCACCCTCACGTCCGCGCCGACCGCAGGAACCCTGATCAAGGCGCGCGGCTGCTACATCTGCAAGCAGCCGTACACGCTCGTCGACGCGTTCTACCACCAGCTGTGCCCGACGTGCGCGGCGATGAGCCATGCGAAGCGCGACGCCCGCACCGACCTCACCGGCAAGCGCGCCCTGCTCACCGGCGGACGGGCGAAGATCGGCATGTACATCGCCCTGCGGCTGCTGCGCGACGGCGCGCACACGACGATCACGACGAGGTTCCCCCGCGACGCCGTCCGCCGGTTCAGCAGCCTTCCCGACGCGCCGGAGTGGATCGACCGGCTCAAGGTCGTCGGGATCGACCTGCGCGATCCGGCCCAGGTCATCGGGCTCGCCGAAGACGTCGCGTCGGCCGGAAGCCTCGACATCCTCATCAACAACGCCACCCAGACCGTGCGGCGCTCGCCGGGCGCGTACCAGCCGCTGGTCGACGCCGAACTCGCCCCGCTGCCGGACGGCCCCCTCCCCGAGCTCGTCACGTTCGGCCACACGAACGACCAGCATCCGCAGGCGCTGGAGCGGTCCGTCACGGCGCACCCGATCCTCGCCGCAGCCGCCGCGCGCGCCGACGAGCTCACCGAGCAGGCGATGGCGGCGGGCTCCAGCTCGCTCGAGCGCCTCGCCGCCGGCACGGCGATCGACGCGGGCGGACTCATCCCCGACCTGCACGATGTGAACTCGTGGACGCAGCGCGTCGAGGATGTCGACCCCCTCGAGATGCTCGAGGTGCAGCTGGCCAACACGACCGCGCCGTTCCTGCTCATCTCGAAGCTTCGCGCGTCGCTCGCCGCGAGCGGGGCGCGTCGCACCTACATCGTGAACGTGAGTGCCATGGAGGGCGTGTTCGGCCGCGGATACAAGGGGCCGGGGCATCCGCACACCAACATGGCCAAGGCGGCCGTCAACATGCTCACCCGCACCAGCGCGCGCGAGATGTTCGAGACCGACCGCATCCTCATGACCAGCGTCGACACCGGCTGGATCACCGACGAGCGCCCGCACCCGACGAAGGTGCGCCTCGCCGAGGAGGGGTTCCACGCCCCGCTCGACCTCGTCGACGGCGCCGCACGCGTCTACGACCCGATCGTGCGCGGCGAGGCCGGCGAAGATCTGTTCGGCGTGTTCCTCAAGGACTACGCTCCCGGCGCATGGTGAACCTTCCGGCGCCCGGCCGTCGCGTGGTCGTGCGCTACCTGCTCCCGTCGGGTCAGGCCACCGATGCGCTGGGCGAGCTGCTGAGCGCGGATGCCTCGACCGTGGTCGTCGACGGCAAGCGGGGCATCGAGCGGATCGCCGTCGCCGACATCATCGCGGCGAAGGAGGTCCCACCTCCACCCGCCCCGCGGACTCGCCGCGCGACCGACGAGGCGCCAGAGGGGGACGGCGACTCCACCGTCAGGGCGTAGGCTCGTGCGCTATGGCACTCGGCGCGACGATTCACACCTTCGACGTGCAGTTGGCCGACGTCGACCGCGGCGTCTATGACGAACTCATGCTTCGCGTGGCGCGGCATCCCTCCGAGACGGACGTCTACATGATGACGCGCGTGCTCGCGTACTGCCTCGAGTTCGAGGAGGGGATCCGGTTCAGCGAGGGGATCTCGTCGACCGACGAGCCCGCCGTGCTCGTCCGCGACCTCACCGGTCGCCTGACCGTGTGGATCGAGATCGGCGCCCCGGATGCCGATCGGCTCCACTACGCGAGCAAGCTGGCAGACCGCACCGTGGTCTACACCCAGCGCGACCCTGCCAAGGTGATGGCGCCGTGGGAGGGCAAGCGCATCCACCGCGCCGAGGACATCGTGCTCCACAGCTTCGACCCCGGCTTCGTCGATGCCGCTGCCGCGGCGGTCGAGCGGCGGAACAGCATGACGCTGTCGGTGACCGAGCATCAGGTGTACCTCGACATCAACGGCGTGAGTCTGACGTCGGCGGTCCACGACCACCCGCTCGCCTGAGTCGCAGCGGGGAAGCATAGGCGCTGGGCGGCGCCGTGGCAACGGGGGAGTGCTGAGGCGAGGTCTCCGCCTAGCGTCGCCGCATGACTTCTGACGACATCCCCCGCGACTCCGCGGGTCGACCTGTTCGCGGCACGACCGACGCCGCGTACGCCCCGGCTGTCGCCCCGGCCGACATTCCGCACGGCGATGCGCTCGTGGCCGAGAAGCAGCGGTTCGGCGGAGTGAAGTTCGGCTCGGCGTTCTTCGGCTGGCTCAGCGCCGTCGGCGCGGTCGTGCTCCTGACCGCCGCGGTCGGCGCGATCGGCGCGGCCGTCGGGATCGAGACCGGCACGACCGTCGAGGAGGCCGCGGGCGCGGCATCCGAGGATCCCGACACCCTGGGCGTCGTCGGCGCCGTCTCGATCGCCGTCGTGCTGTTCGTGGCGTACCTCGCCGGCGGCTATGTCGCGGGCCGCATGGCGCGGTTCAGCGGCGCCCTGCAGGGATTCGCCGTGTGGCTCTGGGGCATCGTGATCGCGCTGGTGATCGCGATCCTCGCCATGGTCGCCGGCGCCCGGTGGGACATCCTCGCCGGGGTCGAGAGCCTGCCGCGGATGCCGATGACCGCCACGACCACCGGCATCGTGACGGCGATCGTCGCCGCGGCGATCAGCCTGGGCGGCGCGATCGTCGGAGGGATCCTCGGCATGCGCTACCACCGCAGGGTCGATCGGCTGGGGGTCGACGACCGGCCCGCCGCGCGTGCGGACCGCAACCGCTCGTACTGACTGGGCCACAGGACCACAGGACCGCAGAGAGGAAGGAGACCCCATGGGTATGGGAGACGACATCAAGCACGGCGCCGAAGAGGCGAAGGGCAAGGTCAAGGAGGGCGTCGGCGACATGACCGGCAACGAGTCCCTCAAGACCGAGGGGCAGGTCGACCAGGCCAAGGCGAACCTCAAGCAGGCCGGCGACGACGTGAAGGACGCTCTGACCGACGATCGCTGACCCGCGTCGTGCGCGACGCCCCCGGCACGGGAGCCGGGGGCGTCGCCGCGTCCGCTGCGCCCCGCCCTACCCGCGGGAGCGCACTCGCGGTGTCAGGGCGTGGGCGTGGGTGCCGGTGCGGGCTCGTCGGTCGAGTCCGAGTCGTCCCGGTCGCCGCGCCCGCCTTGCTCATCGCCGCCGCGGCGGTCGGAGTCGCCTCTCCGGTCGCCGTGGTCGTCCTGGTCGTCCTGGTCGGGATGCTCGCCGGTCAGCCCGTCGGACTCGTCGTGGCTCACGGACCCGTGCTCCGCGTCATCGGCGTCCTGCGCGAGCGCCGCGCCGATGCCGATGCCCCCGCCGAGCAGGATGATCGCGGCGACGGCTGCTGCCGTCACGCGCACCCACGTCCGCTCCAAAAAGCTCCGGTCCCTGGTCGTCGTGACCGCTGCCGGGCTCGGTCCGGGCGCTCCGGTGGCCGTCGACGAGTCGCCCTGCTGCGAGGTCGGCGGGGGAACCGGTGAGGTGGGGATCGAGTCTTGCGCGCCGCGGTTCGAGGCGCTCGCGGGAGTCTCGTCGGCGCCGTTGGTGAGAGGTTCTTGATCTGCCATTCGCCGAGTGTGCCGACACGACTCCAATGCGGCTCCAAGAATCGTCACGTCGTCGTGATCCGCGCTGAGACGATCCGATGATCTGGCTGTGGAGTTCCTTTGAGCGCGCCATTCTTGGCGCAGTCTCAAAGCCCGCGGCGGACTCTGTGGCCATGGCAAGCCTCACTTCGACGACTCCCGGCAGGCGGATCCCGCTCCCCGCGGACACGCCCGTTCCGAGTGGCCGGCGGCGCTCCGGCGCGGCATGGCGTCTCGGCGCGACAGCGGTGATCTGGTCGACGAGCCTGATCGTGACGGCGCTGTGGGTGAGCGGTGGCGGGGTCACGGCCGTCGTCGGAGGAGGTGCCGACGCGCTCAACGCCGTGGGCCGGCTCGCCGGTCTGGTGTCGGCCAATCTCCTGCTGTACCAGGTGCTGCTCATGGCGAGGGTCCCGGTCTTCGAGCGCGGGTTCGGACGGGACAGCATCACGCGGATGCATCGGTTCGTCGGCTTCTGGTCGTTCTGGCTCCTCCTGGCGCACATCGTGCTCCAGGTGCTCGGCTACGCCACGACGGCGGCGGTCAACCCGTTCGTCCAGCTCTGGAGCTTCGTGTGGGAGTACCCGGGCATGCTGCTCGCCACAGCCGGGACCGGGCTGCTGACGATGGTCGTGGTCACGTCGATTCGCAGAGCGCGACGCCGGCTTCGCTACGAGTCGTGGCATCTGCTGCACCTGTACGCCTACGTCGGTGTGGGTCTCGCCGTCCCGCACATGCTCTGGACGGGGGCGGACTTCAGCGGCTCGCTGCTCGCCACGGCGTACTGGTGGTCGCTGTGGTCGGTGGCCGCGGCATCCGTTCTCGTGTTCCGCGTGCTGTTGCCGCTGTGGCGGTCGGCACGCCACGGCGTCCGCGTGGTCTCCGTGCATCCCGAGGGCAGCCGGGGAGTCGCGGTGCACATGCGCGGACGCAGGCTCGATCGGCTCGGCGCCCGGCCGGGGCAGTTCCTGGTGTGGCGGTTCCTCGACGGCGCCGGCTGGAGCAGGGGCCACCCCTTCTCCCTGGCGGCTGCGCCCACGGCGGACGGGCTGACCATCGCCGCACGGATCGTCGGCGACGGCTCGAGCCGACTCACGACTCTTCGCCCGGGCACGCGGGTGCTCATCGAGGGACCGTACGGACATCTCACCGGCGAGGCACGGGAGGCGACGAAGCTGCTGATGATCGGAGCGGGCGCCGGCGTGGCCCCGCTCGTGGCGCTGCTCGAGTCCGAGCAGTACCCCCCGGGCGGAGCGACGCTCGTCACGCGCGACCGCAGCGAAGCCGACGCCCTCCTCGCCGACTCGATCGCGCGGCTGGTCGCGAGCCGCGGCGTCCGTCACCTCACGCTCGACGGGCCGCGCTCGTCGTCCGGGTCGAGCTGGCTGCCGGCGTCCCACGCCGCGTGGCGCGGCGCCGATCTGCTGCGCTACGTCGCGCCCGATCTGGAGGAGTACGACGTCTTCCTGTGCGGGCCCGTGCCGTGGATGGATGCGGTCGGACACGATCTCCGCGCCGCCGGGCTTCGGCCGTCGCAGATCCATCGAGAAGCATTCACCGTCTAGCCCGGACCGGGCATCGACCATCAGGAGTCACCATGAGGAAGATCTTCTTCGGCATCCTCGCCACCGTCAGCGGGCTCGTCCTGCTCTTCAGCTACCGGACCTCGCTGGGTGAGACCGTCGAGGCGCTGCCTGTCCAGGACGCCGCGGCGACCGGCGGATCCGCCGACGCGAGCAGCACCACGACGACGCAGAGCACGACCCAGGACAGCACCGCCGCCCTGGCGGACGGCACGTACCTCGGCGACTCCGTCAACACCCGATTCGGTCCCGTCGCGGTGCAGATCACAGTCGCCGACGGCGTGATCACCGAGGTGACGGTCCCGGAGTACCCCGACGGCAACTCCCGCGATCGGGAGATCAGCAGTCGAGCGATCCCGCAGCTGATCTCTGAGACGACGGCGGCGCAGAGCGCGGGCATCGACATGGTCTCGGGGGCCACGTACACGAGCGAGGGCTATGCACGGTCGCTCCAGAGTGCCATCGATCAGGCGTTCGGATGAGCACCGCCGCCCGGCCGCACCGGCACGTGCGAGTGGAGCACATCATGGGGACGGCCATGGCGATCCACGTCGTCGCACGCCCCGACCTCTCTCAGGCGGTGGATGCCGCCGCCCGGCGATGCTTCGCCGACCTGCGTCGCGTGGATCGCCTGTTCTCGACCTACCGACCCGAATCGGCGATCTCGCGCGTGCAGCGCGGCGAGGCCGCGATCGACGATCTCGATCCTCTGATCGGCGAGGTCGCCCGGTCGTGCTCGGACTGGGAGCGGGCCACGCACGGTCGGTTCTCGGCGAACTGGCGGGGTGTGTTCGATCCGACGGGCTACGTGAAGGGGTGGAGTGCGGAGCGCGCCGCACGCACCCACCTCGAGCCCCTCCTGGCCGTGCCGGGAGTCGTGGCGGCGGGCATCAGCGCCGGGGGTGATCTGCAGCTGCTCACCGCACCGGGCGAGGCCTGGCGCTGGCGCGTGGGGATCGCCGATCCGGCCCGACCCGGTTCGGTCACGGCGACGATCGAGATCGCGAACGGCGCGGTCGCGACGTCGGGCACGCGCGAGCGCGGCGCGCACATCCTCGATCCCCTCACGGGCCGGCCCGCCGAGGGCGTCGCCAGCGCGACCGTCGTCGCCGACTCGCTCGCCGTCGCCGACGTTCGGGCGACGGCCGCGGTCGTCGCCGGATTCGACGACCTCGGCTGGATCGCCGCCGCGGACACGCGCACCGGGTTGATCGTCGCCGCGGACGGCCGTGTGCGGCGGTGGCTGGGATCCACCGAGATCGCCGTCGAGGCGGCATCCCCCCTGGCGCTCGTGGCCTCGGTCTAGGACTGGGGCAGCCGGGCGAGGAACGTGGTGCCGGACGGCGACGTCGCCTCGACGATGACCGTGCCGCCGTAGCGGGTCGCCATCTCCCGGACGAGCGCCAGACCCAGCCCGAACCCGCGTCGACGGCCGGTCTCATCGCCGCGCGCGAAGCGCTCGAAGACGCGGTCCCGGTCCGGAGGGGCGATGCCGTCGCCGTCGTCGCGCACCCTCAGCTCCACGAATCGAGCGGATGCCCCCACGGCGACGTGCACGGCGGCACCGTCTGGGGAGTGCTGGATCGCATTGTCGACCAGTGCGACGATGAGCCGGGTCAGAGTCACGGCGGGCACGCGGGCCAGTGGCGCGGTGGCGGCTTCGAGCACGATGGTGACGTTCTGCGCGCGCGCGAGCGGTTCGAGCGAGTCCGCGGCGGCACGCGCACAGGCGACGACGTCGGTCGGCGCGGGCGGAGCGATCGCCTCGGCCTCCGCCGAGAGCAGGAGGTCGGTCAGGACGTCGTCCATGACGGCGGCGTTCCGGCGCAGGTCCCGGATCGTGTCGTCGATCGGGTCGCCGTGCTCATGCCGTCGCTGGAGCAGCTGGATGCGGGCGGACAGGGCGGTGAGGGGAGTGCGCAGCTCGTGGCTGGCATCCGAGACGAAGTTGCGCTGCGCGCGCAGCGCCAGGGCGAGAGGGCGCACGGACGTCCGTGCCGCGTACCACGCGACCAGGCTCAGCAGGGCGACGCCGATGATGCCGAGCACGACGATCCACGGCACGATGCGGTCGACGTCGACCACGATGTGATCGTTGTCGCGCTCTCCCCATGGCCCGTCGTCGTCGCCTCCGCGCTCAGGTCGTGAGGTGGCCGACATGATGATCAGGAGGATGCCGACACCTGCTGCGATCACGACGGCTGACGCTGCTCCCACCCAGAGCCCGACTCGCCGCGCGGAGCGTCGGACCCGCTCCTGGTCCGCCGCGTCGCTCATGTCGGCTCTCCGATCCGGTAGCCGCGACCGCGGACGGTCTCGATGATCTCGGGCGTCGACTTGCGCCGGATGTAGTGCACATAGGTGTCGACCGACCCCGGCGCATCGCCTGTCGCGAAGACCGCACCGAGGATCTCCTCGCGAGAGAACACGTGGTCCGGGCTCTCGCTCAGCAGCCCCAGCAGGGCCGTCTCGGTGGCCGTCAGCGGAGTCCTCGCTCCTGTCGGCGAGAACAGCACTCCGCCGCCCGGGCTGAACAGCCAGTCGCCGAGGTGCCGGCGTACCCCCTCGGCGCGGTAGCCGCGCAGCAGCGCCCGCAGCCGGGCCAGCAGCTCGTCGAAGTCGAAGGGCTTCACGAGGTAGTCGTTGGCTCCGGCATCCAGTCCCTCCACCTTGTCGTGGATCGTCCCCAGCGCGGTGAGCAGGAGCACAGGCGTGGTGATGCGGGCGGTCCGGACGGCCGCGACCAGCTCGGCGCCGTCCATTCCGGGGAGCCGGCGGTCGACGAGCATCAGGTCGTAGCGATGGTTCAGTGCACGCGAGAGCCCGTCTCGCGCGTCCGCCACATGGTCCACCGCGTAGGTCTCCGAGAGGACGTCGATCGTCATCTCGGCGATCTCGGCGTCGTCCTCCACGTACAGGAGTGACGGCCGTGCCGCATTCGGGAGATCACGCACGTCGATCCTTTCCGAGCCGAGCAGATCTCAGTCCTTCCAAGAGAACACCAAGGAACGGCCGAGCGGGTCCGACGTGCCGGGTGCCGCTAGGCCCGTTTGACCCGCGGAGGCGCGCTCGCGTCGAGGATCGCACGCAGGCGTGCGGCCTCCTCGGCAGGCATCCCGTACCCGTGCTCGGGCTGCGGGTACTCGTGCGTGCGGACCTCGTGCGCATAGGCGGACACCGCCGCCACCATCTCGCCGCGCAGATCGGCGTAGCGCTTGACGAAGCGCGCCGCATGCCCGTCGTAGATGCCGAGCAGGTCGTGGAAGACCAGGACCTGGCCGTCGGTGCTCGGTCCCGCTCCGATGCCGATCACGGGCACCGTGAGTCGCGGCATGATCGCATCGGTGACGGCCGTCGGGATCGCCTCGAACACGATGGCGAAGCATCCGGCGTCCTGCAGCGCGACCGCGCTCTCGCACAGCGCGACGGCCTCCTCCGCGGTGCGGCCCTGCGCGCGATAGCCGCCGATCGTCGCCGCGGTCTGCGGCGTCAGCCCGACGTGGCCCATCACCGGGATGCCCGCCGCGACGATCGCGCGGGCGCGGTCGACCGACGAGCCGCCGCGCTCGATCTTGACGGCGTCGGCTCCGGTCGTCTTGATGAACCGCTGCGCCGTCGCGATCGCCTGCTCGTCCGACCCCTCGTACGAGCCGAAGGGGAGATCGGCGACCAGCAGCGGCGTGGAGAGCCCGCGGCTGACCGCCGCGGTCAGCATCAGCATCTCCTCGACGGTCACGGGCACGGTGCTCTCGTGCCCGAGCACGGTCATCGCGGCCGAGTCGCCGACGAGCACCATGTCGACCCCGGCGGCCTCGGCGATCTGCGCGCTCGGGAAGTCGTACGCGGTGACCATGGCGATGGGCTCGCCGCGCTCCTTCATCGCGGCCAGGCCGGCGAAGGTCATGCGCGGCCGGGCGGGCGTCGCCTGGGGGGACTTGGATCCTGCGCTCATGGGGTGGCCTCCAGGATTCGGTTGTCGATGAGGCGCGCGGCTCCGACGCGTGCCGCGACGGCCAGCAGGGCCTCGCCGTCGACGCGGTCGAGCTCGCGCAGGTCGTCGGGAGATCGCAGCTCGAGGTACTCGGGATCGATGTCGGCGGCGACCAGCACGGTGCGGGCGGCGTCGATCACGGCGCCGGCGCTCCGCTCGCCGGCCGCGACCGCCGCCTCGGCCGCGTCGAGCGCCCGGTTCAGCGCCGTCGCGCGCTCGCGCGCCTCGGGGTCGAGGTAGACGTTGCGCGAGCTCATCGCCAGGCCGTCGGGCTCGCGCACGATCGGGCATGCGATGATGCGGACCGGGACGTCGAGGTCGCGGACGAGCCGTCGGATCACCAGCACCTGCTGCGCGTCCTTCTGGCCGAAGTACGCCGCGTCGGGAGCGACCATGTGGAAGAGCTTGGTGACCACGGTCGCGACGCCGTCGAAGTGCTCGGCGCCGCGATGGGCGCCGTCGAGCACCTCGGTGATGCCCGAGATGTGGATGCTCGTCGAGAAGCCGTGCGGATAGACCTCGGCGACGGGCGGAGCGAAGAGGATGTCGGCCCCCGCCCCTTCCGCCAGCTCGGCGTCGCGCGCCTCGTCGCGCGGATACGCGGCGAGGTCCTCGTTCGGGCCGAACTGGGTCGGATTGACGAAGAGCGACATCACGACCAGGTCGTTCTCGGCCCGGGCCGCGCGGATGAGCGACAGGTGCCCGTCATGGAGCGCTCCCATCGTCGGCACCAGCCCGACGATCCCGCCGCCGGACCGGGCGCCCGTGACGGCGGCGCGGACCTCGGAGACGGTGCGGACGATTCTCATGCGGGGGACTCCTCCGTCCGGGCCAGGATCCGGGTGCGTGCGGCGAGCTCGTCGAACAGGGCGAGCAGTTCCGGCGCGGTCGTCGAGACGGCGGCGCGCTGACTCCGGACCGTCTCCTCGTCGCCGCGCGCGATGGGACCGGTGAGCGCCGCACGGGGTCCGTGCTCCGCCCAATTCTCGACCGTGCCGCGGACGAGCGGAACCAGGTGCCCGCGGAACTCGGCGGCGGGGAGACCGGATGCCTCGGCCATCGCCTCTGCGGCGTCCTCGAGCGTCACCAGGAAGTTCGACGCGATGGATGCCGCGGCGTGATACCCCGCCCGCTGATCGTCGCGCACCTCGAACGGGCGGCCGCCGACCGCGAGGGCGAGCTCCTCCGCGAGGCCGAGGGCGTCGGGCGAGGTGCCTGCGATCGCGCAGCCGATGCCCTCGAACGCGGCGGATCCCTCGTCGCCGACGAACGCGCGCAGTGGGTGCAGGCCGAAGTCGGCGTCCGTTCCGGCGAGCGGGGTGGCGCCCGACGTGTGGCCGACGAATCGGCCCCGGTCGCGCACGGCGGCCGAGACGGCCGCGATCTCGCGGTCGGGGACGCACAGCAGGACGACGTCGGCGCGCTCGACGGCGTCGCCGCGCCCCGACGGGCCGTGCACGATGTAGCCCGCGGCGCGGAGCGCGGCGGAGGCGGCGCGTCCGACGCGACCGGGCCCGACGACGCTGACGCTCGCCACGGTGCGACTCTGGTTCGGGGTGCTCATGATCGTGATCCGCAGACGAACGGCGGACCACACGAGTATCGCATTGCCGCACAGGGTCCAAGAAGCCGGGCCCGGCACCGGGCGAGTTCACTCCCCACGGGTGATGCCTTCACCGCCGACGGTCGCCAACGTGGGAGCATCCTGACGGCACGTGTGGGCACGCCGGCGGCGAGAGGACGGACGCCATGACCGAACCGCGGATCGAACCGCCGATCGAGCGGCTGTCGCGCGCGCAGCGTCGACGGGTGATCGTCATCGGGCTGCTGCGTGCACTGGTCGCCGCGGTCGTGCTCGTCACCCTGTACTTCGTCATCCCCCTGCAGTGGATCGACGCGCTGCCGGTCGGGCTCGCGCTCATCGTCGCCGCGCTGGTGCTGGCGGGGGTCACGGTGTGGCAGGTGCTGGCGATCATCCGGTCGGCCGATCCGGGCATCCGAGCGATCGAAGCGCTCGCCGTGATCGCGCCGGTGTACCTGCTCCTGTTCGCGGGGGCGTACTTCCTCATGGAGCGCAACGCGCCCGGCACCTTCTCGTCGGCGCTCACGCGCATGGACGCGCTCTACTTCACCGTCACGATCTTCTCCACCGTCGGGTTCGGAGACATCAGCGCGGTCAATCAGTCCGCACGAGTCCTGGTCACGGTCCAGATGATCCTGAACCTGATCGTGCTCGGCGCCGGCGTGCGGCTGCTCACGATCGCGGTGAAGCACGGCCGCGAGCCGAAGCCGGCAGCCGTGCCTCCCGCGAAGGACTCCTGATCGTCACGGTGTCGCGAGGGGGTAGCGCCGACGGAGGATCATCCGCTGCACCAGCGTCCACACCACCGTCGTCGCGAGGTAGAGGGCGGCGGCAAGCGGGACGAACAGCGCGACCACGGCGGTCGAGAACTGGAGCGCCCCCATCGTTCGCAGCATTCCCGGACCGGCGAGGGGCGAAGCATCCGCGTCGACAGCTGCCGGCGGGCGGAACGCGCGTCGCGTGATCTCGGCGGCGATCACGATGACGGCGATCAGGCAGCCGAACACGGCGAACGTCGCCGCCGTCGCCGTGCCGGATGCGATCGCCCCGACGAGGCTCGTGCCCAGTGGCACTCCGATGAGCTGTTCGGCGAGCAGCCCGTTGGCGTGCCCCGCGATCGTCGGGTACGCGAAGAGCGCGTAGACGACGGCGATCACCGGCGCCTGCGCGAGGAGAGGCAGGCAGCCGGCGAACGGCGAAGTCCTCTCGTCGGAGTAGAGCTTCATCGTCTCGCGCTGGAGCCGTTCGCGGTCGCGGCCGTGCCGCTTCTGCAGCGCCCGCAGCTTCGGGGCCAGGCGGCTGCGCGTCTGCTCGGCCTTGGCCTGCGAGACGCCCGCGGGCACGAGCACCGCGCGCACCAGCAGAGTGACGAGGAGGACGGATGCCGCGGCCGCCGCTCCTCCCGTGAGGGGTTCGAGGAGGGCGGCGAGCTGCATCAGCCCGGTGTAGGCCGCGTCGAGGATCGCGGCGATGGGCGGGAAGGAGTAGATGTCCATGGGGTCCGTTCGTTCGGTGTCTGGTGGGCGCATGCGGCCACGAAGACACCGGCGGACGCCGAGGACACCCCGAACGTCGGGGAGGGCGGAACCGGGTCAGGCGGCCGAAGCCGCGAGACCGGGAGCTCGCGGACGCGAGTGGCCCGGAGCGTCCGGGTGGCTCTGCGCCGGCTGCACGGAGACGCCGATCGCCCGCTGCGGGTGCGGCGACGAGCCGACCGCGGACGCGGGGAGGTCGACGCTCGCCAGTGCAAGGGCGGCCACGGCGACGGCGGCGACGGCCGCAGCGGCGAACGCGATCGCGCTCGGCTCGCGGACGGCGGCGGCCCCGAGGATCTCGAGGAGCAGGCGCAGGACGACGCCGATCGACTCGGTCATGCGCACCTCCCCCGTGTTGGCGCTCACGCTAACACGCGTCGCCGTGTCTGCCCTGCTGGTGCCAGAATCCTGCCATGTCTGCACCGCGCACCGAGCTCAAGAGCACCGGCTACGAGATCTTCATCGGGCTGCTGTCCGTCCTGTCGATCCTCAACCTCATCCTGGTCTACGCCGTCGTCTCCGATCCCGGACTCCAGCAGATCCTGAACGTCATGAACCTGCTCTTCAGCGGGATCTTCCTCGGCGACTTCACGTACCGCATATCGACGGCGCCCTCGGCGGGCGCCTACTTCTTCAAGCACTTCGGCTGGGCCGACCTGCTGGCGAGCCTGCCGTTCCCGCAGGCGAAGATCCTGCGCGTCTTCCGGCTCGTCCGGGTCGCGCGGCTGCTGCGCGACGTCGGCCCGCGGACGATCTGGCGCTCCATCACGCGCGACCGCGCCGGCAGCGCCCTGCTCCTGCTCCTGCTCATGGGCATCCTCGTGCTCGAGTTCGGCAGCCTCGCGATCCTCAAGGTCGAGGAGTACGCGGAGGGCGCCAACATCACGTCGGCGTCGGATGCGCTCTGGTACACGATCGTCACGATCTCGACGGTCGGCTACGGCGACCAGTACCCCGTGACCGAAGCCGGCCGGTTCATCGGCACCGGCATCATCATCATCGGCGTCGGCATCTTCGGAACATTCACGGGCTACCTCGCGAATCTCTTCCTGTCGCCGCGCAAGGGCGACGACTCTGCGGCTGCCACATCGACGACGGATGCCCCGGCCCCGGTCGACGCGACGACGGACGTGGCCTCGGCCGCGGGGGAGAAGGCATCCGCCGCACCCGTCGGTTCGGGGGCGCAGCCCGCCGGATCCGCCGCCACGCTCGACGACCTCCGGACCCTGCTCGCCCGGTCGGAGGCGAGTCTGGCGGAGGTGAAGGTGCTCCTCGGCGGGGGGTCGGACGCCGCCGACGCCGCACCGGCGTGATGCCCCGGACGCACCGGTCTCCGATCGTGGCGACGGCTCTGACGGCGGAGATCAGGGGACCGAGCAGGACGAGAGGATCGCCGTCAGGAAGGACAGGGTTCCCGTCTTGACGACGGACTCCCATCCGCCGGGGCCGACGGCGTAGAGCGAGAACGTGCCCGAGCCGATTCCGAGCAGTGCGGTGGTGAACTGCATGCTGGTGGCACCGGCGGCGAGGGTGCCCGACGTCGTGAGCCCGCCCGTGACGGTGTAGCGGTAGCCGGTCCGGGGGAGGCCGTTGACGGGGGCGGTCCACGTGAAGGTGACGGGCGCGAGGGCGCCGGCCGTGCAGGTCATGGCCGTGACCGGAGTCACGGTGCCGGCGGTGAGTGCCGAGCTCGTCGACACTTCGGTGTCGGTCCACGCCGCGTCGGTCATCGCGGGCGTGGCGAACGCACCCGCGAGCACGACCGCGAGGAGG